>CAUFWM010000005.1 GCA_959596505.1 uncultured Collinsella sp.
AAATCGTGGGCTCAAACCCCTCCTCGCGCAGCAGGCGAACCGGCTCAAGCGAGCATGGTGCACAGCACGCATGCAGCAACAACGACTTCATCGACATCTCCTCACCCAAAAAAGCGCACGCCAAAGGATGTGTCCTCGCAGGCGACAATGCGGCGGTCGCGCAGGATGGTCCGCACGTAATACCAATCGCCCACGCAGCCCGACAAGTGCAGACCAGCCGCCAGGTAGCACAGCAGCGGATAGCCCGAGAACGCAAACCCCAGGGCAAACGCCACCGTCAAAACAACCGTGGGCGCCAGGCAAATGGCCATGTACCGCCGACGCGAATACACAACGCCCTCGGCGCAGGCATAGATCATCGCCGTCTCACGATTCGCGCCAAAGGTCACATGCGCGCCCGCAGGCGCCAGCAGCTTAAAAAACACCGCATGCACCAGCTCGTGTACGGCAAACGACGCTGCAGAAACCGCAGCCACACCGACCATCCAGCCCACGACGGTGGTCCAGCCGCCCGCCTCAGCCGCATCCAAGTCCGCAGGCCCGCCCAGCAGCATAAACATCGGCACCAGGCACACGGCAAACACCGCGATCACGGCCATCCCCCACACGAAGCAAGCGTGTAGAAAATCCTCGTCCTCAAACGCATGTATGTTGGAAATCTCATTCATAGCATCTTAGGATAGCGCCCCTGCCACGTACCCGTCCGCATGTGCGATAATGTCGAACGATATGCACGAATTGACCACCGCGTCGCCAGGCCTTGCGCCCGGCCGCGCTCTTACCATATGCGAAGGAGTCCCATGGCATCCAAATACTCCATGAACGACCGTCCCAGCTGGCCTCGCCGCGCCATCGTTACCGCCGGCGAGCCCTACGGCAACAAGGGCCTTCACTTTGGCCACGTTGGCGGCGTCTTTGTCCCGGCCGACTTCTTCGCCCGCTTCCTGCGCGACCGCCTGGGCCGCGAAAACGTCATCTTCACCTCGGGCACCGACTGCTACGGTTCGCCCATCATGGAGAGCTACCGCAAACTCAAGGAGAACGAGGGCTACGACAAGTCCATCGGCGAGTATGTCGAGTCCAATCACTCCCGCCAGGCCGCGACCCTCAACAACTACAACATCAGCTGCGATATCTACGGCGGCTCGGGCCTTGAGCCGGCGGCCCAGATCCACAACGAGGTGACTGCCGAGATTATCGAGCGCCTGCACGAGCAGGGCACCATCTCCAAGCGCTCCACGCTGCAGTTCTACGATGCCAAGGCCGGCACGTTCCTCAACGGACGCCAGGTCATCGGCCGCTGCCCCATCCAGGGCTGCAAGTCCGAGAAGGCTTATGCCGACGAGTGCGATCTGGGCCACCAGTTTGAGCCCGAGGAGCTCATCGCGCCCAAGAGCCAGCTCACCGGCGAGGTGCCCGAGCTGCGCCCGGTCGACAACCTCTACTTCGACCTACCCGCCTACCTCGACTTTATGAAGACCTACACCGCCAAGCTCGCCCAGAACCCGCAGGTTCGCTCCGTGGTCTCCAAGACCATGGAGGAGTGGCTGCTGCCGGCTCAGCTCTACATCCAGAACAAGTTCCGCGAGGCCTTCGATGCCGTCGAGGACCAACTTCCCGAGCACACCGTGTTGGAGCCCGAGGGCAACAAGAGCAGCTTTACCGTCACCTTCCCCAGCTGGAAGGAGCGCGACGATGCCCACGCCGTGCTCGCCAACGGTGGCGTGCGCTTCCGCAGCGGCAAGGCACTCGTGCCCTTCCGCATCACCGGCAACATCGACTGGGGCGTTCCGGTGCCCGAGATCGATGGCGTGACCGACGTCACCTGCTGGTGCTGGCCCGAGAGCTTGTGGGCGCCCATCAGCTATACGCGCACCGTGCTCGCGCGCGATGCCAAGGCCGCCGGCGTGACCGAGGGCGTCGCCGCCCAGGATGCCGCCCTCATGGGCGAGCCCGCTGCCGACTCCACGCAGGTGCCCGCACCCACCTACCAGCACAGCTCGCTCGACTGGCGCGACTGGTGGTGCTCGGACGACGCACAGATCTACCAGTTTATCGGTCAGGACAACATCTACTTCTACTGCATCGCGCAGACCGCCATGTGGGAGGCCCTGGGCTGGGACCTCACGCAGAGCACCGTCAGCGCCTGCTACCACCTGCTCTACATGGGCAAAAAGGCCAGCTCGTCCTCGCAGACGCCTCCCCCGCCGGCAGACGACCTGCTCAACCACTACACCTGCGAGCAGATGCGCGCGCACTGGCTGTCGCTCGGCCTGTCCGAAAAGCCGGTGAGCTTTAGCCCCAAGGCATACGACACGCGCGTGACCGGCAAGGACAAGGACGGCAACGAGGTGCGCGCCTGCGACGACAAGCGCGTTATCGATCCGGCCCTTAAGGAGAGCGCCCTTTTGACCGGCGTGTTCAACCGCCTGGCCCGCAGCTGCTTCTACGGCGTCGCCGTCAAGGAGGGCGACGAGAGCCCCTATCGCAACGGTTGTATTCCGGCCGGCGCCGCCTCTGCTGCCGTGGTCGAGGCTGCCGAGCAGGCCGCCCTCGCGTTTGAGCAGGCCATGTACAAGTTCGAGACGCACCGCGCGCTCGCTGTGTGCGACGACTACCTGCGCGCCGCCAACAAGCGCTGGAGCGACGCCTCCAAGGCTGCCAACAAGCTTGAGGGCGAGCAAGCCAATACCGCGATGACGCAGGCCCTCGTCGACGCCTTCACCGAGCTGCGCGTGGCGACCGTGCTCATGCACGGCATCGTGCCGGCCGGCTGCGAGCTCATCTGCGAGTACTTCGACGTTGACCCGGTCGCCTTCTTTAGCTGGGACAACATCTTTGCCTCCACGGACGAGTTCGTGGAGAGCCTGGGCGAGAAGCCCGGCGAGCACCGCGTGAAGCCGCTGCCCCCGCGCTTCGACTTCTTCAGCAAGCACGAGAGCCAGTACTAGGCAACCGCAACGCGCCCGGGAATGATTATTCTGGGACGGGGATTAAAAAATCATTCCCGGGCGCCGCAAAGTAGTCTTTCTGGGACGGGGATTAAATGATTTTTTAATCCCCGTCCCAGAATAATCAATTAGGTGGAAGGAAAGACGGATGTCCAAGCCGCGTCGTCGTAAGCAGAAAAAGCAGGTTAAGCCCGAGCTCAAGCTTAGGCAGTTTGCTGCCACCGAGCTTTCCGACCAGCTTGCCGCCCAACACTCCGCCGCCGACCTGCCGCGCTTTATGGTAGACACGGTCGCCGGCGCCTATGCGCCCGCCGATGCCGAGCTCATGATCGAGGGCTTCGGCGCCGCGGCCACACGCCCGGTCACGCTGCGCGCCAACACGCTCAAGGCAACCGCCGAGGACATCGCTGCGGCGCTCGATGCCGCCGGCATCGCCCACAACCCCGTCGCCTGGTACCCAGACGCCTTCATCCTGCCCGAGGCCCAGGTTTCCGACCTGTGGGGCCTCGGCATCTACCGCGACGGCAAGATCTACTTACAAAGTCTATCGTCCATGATGCCGCCGTTGGTCCTGGGCGCCCAGGCAGGCGAAGACATCTTGGACATGTGCGCAGCCCCCGGCGGCAAGACGACGCAGATCGCCGCCCTCACGCAGGAGCAGGCGCACCTTACCGCCTGCGAGATGAGCATTCCCCGCGCCGAGAAGCTCGAAGCCAACCTCCACCGCCAAGGCGCAAAAAACGTGCCCGTCATGCGCATCGACGCACGCGAGCTCGACGAGTTCTTCCGCTTTGACCGCATCCTGCTCGACGCTCCCTGCACCGGCACGGGCACCGTCATCAGCGGCAACGAGAAGAGTCTGCGCGGCCTCACCGAGCAGTTGCTGAGCAAGTGCGCCCACTCGCAGCGTGCGCTTCTGGACCGCGCCATGGGAGCCCTCAAACCGGGCGGCACGCTCGTCTATTCGACTTGTTCGATCTTGCCGCAGGAAAACGAGGACGCCCTGCAAGAGGCCCTCGACAAGCACATGGACTGCGAGCTTATCCCCCTCGATGGCACGCCGAGCGAAAGTGAGGCACGCCGCGCCCAGGAAGCTGGTGAGGAGCCGCGCATCGAGTCCAACGCCCTGACCGAAGCCATTGCCGCGGGTCAGGTATCGGCCATCGCCAACGGCCTGCCCGGCACGCTCACCATTCCGCCTAGCCGCGACTTTGAGGGCTTCTACATTGCTCTGATCCGAAAACGCAGCTAGCGCACGGATCCAAAACTCAACAAGCTATCTCTGTGCGCGTTTGCCCTGCTGGTCGCGATGCTGTTTAAGCATCGCGCGCTCCTTGCGTTCGGCCCTTTTGCCCTTAATGGCCGTGACCACAAAGTAGATAACCGCGGCGGCAACGATTGCGCCTACACACAGGCCAATCGAGCCAAACATTGCTGTCAATTCCATACCGCGTCACCTCTCTTTTAAACGGGACTTTCAAGATAGCACCTCGATCCCCGCCACCACAGCTCCTTCACGTTCGCCGGTCCTTCGGTCTAACGGATGGCGCGGCGGGGAAAAATCAACTCGTCAAACGATTTAGCATTCGCAATTCCGGCTGCATCGCGCCGGCCGTCATCACATAGAATCGAGCTTCCATGGATACCCTCAACGATCTAAATGAGCGCGTCGACGCCTTCGTCGGCACCAGCTCTTTCGACACGCCTGCCGCGGCAAACGACCAAGCCCCCATCGATGTGCCCGCCGAGGTTCACGAGGACATTGTCGCCTCAGTCGATTTCTCCGAGGTCGAGCTCGCAGACGAGTTCACCGAGCCCCAGGCAGCCGTGACCCCCAACGGACTGCTTCCCATGGAGCCGCTGCCCATCGACGGGCGTTTGCGCAAGGCGGCCCTCCGCATGCCCGACGAGATTGAGGAGGCCAGCGGCTTTACGCTCTTCGGCCGTCGTATCAAATCGCTCATCTACACCACCGACGTGGCTGTCATCCGCAACTCCAATGCCGATGCCGTCTTTGCCGTTTACCCCTTCACGCCGCAGCCGGCCATTACGCAGGCGCTGCTGACCGTCGCCGAGTGCCCGGTCTTCGTAGGCGTGGGCGGTGGCACCACCACCGGCAAGCGCTCCGTTCAGATGGCAGCCGTCTCCGAGATGCAGGGCGCGGCGGGCTGTGTGGTCAACTCCCCCGCCACCGCCGAGATGGTCGAGCACATCACCAACATCGCCGACATCCCCGTCATCGCCACGGTCGTACGTTGCGACGACGATGCTCACGCAAAGGTGCGCGCGGGCGCCAAGATCCTCAACATCGCGGCCGGAAAGAACACGCCACAGGTCCTGCGCGAGCTGCGCGAGCACTATCCCAACCTGCCGCTCATCGCACCGGGCGGCAAGACGCCCGAGAGCATCCGTGAAACCATCGCCGCCGGTGCCAACGCCATCATTTGGACGCCGCCTTCGGCCCAGCAGCTGCAGACCGACATGATGCAGCGCTACCGCAAGATGAAGGAAGACGCCACGCCCGTCATCTCGCACGACGATGTACCCATTATCGACCAGATTGCCGCCGCCGAGGTCAGTCAGGTCGAGAACATGAATCCCGACGTGCCGATTCCCGACGAAGTCATCGAGCGCGTTGCTTCGATCCACGATCATATCGAGGAGCGTCGCGCCAACCGTGGACTCAAGCCCTCGCTGCACGGCTTCTTCTTCCGCGGAAAGAAACGCTAACCCCAACAGCAAGGCCCGCCCCACAATGAACTGCCTCCCATTTCTTGGACATGAGAAATGGGAGGCTTTCTTTATGCGCGTTGATTTGAGGGTGAAGCATGATGTCGAGACCAGGAAGGCGGCCATAGGGCTCTTCGAGCTCGGACACGGGTATAAATCTGCCGCGATTGCCCTTTCGCTTCCCGCGGAAGCCGTGAGAAGATGGCAGGAGATATACCGCGCATTCGGGAGCGAGGTGCTGCTGCGCATGGACGGAAAGCAGGGCAGGTACACATACGAGCAGAAGGTCGCCGCCGCCTCCGCCGTCGTCGACGGCGGCATGACGAAGACCGAGGCGATGGCGGCGTTCGGCATAATGTCGATGTCGCCGCTCAAGAAGTGGTGCGCGCTATACCGCGAGGGCGGCGCGGAGGCCCTGCGCCCGAGGCCCAAGGGCCGGCCGAGCGGTTCCAGGGCGAGGCCGCGGACCCGCGAGGAGGAGCTCGAGGAGCGGTGCCGTAGGCTCGAGGCCGAGGTGGCCTACCTAAAAAAATTACGCGCCCTGGTCGAGAGGGACGGGCTCTGACCAGGGCGAAGGCCGAAGCGGTCGTGGCCCTGCGCGCCGAGGGGCACGCGCTCGGGCACCTGCTCGCATGCGCCGAGCTCAAGCGGTCGACCTACTACTACGCCCTCGCGCACCCGCCGAGGCCCACGCGCGCCGAGGGGCACGCGCTCGGGCACCTGCTCGCATGCGCCGAGCTCAAGCGGTCGACCTACTACTACGCCCTCGCGCACCCGCCGAGGCCCACGCGCGCCGAGCTCTGGGAGGCGGCCGCCGAGATCTTCTCGCGCACCGCCAACGGCTGCGGGCACCGGCAGATAGCGATGTGCCTCAGGGCGGAAGAGGGGGCCGTGATAGCCAACAAGACCGTGCTCAAGATGATGCGCGAGATGGGGATTCGCTGCGGCATCAGACGCGAGACGGCCTACCACAGGTACAACTCGTACAGGGGCGTCGTCGGCAGAACGTTCGAGAACGTGATCGCGAGGGATTTCGACGCCGGGGCCCCGTGGCAGAAGCTGGGGACGGACGTCACCGAGTTCAAGGTGGCTGGCGGTAAGGCCTACTGGGCCCCGACGCTGGACTTCTGCACCAAGGAGATCGTGGCGAGCGACATATCGACCACGCCCGACATGGCCCAGCAGGCGAGGATGCTCGACGAGCTGCTGCCCAAGATCCCCGAGGGCGTCGCCCCGACCATGCACTCGGACCGGGGCTGGCAGTACCAGCACGCCTCGTACACATCCAGGCTCGAGGCCGCCGGCATCGTCCAGAGCATGTCCAGGAAGGCGAACTGCATCGACAATGCCGCCACCGAGCAGCTCTTCGGCCACGTCAAGGACGAGTTCTACAGGGGCCGCGAGTGGAAGACGTTCGAGGATTTCAAACGCGACCTGGAGGAATACATAGTCCACTGGAACACGAGCCGGAGGCAGGTAAGATTGAAGGGCCTGACCCCGGAGGAGTACCGGAATCAGGCCCTTGCGGCCTAGTCGCTATTTAGGGCGTCCAAGATTTGGGGCGCAGTTCACAAACGTGAGGCGGGCCGTTTTCGTTTGAACAATCATGCAGCGATGTGATGGGGCAAACTAATCCACGCGCTTGTCGCCCATAAAGAAGAGCGCCACCGTACCAGGTCCGGTATGCGAGCCAATCAGAGTACCGATGTTATTGATCTCAATCTTGCCTTTAAGCTGCGGAATCTGTTCCTCGATCAGCACCGCAACTGCCTCGGCATCCTCGCGGCACGCCGAGTGCGACATGACGCACTTACCCGAATAATCCGCACCGTCCTGCACGTGTGCCATCATGGTCTTAGCCATCTCGGAAATCGCGCGCTTCTTAGTGCGAATCTTCTCACGTGGCGACAGCCCACCTTCGCAATCGACCGTCATAAGCGGGCAAATCTTAAGCGCCGTGCCGATGATCGCGCTCGCAGCCGAAATGCGACCGCCGCGCAGGTAGCTCGACAGATCGGTCGAAAAGAACCAGTGGTGCAGGTTGAGTTTATGCTCCTCAATCCAAGCGGCAGTCTCGTCGAGCGAAGCGCCGCTATCGCGAACGTCGGCGGCACATTCCGCCAGCAGGCCAAAGCCCGAAGACGCCGCCAGCGAATCGATGACGCGAACCTTGCCGCCCTGGGGATAGCGATCCGCGAGCATCTGCGCCGCAACGCAGGCCGATCCATACGTGCCCGAAATACCCGACGACAACGTCAGGTGCAGCACGTCTTTACCCTCGGCAACAAACGGCTCCCAAAACTCCTCGTACTCACCCACGCTCACCTGAGACGTCTTGGGCATGGCGCCCGCAGATATCTGGGCAAAAAACTCGTCCGGCGTAATCGACTGATACAGATCGTCCGTATAGACAACATCATCGATCTCGTAATGAAAACACACGACAGGGATATTGCGCGACACAAAGAACTCACGGGTTCGGTCGGCGGCAGATTCACAGGTCAGGATAAAATCACTCATATGAGGCTCCTTACTCATTGCTGCGCAAATTATCGCACAGTGAGCCTACATACGGTACATATGTCCACTATTTACCAAATCGAAGCAATAATAGCGAACATCTTTACCACCATCGTCTCCACCGACCCCACGCATGAATATCTGAGAAAACACCCTCTGTCGTCTCCACTCAACCGCCATATCCACCTCAACTAAATCGATTTACCAAACCGTTCGGCTAACAATTCGGCCGCCCATCCCCAATCGAAACAAAAGCGGCGCATACTGATAAACGTTTGACGCTGTTTATCAGTTTTACCAACCATATCGGAAGGTGTTTCATGGTCGCATTCGATCGCAATCCGCAAGACTTCAAGTATCTGCGCCTGCTGTCGAGACAGTTTCCCACCGAGCAATCCGCGTTTACCGAGATCATCAATCTCTCGGCCATCCTCAACCTGCCCAAGGGCACCGAGCACTTTATGAGCGACCTGCATGGCGAATACGAAGCCTTCATGCACATCCTCAACAACTGCTCGGGCGTCGTACGCGAACATGTCGACGAGATCTTTGGCGACACGCTCACCTTTGACGAAAAGGGCGAGCTGTGCACGCTCATCTACTACCCGCGCGAGAAGATCGAGCTGGTCCGCAGCCAGCACGAGGACTCGCCCACCTGGTACAAGACCATGCTCGACCAACTCATTGTGGTTGCCCGCTCGCTTTCGAGCCGCTATACCCGCTCCAAGGTGCGTAAGGCCATCCCGCGCGATTACGCCTACATCATCGACGAGCTGCTGCACACGCATCCGGACGAGAACAACTATCGCGTGCGCTATCACGAGCGCATCGTGGAGTCCATTCTGGAGACCGCCAGCGCCGACGACTTTATCGAGTCGCTTGCCTCGCTCATCAAGCGCCTGGCCGTCGACCACCTGCACCTGGTGGGCGACATCTTCGACCGCGGCGGCGGCGCGGCCAAGATTATGGACCGCCTGCTCACCTACCATTCGCTCGACATCCAGTGGGGCAATCACGACCTGCTGTGGATGGGCGCCGCTGCCGGCGAGCCCGCCTGCATCGCCACGGTGCTGCGCAACAACCTGCGCTACGACAACTACGAGATTCTCGAAAACGACTATGGCATCTCGCTGCGCGAGCTTGTCGCCTTCGCCGACGCCACCTATATCGCCGGCGAGCCCATCAGCCCGCTGATCAAAGCCATCAACGTCCTGCTCTTTAAGCTCGAGGGCCAGATTATCCAGCGTCATCCGGAGTTCGACATGGCCGACCGCCTGCTGCTCGACAAGGTCGATCACGACGCCGGCACGGTCACCCTCGCCGACGGCAGCGTATGGCCGCTCACGACCAACGACTTCCCCACCGTCGATCCGGCGGACCCCTACACGCTCACACCCGAGGAGCAGCACATCATCGACAAGCTCGTGTCCGAGTTTGTCACCGCCGATCACCTACATCGCCACATCGATTTCCTCTATACCCACGGCTCCATGTATAAGGTCGCCAACGGCAATCTGCTCTTCCACGGCTGCGTGCCGCTCAACGAAGACGGCACCTTTAGCAGCATGAACTGCCTGGGTACCTGGCACGCCGGTCGCGATTATTTTGATTTTTGCGACCATATCGCCCGCCGCGCCTGGCGCGTCGGCGACCGCGATGCCCTCGACTGGATGTGGTACCTGTGGATCGGCTTTAACTCACCCGCCAGCGGACGCCTGGTGCGTACCTTTGAGCGCGCCTATATCGCCGATAAGAGCACCTGGGTCGAGCCGATGGACCCGTACTTTACGCTAACCAAGTCGCCCTCGGTCTGCGACGACATCATGCGCGAGTTCGGCGTTGCCCCCATGGCATGTTCGCCGACCGGTCACATCATCAATGGCCATACGCCCGTTAAGACTACCAAGGGCGAGCAGCCCATCCGCGCCAACGGCAAGCTGCTGGTCATCGATGGCGGTTTCTGCCGCGCCTACCATCCCAAAACAGGCATCGCCGGCTACACGCTCATCTCGAGCTCGCGCGGATGCCGCCTCAAGTCGCACCAGGCCTTTACCACCGTTGCCGAGGCGCTCACCCGCAATATCGATATCGAGAGCGAGACCAACCGCTTTGACGAGGCCGACCGCCGCCGCATGGTAAGCGACACCGATACGGGTGCCAAGATCCGCAGCCAAATCCAGGACCTACGCCAACTGCTCGATGCATATAGAAACGGTGCTATCGAGGAGCGCGCCTAGCTCCACCCGTGGGGATTGGCTAAACTTGCTGAGTTTGTCATCCCCACGGCGCTCCGGCGCCACCCTAAGGCAGGTACCATGCAAAAGCTCCTTGCGCAGATCATGAAGTTTGGCGTCGTCGGCGTCATTGCCACCGTCATCGACTTTGGCATCATGAATCTGCTCCACTACGGTCTGGGCCTCAACATCCTAATCGCCAACACCAGCGGCTTTATCATCTCACTCATCTTTAACTACCTCGCCAGCATGAAGTACGTGTTTGCGCACAAGGAGGGCATGAGCCGCCGCCGCGAGTTCATTATCTTTGTCGTGCTGTCCGTGATCGGTTTGGTGCTCAACGACGGTATCGTGCTGGCGCTCAACGCCGGTCTGGGGCTCGAAGCCAATATCGCCAAGATTTGCGCCACCGCGCTTGTTATGGTCTACAACTTTGTGACCCGAAAGATCTTCCTGGAGGGCGAGGAGACCAAGTAGCTCGACCTCCTCGTTGCACTACGGGGCCCACGGACGATGCGCATCGAGTGCTGCGTTGTTCGTGGGCCCTGCTCGTTTGCGGGAAGATTTGCAACGTTTGCGGATTACCTCTTGAATATTTGGCGAGTTCGTATAGTTCTTGCCAAAGACCTTACGTTTCCCTTGCAAAAGCTCTAAAGTATCTCGTTGCTCGATTCGTCAACGCATTGGATGTGATTACGTGCGCAAGGCACTGGCACAACCTCATACCAAGCAGTTCCTCAAGTTCGCTGTCGTGGGTCTTATCTCCTTTGGCATCGACTGGGGCATGCTCATTGCACTCGTCGAGCTGTTCCACCTCGACTTTTTGATGAGCACCACGATCTCGTTTATCACGTCCGTCGTGGTCAACTACTGGCTCAGCATGAAGTACGTGTTCGACCATCGCGAGGGCATGAGCCGCAAGCGCGAGTTTACGATCTTCACCATCCTGTCGGTGATTGGTTTGGGCCTTAACGATCTGTACATGTTTGTGGGCGTCACGTTTTTGAGCATCGGCTACCAGGCCATGAAGGCCATCGCCACGTTCCTGGTCACCTGGTACAACTACTTCAGCCGCCGCTTCTTCCTCGAAGGCGCGCAGTCATAGTCGATTCGACATTTGCTTGAATATATAACCGGTTGGAATTCACGTTCCAGCCGGTTTTTTTGTTTGACGAGGCTGTCGAGGAAGACGTACGGGACGGGCCACGGTGCCGAAATGGGACGCGCCTTCCCCATGGGCGCCGTTCCGGAAAGCGCGTCCCAGATTGAGGCCTCAAAGCGGGACACAGTTTCCGCAACGCCACTCAAGCGGAAAGTGCATCCCGGAATCCGACCTCGGAACGGGACGCGGTTTCCCAATGGCCATCGAAGCGGAAACTGCATCCCGGAATCCGCCTCCAGAGTGGGACGCGCTTTCCGGTTGAGCCTCGATTGGGAAACTCCGTCCCATTCGCATCAAAAAACGGGCGGCCTGGATGTTTGTCCGAGCTGCCCGTTCCGTGCGTTATGTTGAGATCCCTAGCCTGTTACGTAATACCAGACGACGTTGTCGCCGTTGGAGAGAACGTAGTTGCTGCAGGCCGTCATGGGCGTCGAGCCGTTGACAGAGTACATCCAACCGCTCGTGCCGCCATACTGCTTCTCGGCCAAACCGCCGATCGCGGCGACATACGTGCCGTACGATGAGCCGTGTGCGTTGACGGAAAGCCCGAGCGCGCATAGGGCGTCGTAGACGGTGGCACCTTCGTTAAAGGTATAGGTGCCGCCGGCGGACACAGGATTGCCCACGGCACTCGACGTAACCGAGACCGACACAGTAACGTATCCAGACTCCTGCGAGCCACCCTGGCCGCCCGTGGAAGCGCCTCCGCCGTTAGAGGCCGTGGCCCCGCCAGACGACTGGCCACCGCCCGAAGAGGCACCGCCAGACGTGTTGGTCGTATCGGCAGCTCCGGTATTCTGAGAAACCGATGCTTCGCCAGACTTCTTGCCATCCTGCTCTTCGGACTTTTTGCCTTCCGAGTTTTTATCCGAGCTCTTGTTCGAAGACTCGGAATCGCCCTTGGCGTCACCCGAGTCCTTGGACTTATCTTTCGCATCGCCCGAAACCTTGGAATTCTTGGAGTCGGCCTTGCTAGAAGCAGCAGCCGAACCAGGCACCTTGGCATCATTGGCGACGACGCTCTCCCCCGTCACGGTCTGGACGATCCAATCAATGGACCAGGCGCCGCTCTCGGAGGGGTGGACAAAGCCCAGCGATACGACGATCAACGCGATACAAACCGCGGTCAGAGCGCCAAGCATCGCCTTGCGCCGCGGGGCGGACGCCGCCGAAGCGGCGCCCTTTTGCTTTGCATCGTCGAGCTGGATAAACGAGGAGTCGGGCTGCTGCCCGTTGGTCCCCTTGGGCTTATCGGGCATTACCGTCACCCTTGCCGCGCTTGGTCAGCATGAAGACGGCGATGAGCGCGAGGCCGATCACGCCGGCCGCGATGCCGACAATAGCGAGCGGGTTGAGGCCAGACTCCTGCGCGGAAGCCTCAGTGGACTTCTTGGCAGTGGTCGTGGAAGCGGATGCCTTGTCGGACTTGCCGTCCTTCTTGTCAGACTTCTTCTCGTCCTTCTTGTCGGACTTGTCGGAGTCCTTCTTGTCGGACTTGTTGTCCTTGGTCCCGCTCTTGGTCGACACCGTCGTCTTGGTCACCGGCTTCTGACCCGGGGCGACAGCGCCACCCTTCGAGCCGGAGCCAGTGCCCGCGCCGGTACCAGCACCAGTGCCGGAGCCGCTGCCACCGTTAGAGCCAGAACCGCCATTGCCGTCAGGGTTAACGGCGTTCTTGGTCCACTTGGCATACAGCGTCATATCGGCCGTCACCGGCGTGCTGAAGTCATACGCCTCCGTGCAAGCCTCATCGGTGTACCAGCCACCGAAGGTGTAGCCCTCACGCGTCGGATCGGCAGGCTTAACCAGCTTGCCGCCGGCCGTAGTCTGGAAATCGACCTTGGAACCCTCGCCAGTCTCGAACGAGACCTTAACGCCACCATTCAGCTTGAACAACGTGCCGGAATCGTTGATGTAGTAGAGGTTGCCCTTGGCGTCGCAGGCAATCGGCGAGTCGCAGTAGTTGTTGTGTCCCGTTGCGCTAAACGCACCGGTCGCCTGCGCGTCACCCAGCTTGTAGCGATAGACACCGCCGCCCGAGGTGTAGTTCACATAGTCGGAAGTCGCACCGTAGTTAACCGTGAAGTAGACATACGTGCCATCTGCCTGGGCGCTCACGAGCGGTGCGCCCTTGATGCCGCCGATGGGAAGCGCGGAGCCATCAGCAGACGAAACCAACGTCGTAGCAAAGTCATTATCAAGGTCGACAATCGCCAGCGCAGAGCCACCGGAAACCTCGCCGCCGACAATCAGCTTGCTGCCATACAGCGTAGGCATGCAGGCGCATCCCGTAAGACCCAGGTCGACGACGCGCTCTTCGGAAATGCGCGAAGCGGCATCCGCATCACGCGAACTACCGTCAGAAATCGCCAAAACGTGCAGCTTGCCATCGCGCGAAATCAGATAAGCATGGCTACCGTCGGCGGAGAGCACACAGGAGGAGTTAACGATAGCCCCAACGGAAACGCTTCCAAGCACAGCGCCCGAAGACTTGCTGAGCATCTCAACGGTACCGGCGCTGGTGGGAACCAGAATAAAGCCGTCACCCACGGTAGCGCCCGTCCAGTAATAACCCTCATCGGCGTTGACGTGCTGCCAGGAAACGGCACCGGTCAGGATATTGATGCGCGTCAGATGGCCGTTGTTATACACGCCCTTACCATAGTCGACATCAACGGTGCCGACATAGAGATAGTTGCCATCGACCGTCAGCTGAGAATTCGACTGAGCAGTTTTGCTCACAGGGTCGGTAACCCAAACCGTCGTGAGCGTATCGGCCGTCAGAGCCTGGACCGCACCGCCATCGAGCGGGACGATGACCAAGCCGTTCGTATAAATCGGACGCGTCGTGTAGCCAATCGCAGTCTTAAGATTCGACTCGGCCAGCACCTTGCCCGACTCGGCATCGATCTTAAGCAGGCGCTTGTTGACGGCGAGATACACATTGCCGTTTACGACAATCGGCTCGCTCGCGTTGGGGTACGTGGCGCCCGAATAGGCCTTCCAATCAAACGTCCAAGAGCTTGCCAGCGCGCCCGTAGGCGTGGACACGTTCTCGACCACCGCATTGGAATTGCCGCTCCAGTCGGCTTTCCAATCGGTCGGGCGCGAAGCGCTCGGATCAACTACGACTTCATCGGGATTAGGAACGGTATCGCCAGCAGCATAAGCCCAGACGATCTTGTCACCCGACTTGAGCACATAGTCGCTATCGAGCTGAGACCCAGGAACGCCGTTGACAAAGAACGACCAAGCACCCGACAGCTCGGTGCCATCAAGCGGAGAGACAAGAGTGTGAACGCCCCAATAACCAAATTGGTCGTACATCTTGGACTTGACGCCAACGGCATCGAAGTAGGCAGCAGAGGCATCCTTGATCGTCGTGCCCTCGACAAACACCTGCATCGAAGGATCAGTCCAGCGCTGAGCCTTATCGTCCTTCTTGCCGATGATCTCCATCGAAACGGAGACCTGACCAGGCATGGTGCCGTCGGAGCCATAGACCCAAGCAATCTCGTCGCTTGCCTTAAGCGTATAGGCGCCCGCACCAACATCAACAGGCTTGCCATTGACAAAGAACTGCCAATATTTCCAGGTGTTTTCGTCAACCTTCTCGCTCGAGAGGGTCACGTTCTTTTCGAACGGCGAGGTCAGCAACTCGAGATACCAGCCAAACGAGCTCTCCCCCGTTTTGGCGCCAATGCCAGACTTTTTAAAGATCTGCTCTGAAAGGTCAGCAGCGGTTGTTCCCTCGTCCACGAGAGCTGTCGTAGGCTGTGCCCACGTCTGCCGGGCGCCCGAAGCATCCTGGCCGATAACGGTGCAGCTTACCGAAAGCTGATCGGCAGGAGCGGGGTCGTTGTACTTCGAGTAGTACCAGACGACGGAGTCGCCGGCCTTGAGCGTGTAGCCGCCGGCGCCGACCATGGAGGACTTGCCGTTGATGAACAGCTGCCAGTACGCTTCGGTCGTCGGGTCGTAGGCGAGCGTGCGGCCGGAGTCGAAGGGCGACGTGATCGAATTGAGCGCCCAGCCCCAGGAGCCGTTGGGGTCGTAGTCCGCCTTGAGGCCGGTCTGCTTGAAGAGCTGCTCGGAGAGGTCGGCCGCGGTCGAGCCCTTCTTCAGCGTAATGCTCTGAGCGGCGGCCCAGGTCTGCTGAGCACCCTTGGCGTCGGTGCCGACGACCGAACACGTCGCGGAAACCTGCGTGGAAACCGTGCCCGTGGGATCCTCGTACACGAGCTCGAGCGTGTCGCCATCGCTCGGGTAGTAGCCCGTGGCATAAGAGTTGGCAGCCTTGCCATTAATATCAAAACGCCAGTACTTATAGCCGGACGCCGTGTTTTCCATCGCGAGCGTCTGGGACTTATCGGGGTTCGTAACCGAATAGGGAACGCCGCCGTCCGTGCTATAGCTATAGCCGGCGTCGTCAAGCACCTTGGCAAAGATGTCCCAGGCAGACATTTTTTGGGTACTCGACCACTCAAACGAGGCCGTCGGCACCCAGTCCACAAGGTCATAGGACTGACCGACATCGTGCTTGCTTACGCCTACAACCCTGACGTTAACGGAAAGAGACTTTTCGTCGGAAGAATTAACGAGCCAAGCGGTGCTCTTGACATCGTTGTTGCCGGCGTTTGCCACGACATAGGCGTATTTGCCCTCAGCCGAGGCGGGAAGCGTGATCGCGCCGGTCGTTTCGTCGGCGCCAAACAGCTCGTGGGCATTTGTGCCCTCAGCGTCATCGGCGAGATACCAGCGGTAATCGACGAGGGAGCCCTCGGGGAGTGCCGTCTCGTAATCGCCCCAATCGCCCGTTGCCATGTAATTGGCAGTAGGGGTAAGCGTTCCGCCGACCTGTGCAAGGTTGCCGCTCGAAGCGACATTAACCGATGTCAGGGTATACGCCTTGGCATCTTCGCCCTTGACGATGGCATAACGCGTGGAGGCATAGTCGGTGTTGTAGCCACCGTCGACGATGCACTTGAGGTACTTGCCGACGTACTTTTGCGAAATTACGAACGACGGCCTGTGCGCGTTCTCATCCGTCAGCGTCGTGAACGGACCCTGGGCGCTATCGGCAATCTGCCACGTATACGTCAGTTGATCAGATGTAAGCTCGGCACCCTTTGTTCCTGCAGACGTCTTCTCGAATGCAGTAACACCGATCTTTTCGCCACTCTTGTAGACAAACTTGGCGTCATCGCTCTGATCGCCGACGATCTTTTTGAGATACGCCAGGAACAGCTCGTGCGAGCCTGCGGCCTTAACGGCCACAGCAGTAGTCGCCTCTACGGTGTTATCGCCCGCAGTGGCCGACACGCTCACCCAGCGCTTGGCGTAGTCATCGGGAATCGTAAAGCTGCTGTCGGTTTTGCCCTCGACCACATGCCAGTCGGTCTTCGCATCAAACGCAGAGGAAGACGGGTCGACAGAGGACCAACGCCACGTGTAGGTAACGCCCTCGGTAACCGGCTCAGACGAGTAATCGACCGCCTTGTAGGCGCACGCCTCAATCGTAGAGCCAGTGTCCTTGGCGCCCTTGCTCGCATTGGTAAATGCAACTGAATCGAGCGTCGTCGCGCCCTTGGGCAGAATGCGGCCCGCCTTGGTCTCACAGCTATCGGAGCCGGGGATACCCTTCTTGGCCTTTGCGACCACCTTGAGGTAGCGGTTCGCGCACTCCTTGGTAACCGTGAAGGTATCACCAGTTGCAACCTGCTCGAACGTGCCGTCAGCAGAATCGGCCACCCACCAAGAAAAATCGACCTTGTCGGAGCCATAGAGGTCAGTCGGCGTGTCGTAGTTAAGGTAGTAGGCGGCAGCCTTAATCGTGTCACCGACGTTAGCGTTGGGGACGTTCTCATAATCGTCGCCAAATTCGGCGCCGTTATAGGCGAGAACGATGTGGCCTAACGCGATCTGGTCACTCGCGGCAACAGGACCCGGCGTATTGTAGCCAACAGACGCGGGCGTCCCGAAAGAGCTGCTCGGACCGTACAGCTCCTGGCCATCGCCGACAACCTTAACGCGAATGTACTTGCCCGCAAGCTGCGAGGCGAGTTCGTCCGTAATCGTTAGCGACTGGCCGGTCTGACCGGGAATCACCTGATAGGCAGAGTCCTCGGCATCGCGCGTATCGGACGCAAGCCACTGATAGGTCCAGCCACCCTGCGCCGCAATACGCTTATTGGGGACCGCTTCGCCGTCGTAGGCATTCGCCCAAAGTGTAGTGCCAGGGTTCAGTATCTCGGCCTTGACGGACGAATACGAGCTCGAATCGTCTGCCGAAGACTGGATGAGGACATAAGACTTTGCATCCAGGGCCGTCTTGGTAGGAACGGGTGCCTTGATGGTGTTCGTCGCCGTCAGCTTTTGGTTGTTGGCGCCCTTGGTCGGGCCGTAGATGACGTTACCGCTTGCATCGGTAATGCGTACGCGCAGGCACTTGCCGTTAAGCTGAGTACGCAGGGCATCGTCCAAAACGATCGATGCGCCCGTCTGGCCCTCGACAGGAACAAATGCGGAATTGTCCGCATCGCTCTTGTTGCTGATGTCGGCAGCAAGCCACTGATAGGTGCAGCCCGAAGCGCTGGCGCGCTTGCTGGACGAAGTCCAAACATTCGCATAGAGCGTAGTATTGCTCTGGATAAAAGCGGTGAAGTTAGAGCCAGCCCAACGAGAAGGCGACTGGCTTTTTCCGACGCTGACACCATTATTCGAGGAAAACGTATCAGCGGCACGAGACGCGGCCTTGGCAACACTGGGCTCGCTGGCCACCGCAGTCGCGTCGCCGGTCTCGGCGGTGGTGTCAGACGCCTCGCTCGCCGGGGTGGCCGAAGCAGGGTCTGACGCAGCGGGGTCGTCCGATGCATCATCGCTCACGTTGTCAGGCGCGGCCGAACCCGTATCCCCAGTTTCGGAGGAGCCACCTGCAGCCGAATCGTTTGCGTCGGCAGCAGCCGCGGTAGTATCTGCAGTACCGTCCGTGGCCTGCGCGCCCTCGCTCGGCATTGTGGCCTGAGCCACGGCCTCGGCAATGCCCTCGGCGCCATCGGCCCACAGCTGGGCCGGTGTGGTGCCAAAGGCCATCGCGAAGGCCAGGAATGCCACCAGGCCGCGCTTGGCTACGCCGCGCGCGATCGCCCCATGGCGACGCCACGAGGCGCGCTGGCACTCGTCCTCAAACATATCCATTTGTCTCCTATTGTCTGAACTTGGAGCATTGCCCAGCGGCTGCCCCACGTCATCGCGCACATTGCGCTCGAGTACCCCCATCGGGGTCCCCCTTCCCTCCAGAGCCCAACGCGTACCGGCGGCATGCGCCGCGGCCGCGTACAAGATGGGAGGCGATCCGACTTAACCTTACCGACCCGGGCGCGCCGTCCGATCTGCGACGCGACTATCCCGGGCCAAGAGGAATTACGGTTACTGGTACAGCCGGGGACTTGCACCCCGATTCTCCCAAACGCGCAGGAAAACCACACATTCGTGCGTCTCCGCACCACCATCTAGGCCATCGATTATTACTGTCAGTATGGTATCACGCAAAAGGGCCCCGCACACAGGCGAAGCCCAAGGTAAAAGCTATGGTTTGCGATAGAAAAGGGTGAGGATGGAATGCCGAGCAAAAGGATCCGTCTTCCTCTGATCCCGCGAAATCGTTACCGCTTGCCGCCGTGGCTGTTGCGCCAGATCTCGCGGCCCAGCATCAGCGCCAGCACCAGCGCGCTCACGTAGCCCATAAAGCCAATCACCGGGATACCAAACACAACCGGCTCGATGCGCGCGTAGTACACCACCGACGAACCGATAAACAGACCGGCGATCACAATTGCCATCGACATGCGGTCGATGATTCCACCCAGCTGCCGCAGCGCCTTATCGCTGCTCATGATCTGCGTGTTCACCTTAAGCTGGCCGCGCGTGAGCATACGCGACGCCAAGCCCAGATACTCGGCCGCCTCGAGCGAGCCTTTTGCCGCGCGATAGCTGCTCGCCGCAAAGTCGCGCCCCATTTCGCGGACGCGCGCATAGGCGCTCTTCTCGTTTTTGATGTGCGCTTGGATGATCTGGATCATGTTGACGTTGGGCATGTACTCGGTCAGCAGACCCTCGAGCGTCACCATGCCGCGGGCGAACATCGTCACCACGCTCGGCAGCTCAACGTCGTTTTTGCGCGCCAGGTTTAGCAACGAGGTCAAAAACTCGCCGATATCCAGGTCCTTAAGATCGAGTCCTGCAAAGTCGGCTACGATAAAGTCCAAATCGGACAAAAAGGCCGAATGATCGAGCTCGGCCGAATCACCGCGCGTCACGGCAAAACGCATGAGCGAATCCTTGAGCTTGGGCACATCGCCCTCGGCCACGGCAAAGATCATATCCTTGACGATACCGCGGTCGTGGCTCGACATGCGCCCGACCATGCCCAGGTCAATAAAGTAGACAATGCCGTCCTTGAGGATGATGTTTCCCGCATGCGGGTCGGCATGGAAAAAGCCGTCGTCGAGCACCTGCGTCGAATAGTCCTCGACGATCGCCGAGCCGATCTTTTCCAGGTCATAGCCCTCGGCCACCAGGCGCTCGGGATCGGCAATGGAGATGCCGTCGATGTAGTCCATGACCACGACGTGTTCGGTGCAAAGGTCCAGGTAGGATTTGGGACACGAAACGCCGTGCACGCTTTTGTGGAAGTCATAGAAATCGTTGAGGTTTTTGGCCTCGGCCAAAAAGTTGGTCTCCTCGCGAAATGAGGTCCACAGCTCTTCGACCACACCGTGCAGGTCAACAAACTGATCGGTGTTGACGAACTTGGAAACGATGCGCACCACCGAGCGAATGATGTCGATGTCCTGCGCCATAACCTGTTGCGCGCCGGGGCGCTGCACCTTAACGGCCACGTCCTCGCCCGTCACCAGGCGGGCACGGTGTACCTGCGCGAGCGACGCGCTTCCGAGCGGGTTGGGGTCGATCGCGTCGAACATCTGCCCCAAGCGCTGGCCGTACTCCTCTTCCAGACAGCGGAGCACTACCTCATACGGCACCGGGTCTACGTCGGAGCGCAGGCGGCGCAGCTCGTCGCAAAACCGCTGCGGCAAAATCTCGGACCGGTTGGCCAGGATCTGCCCCATCTTGACGAACATGGGACCGAGCTCTTCGAGCAGACGACGCAGACGCACCGGCGTGAGGTTATCCCATACGCGGTACTTTTTGATCAGGCGAACGATCTGCCCAATGCGCTCACGACGACCTGCCGGTGTGAGCTGATACTCCTCGTCCGGCGCCATCGCGTCGGGCTCCTCGGGGACCATATCGACAGCGCGTGGCTTCTTGCGAGCGCCCGAGACGGCGGCCTCAACCTCATCGACAACCGCCGTCTCGTCACCCAAGGGATCTAGATTGTTGTAATCAGTGGTGGAATCTGCCATCTGCGCTGCTACTCGGCCTCTTCGGTGTCCTCTGCATCGTCGGGCTCAACGGACTCGACGGGCACCGAAGTCACGTTGTCCTCGACCGAGTCGACGATGTCGCGCACATGGGCCAGGAAGGCCGTGCGCTCGGGGGCGGTCATAACGCGGACGCGGGCCAGGATGAGCTCGTCGAGCACGCGCTGCGCCGCAGTCTCGCCCTGCATGCCCAGGCGCTCGGTCAGGTCGGAAATGGTGCCGCCGGCCTGCTCGAACATATCGGACACGCTGCGGGCGATATCGGGAGTGCCGGCGTCCTTGCGCACCTGCTCACCCTTGGTATTGAGGTCGTCAAGGACCTTCTTGCCGCCCTCAACGGCAACGGCAGCGGCGCCGAAGCCCACGTTGATGGCACCGTTAACAAGCTGATCGAATTTCATAACCATGGTTGGCTCCAATCATGAACAACTGCATTGGCGTTCTTGTACCCAAGATTGGGTGAACGACACAAAATCGTTTTATCGCCAAGATAGAAATCGAGCGGGGCGAAGCCTTTGACGGCGTTTGTCCCGCTCGTTCGCCGCAAGGCCGTCTTTACCTTACGTTGTCATTCATCGCGAAGGAGTTCTTCATGGCACAGCTCGTGGTGTAGAGCACCTTGCCCAACAGGGCATCGGTCTCCACGCGCACGAGCTCGGCAAAGGCCTCGTTGGCGCGGGCGAGCTCGGCGGGCGCCTCGGCCTCGGGCAGCGCGGCCACGGCGGCATCGACGTCGTGGATCTGCTTGTGGCCCATGCCGCCGACCTTCTCCTGATAATCCTCGACCGCGCGACCGCACTCATGGAAGCGAACATCGGCCAAGGCGCCGATCAGGCGATTTGCCCAATAGAAATTCTCGGACGTCACGCGAGCCTGCGTGTCGACGTAGTACTCGGGCATGGTCTCGACATTGGCGTACAGCGGCACGAGCGCGTTAAACGAGTTAGAGCCAAACGCCATCCACTGCACGGCGCGATACGCCGGCTGCGCATAGGGGCGCAGCTGCAACACGGCGAGCTGGCTGTTGCGGTTGATGCCGATGGGACGATAGGCGCCGCGCGTGGCGGGCGTACCCTTGCTGCCGTAGCAATCATACTCCGTGCCCTGGTAGTGGCTCGAAAGCACGTACTTGATGTCCTCGATGGTCACCTTGCGCTCGGGCACACGGCTCCAGGGGATGTCGTCGCTCTCGGGCGTGTAATCGGCTTCGGGACCGTCCCACACATCGCTGGGGTTGAGGCAGCGCTGCATATACCAGGCGCGCGGCGTGTTGTAGACGTGGTCGCTGTCGCTGTGCGAGCCAAAGGCCTCGCGCGGATTAAAGACCGTCGCCGGACCGTCGCCCTCAACGCCCAGCGTCAGGTCCAGATGCCACTCGGCCATCCAGGTGCGCAGGTCGGCAGAGCACATGTGATCTGCCTGGTCGCCCTCAGCGTCGTCCAGGTCAAAGCTGTCGATACCCAGCTGGTTGGGCATGGTCACATAGGCGTCGTCGGGCACGCGCTTGGCGATCCAGTGGTGGCCGCCGATGGTCTCGAGCCACCAGATCTCGTCAACGTCACTAAAGGCGATGCCGTTGTTCTCGTAGGTACCGTAGCGCTCGAGCAGGTCGCCCAGAATGCGCACGCCGTCGCGGGCAGACTTGGCGTACGGCAGCACCAGGGTCACCATGTCCTCCTCACCCAGACCGCCGGGCTGCGCCGGAACATAGCCGTCCTCGCCCTCGTTGCCCTTGGCGGGCACGTAGTCCACGAGCGGATCGGCGCCGCGGACGCGCTCGTTGGTGGTGAGCGTCTCGGTTGCGGACATGCCAACATTGAGCTCGTTGAAACCGGCCTCGGCCCAAATGCCGTGACCGGGAACGACGTCGGGGACGCTCGTGTAGCGCATGGGGTTGTCGGGCAGTTCAACGGTCAGGTGACTCAGGACGCTCGTGTAGACGCGCGGCTGCTCGTCGGGATGCACCACGCGCATACGCTTGGGCTCAAACACCCCGTTGGACGAGTCCTCGTTACGCGCGACCAGGGTCGACCCGTCGTAGCTCGCGTTCTTACCAACCAAAATCGTTGTGCACGGCATGCGCATCCTCCTTGAGCGAAGAAATCAAACGGCAACAGTGTATCGCTTCGGCGCAAAAAGGGCGAAACCGCCGCCCCGGCAGCCCCTGTGGGCAAAAACGACTATTTCGATGCGCGCTCCGCCGACTCGATCACGTGCTTGGCGAGAATCGCCGTCGTTACAGCCCCCACGCCGCCCGGCACGGGAGTAATTGCGCCAACGATCGGTTCCGCAGCATCAAAATCGACATCGCCGACCAGCTTGCCAGCGGCCTCGTCCCAGTTAATGCCCACATCGATGATCGTCTGGCCCTCGCGAACCGCATCCGCGCCAATCGTGCGTGCGCGTCCAACGGCCGCAACCACAATATCAGCCGCACGGCACTCGGCAGCCAAGTCGCGCGTATGCGTATGGCACATCGTCACCGTGGCATTGCGAGCCGTAAGCATGGCGGCAACGGGACGGCCAATCACGAGCGACCGACCGACGACCGCGACCTTGGCCCCATCCAGCTCAACGCTGTAATGGTCCAGCAACGCCAACACGGCTTCTGCCGTGCAAGGAGCAAAGCCCTCGCCTCGCCCCGAAAGCGTGGTGAGCAGCGAGGCCGGCGTCATGGAGTCAACATCCTTGGCGGGCTCGAGTGCCGCGGCAACTGCATCCTCGTCAAGCCCAGCGGGCAACGGACGAAACATCAGGCAGCCGTGAACAGCGGGGTCGGCATCGATGTCCTTAATAGCCGCCAACAGCTCGTCCTGTGAAACATCGGCGGGAAGCAAAACGCGGCGAGCCTCAATGCCAATCTTCTCGCAGCGCTTGAGGGCGCCGCGCTCGTAGGACAGGTCGTCCTCGCGCTCGCCCACACGAACGATGGCCAGTGTCGGCACGATGCCCTGTTCGCGCAGGGCGGCGCAACGAGCGGCAAGTTCCTCGGTCAAAGCGCGGGCAACGGGAGCACCCTTGAGCAGTTCGGCCATGGCTATCCCCTCTTCCTTGCGGCGTCAGCAGCACGGCGCGCCAGTGCATCGGCGCGCGGCAGCCACGTATCTAGTAGTTCATCGCACGCCGCCTCGAGTTCCTCGGCGCGCGCCCGGTCTTTCATAGATGTGGTGTTGGCAAAGAGCGTCAGGCTCGCGCCTTGCATGGCGGCGCGGCAGAACACGGCGCCGCATGCCACGTCGGACAGCAACTGGCGCGAACCCTTGTCGGCCATGTCCTCGAGCAGCGCCAGCGCGCGGGCGCAGGCATCCATGATCCGATACGGTGGCATGGCCGCCACGCGCAACGCGTCCTGAATCGCCACGGGTCGAGCCGGGTCATCACAAGGAATACCGTATGCCGCAGACACCTGGCCGTACGCGCGCACATCCTCGGCAACCAGACCCACTAGTTCCTGCGCCAGCTCATCAGCCTGGGCAAACGCGCGCGTCAGGTCATCCGCACGATCAGCAAGCGCGGGATTGGTCGCACCGTAGCGGGCAACCATTCCACACAGCGAGGCGCCCAGCGCGCCCACAAAGGCGCTCGCGCTGCCACCGCCAGGAACCGGCTCGCGCGCGGCCAGCGCCTCGGCAAACCCGCGACAGGTCTTGTCCATCATCTCTTGGCTCATACGCATGCACCTTCAAGTCATATAGATCGGTCGGGCGGCAACCGCCGGCCAACCGCATCAAACACGTAATGATGCTAAGTCTAGCCCATAAGCACATTAGCGTCAGTACACCTGGCCATCGCGGATTTCTATGGCACACGATAGGCCATGCCAACGCAAACATGGGACACATGGCCCACCTTTCGGGACTTCCGGACGTCACAAACTGGGGCATATCTATAAACAAGGAATCTGTTGGGGCAACGCCCACGTACGCGCGCCCCATTAAAACAACGGGCACCCAACCCCGGGGAGGGCCGACAACATCGGCCCTCCCCTCTTTTGCGCCCGAACATATTGCCACTTAACGGCGCAAATCCGGCCCTCAGAATGGGACACATGGCCCACCCTAGCGAGCCGTCCACGCGTACAGTAAAGGCAGGTAATCCATGGGCGGTTACAGATCGAGGAGGACACGACCATGAAAAAGAAGGCCTTTGCGATTCTCACCCTCTGCATCAGCCTCTTTGCCGCAGTTGCCCTGGTGGGCTGCGGTGGCAGCGGCGGCGCTACCGGAAGTGGCGGTGGCGGCGGAGCTGAAAAGCCAGCCGTGGATATGAGGACCGACTTCATTTGGTTTAAGGTCGAGGTTCCCGAGGGCGTCGAGATTACCGACGTTGCCGGCGACACGGCCGACAGGGCCCAGTTTAAGTTCACCGAGAGCGAACACGCCAGCGACCGCTTCATCCCCGTCTTCGATCCTGACAAGAAGGCCGATGAACTGTTTGACTACGAGGCAAAGTGGAAGGCCAACTCCGGATGGACCGAGAGCGATCCCGTTAAGTACAACGGCAAGACCTGGCGCAGCGCCTACTTTACGCACTCGGGCGGCGTGACGACCGAGTACTTCACCGACGTTGACGGCGGCAGCGTGTACGTGCGCATCGACAACGTCGAGGAACACAAGGACGCCGTCGAGACCATGATGGAGTCTCTGGAATTTGCCGACGACATCGCCAAAGCCAAGACCGAGGCCATGGACGTTAAGCTCGAGGATATCGAGATCAAGCGCTAAAGCTCCAACGGCATGCAGCAGCGCCGTTTTAGCTCAGCCGGGATGCAAGGTGTGACTCCTTGCATCCCGGCTTTTTATGTTCGAAAGCGCCCGGTCACATCACCATATTGAGCACGTTGACGAATTCCTGAGCCCGGGAGCGGCTGCTCAGGCAAAAGACACAGGCAGTCAACAACCTGTTGCGCAGAAAAACATTGCGGCCCTTGATCCTGTTAACGCCCGTGATGTCCTTAAGGTAGACAATCTCGATATGCTTGCCGCCGAAAGTGCCCTTCTTGAGCACCTCGATGCGGTTGGGGTAGATCCTGACGTCTTTAAACCCGCCCGAACCTTTGTCCTGGAACAGCAAGGTGTTGTTGTCCATGCGCGTCACCCCCATGGGGTTCGTTAAAACTGTCTCTATGGCCACATTTTAACCACCTCAAGGCCCCATGCGAAGATGTCAGACAGCACAGCAATTCGTGTCCGCGCGAGGCTTTAAACTAAATGCGATAAAGATGCATTCCACAAGAGGAAAGTGGGGCGACAGTGATGGGCGAACTGGTAAACCGTGGAGAATCGGCAATCGTGCCAGAAGTTTTTTACAAGCAGGTTTCCTCGATTCTCAACGCCGCTCGCGACAAGGCCTATACCGCCGTTAACTTTGCGATGGTTGAGGCATATTGGGAAATCGGCAAGAGTATTGTTGATGAACAGGGTGGAGAGGAGCGCGCAGCATATGGAGAGGCATTGATTGCGGGCCTCTCCAGAAGGCTTACAGCGGATTTCGGAAGAGGCTTTGGCATCGCAAACCTTCGCAATATGCGTCAGTTCTTTCTTGCGTTTCCAATTCGCGACGCACTGCGTAGCGAATTGAGCTGGACTCATTACCGCAGGCTGATGCGCATTCCCGACCCCGAAGCTCGCGCCTGGTACATGAACGAATGCGCTGACTCTCGCTGGAGCACGCGTCAGCTCGAGCGCCAGATCAACACCATGTTCCGCGAGCGCCTGCTTGCCAGCAAGGACAAGGAGGCCGCCGCCCAAGAAATCCAGAAGAGCGCCCCGGCTCGTCGCCCCGAGGATATCATCCGCGACCCATATGTACTGGAGTTTTTAGGTTTCTCGGACGATACTGCGTTTCGCGAGAGCGATCTAGAGCAGGCGCTCATCACACATCTTCAGAAGTTCCTACTGGAGCTTGGCCGTGGCTTCGCTTTCGAGGCGCGCCAAAAGCGCATCACCTTTGATGGGCGCCATTTCTATATTGACCTTGTGTTTTACAACTATCTGATGCGCTGCTTCGTGCTTATCGACCTTAAGACGGACGATCTTACGCACCAGGACTTGGGCCAGATGCAAATGTATGTGAACTACTACACGCGCGAGCTCATGAACGAAGGCGACAATCCGCCCATAGGCATCGTGCTCTGCGCGGACAAAAGCGATTCGATTGTCGAGTACACGCTGCCCGAAGACAACGACCAAGTGTTTGCCGCCAAATACCTGCCGTATCTTCCAAGTAAGGAAGAGCTGGCGCGCGAGCTGAGTGCCGAGTACCGCGCCATCAACGAAGCGACTAATGGCGAAGCACAAGGATAGCAATACGTTGCGACCGACACCACCGATGGCGCTCCACATCACCTGGGATAAGAGGAGCTTTCCATGACAGACAGACCGAAAACAACACTGCGCGACTGCATCTATGGGCTCGCCGTCGGCGACGCACTGGGCGTTCCCTACGAGTTCAGGCCCCGCGGCACGTTCGAATGCACCGACATGATCGGCTACGGCACGCATGGGCAGCCCGCCGGCACCTGGAGCGATGACACGTCCATGACGCTTGCTACCTGCGACTCGATTAGGGAGCTTGGGCACATCGACACCGCGGACATGCGCGACAAGTTCGTAAGTTGGATTGCCCGTGGCGAGTATACGATCGACGGCGTTTTCGATTACGGCGGCACGACCGCCCGCGCTTTGCACACCGGCAAAGGAGGCTCCGGCGAGCGCGACAACGGCAACGGATCGCTCATGCGCATCGCTCCCCTAGCGTTCACCGATGCGACGGACAACGAGATCCGCGAGGTCTCGGCAATCACGCACGCCCACAGAACATCAACCGATGCATGCATCATATTTGTTGAGCTGATGAGGAATGTGATGAACGACGCGCTCCCCTCGTGGGCACTCCATCTGAAAGGCATGCCTGAGCAGGAGATCAAGTCAGGTGGCTTCGTGCGCGACACGCTTAAGGCAGCCACCTGGTGCTTCGTCAACACTAACAGCTACGAAGATTGCGTGCTTGCCGCCGTCAACCTAGGCGACGACACCGATACCACCGCAGCCGTTGCCGGCGCCCTCGCCGGCACGGTATACGGCATCGACGCAATTCCGCAGGAGTGGACCGACGCCTTGCGCGGTAAAGAGCTGATAGAGCAGTGTTTGTTTTAGGGCGCACTTACGATAGAAACTGACCAGGAGGCACCACGGAAAGAAAGATCGCAAATATAGACGAGTTCCAAGTGGACGAAAACGGGATTCCGCTATTTCCAGCAGGACTGAAGGAAGAAGCCAACCTCTATGTTCTCCCCGACGGGCGTTACCTCCCCTGCGGGGTCTACCGAACCGAAGATGGCGGCTCACTCATTTATGAGCCATCCGGGCTCAGCTTCTTCGGGCAGATGCTTGCTCAATTCAAAGAGTGCTAGGGGTTTGATTGCCCGTTAGATCGACACTGTTCCAAACCATGGAATGGGCAGGATGTCTCCCACCGCGGCCTGTGAGGTAAAATCTTGACTGCCGCGGAATCCGCCTGCGGGCAACGCTCCGATCTCCGATTGGGGTGAAGCCTATGAACTTGTTTCTTGAAATCCTGCGCCTCTCGATGTATGTGACCGGCATTGCCCGGAACCTCTACTCGATCTGGCGGGAATATAAGCAGTAACGGATAGCGAAGGGAGTCATAAAAAGGGCCGGTTGCAGCCGGCCCTTTAGACGATAATACCTGCGTTGCCCGCGCTTCCGAAGTGTGACTAGCTGAGGAGCGGGTTCCGCGGCACATCCTGATTTTACCCAGCGAGACGGCTCTTTTGCAGCCGCTCCACCGATTATTTACATCTGGCACCCTCAAACAATCAGACGACAGTCCGCACTCCTGCGAGCTGCCCCGTTCCTCTAGCTATCGGATCGCAGCGCCAACTGACACCACTCCCCTACTTACCAAATAGCGCACCCAGCAGGCCGCGACGTTTGGGCTTTTCTTCTCGGTAGGAACCCTCGGCAACCGCTGCCACCTGACGCGGCTGTTCGCCGTCTCCACGGCGCACGATCTGGTATAGGAAGGGCGATTTAACGTATTTGACCTCGATGGGCGTGGCGTGCACGGTGCTTTCTCCGGACAGATGCAGACTCGGGTTGAGCGGCGCCACCACATGCGTCTCACGCTTGTCGCTAAACACCGCCGCGGCCGCGCGGCCCGTCTGGCCGTTTACGGCAATGCGCACCTGCTCGCCATCGCGGCTGTCCGTCGCCGGGCGATCGACAAAGTAGACCGGCACCATCACCAGGCCGTCCTTATGCTTGCGAGCCTTGCGCGCCCAGGTGCGGATGCTCTTTTTATTGAGCCCCAGCACCGCCTCGGCATCGTTGCCGGCAATGTCGAGCGCCAGCTTATCAATGACCACCTGGTCCTTGGTAGACGCATCGACGGAGACAACGCGGAAGTCGCCTTCCTGCATGGCAGGATCGAACGGCCCCACCTTGCCAAAGTCCCACGGCTCCAAAATGCCCATAAGGCGAACGTCCAGGTAGTTTGCCCGCGGATACGCCCAGTCGAGCACCTCGTAGTACACCAGGGTCTCCTTGCTCAGCCCCTTGCCCGGGAAGGACGCCATCATGCGCAAATCCGCGAGCGCCATGGGGAAGTAGAAGAGCGACATGTCATTTTGAATCGCGTCTTCCACGTCGTGCCCGGCAAAGGCATCGGGATACTGGCGCACCAGCTGCAGCGCGTTGGCACGTGCCTGCTGCGGCGTTATCTCGCAAGGAATACCCTGCTCAGGCACGTACTCGGCACCAACGCCCATGGTCAGACGCTTGCTAAAGGTACCGGGCTTGAGTAGGTCGGCAACGCCGATCTTATTTCCGCAGGACGGGCACTCAAGCACGCGCTGAGTGGACTCGCCTTCAAAGGACGCTCCACAGAAGGGGCAGGGAATGCTCACGTGCGTGGCTTCTTGGAACTCCTGCGCCGTGCCGCGGTCCTCCCACAGCAGATGCTCCAGAACCGACTGATTGCGCCAGTGTGAATTAAAGAAATACCAGTCCGGGTCCTCCGGGCGCTCGAGCTGCGACACGTGGGTGAGCTTAAGCAGTCCATCGACAACCGTCAGTGGCGTATGGCGAATGCCCAGGGCGCTCTTGGGCTCCCCCGCATCGGCCTGCCACGGAACGACCGTGCCGCAATAGGCGCACTCAAAGCTGCGTTTAGCCTGGTGTGAGTACATAGGGCCGCCGCAGTTTTGGCATTTAATGGCAAACATCTCGTCCATGAATACGTCCTCCTTTGCGCAGGGGCTGTCGACATTAAGTATGTCGGGCAGGCAGGCACATGCCCATACCCATGTGGCCCAAAATGGAGCACCCGGTCGGACAAGAAGGGCCGCTCGTTAGCTCCAGCAGACCATTACTGCATTTTCTGAGCACCGGCGCACGGTGCGCCCATGCGAGCTACACTATCCCCTTAACCATGATTGTGAGGACGATCGCCATGCTATTTGTAAATCGGCTGGTACATACGCTTGTTCCCGGCAGCGAGGGCGAGCCGGTCGATACGACTCGCCGTACCAACGCGGGCTTTGCCGCAAGCCTCATTTGCATTGGCCTCAACATTACCCTGTGTCTGGCCAAGGGCATCGCGGGCCTACTCGCCGGCTCCGTCTCGCTCATCGCCGACGCCTTCAACAATCTCTCCGATGCGTCGAGCAACATCGTGAGCCTGCTCGGATTCCGACTTGCCAGCCGCCCGGCAGACGAAGACCACCCCTATGGCCACGGCCGCTACGAATACCTCGCCGGTCTGGTTGTCGCCGTCCTCGTTTGTGCCGTCGGCATCAACCTGGTGCTCGAGTCCGTTACCAAGATCATCAAGCCCTCCCCCACCGCTTACACACTCGTTTCCCTTGCGGCACTGGCTACATCCATGCTCGTCAAGTTCTGGATGGCGGCGTTCAACCGCACGCTGGGCAATCGCATCGACTCGGAGACGCTCATCGCCACGGCGCAGGATTCCAAAAACGATGTCATCGCCTCGGGCTCGGTCTTGGCGGCGGCGCTCATTTCGCAAACGACCGGCTTTGACCTCGATGGCTGGGCGGGCCTGGGCGTGGGCATCTTCATTTGCATCAGCGGCATGGGCCTGGTGCGCGACGCCATCAGCCCGCTGCTGGGACAAGCGCCCGACCCCAAACTCGTCCAGGAAATCCGCGACAGGATCATGTCGTACCCCCAGGTCCTGGGCACTCATGACCTCATGGTGCACGACTACGGCCCCGGCCGCCAGTTTGCCAGTGCACACGTGGAAATGCCCGGCGAGGGCGATGCCTTTGAGCACCACGAGATTCTGGACACCATCGAACACGATATCAAACGCCAGATGGGCATCGCCATCACGTTGCACTGCGACCCCATTGCAACAACCGGCGATGACTTGCGCGGCTGGGTCAAGCGCGGCGTAGCGCAGATCGACCCCGCGCTTTCCATCCACGACTTGCACGAGCACGACGGCTTTGTTTCGTTTGACCTGGTGCGTCCCGACGGCTTTGACATATCCGACGAGGAGCTGCTGGAGCTCGTCACGCGCATCGTGCACGAGCGCAGGCCCGATGCATCATGCGTCGTCACGTTTGACTCCGGCTTTAGCTCGCCCGAGCGTCCGGCAGAGCAGCTGTAATCGACAGCAAAACGGGACGCAGGACCGCCGACCAGCGCGCCTATGCGCCCGGTCACGCGATCCTGCGTCCCGTTTTTGTTTGCACCGCTAAGGCTCTAGCCGCTCGGCCGCTAGTTTCCCTGTGCGCCCGAAATGCCGTTTTGTAGGGCGTTCCAGGCATCCGTCGCCATGTCTCCCAAGTTCTGCGCGGTATCGCCCAGGTTTTGTGCCGTATCGCCCAGCTCTTGCGCCTTGTCTCCCAATTCCTGCGCCTTATTGCTCAGGTCCTCCAGCGTGTTGGAGCTCGAGCTGTCCGTGGTGCCTTGATCGCCGGACGCATTGCCCGACGAGCCGTCCTTGCGCGTAAGCTGGACCTCCAGGTTGCCGTCAGCGTTGTAGTAGGCAGATGTGACGACCCAGTTGGCATCGACAACAGGCGTCGAGCCGTCGTCAGTCAGAATCACAGCATTCGAAAGATCGGCGCCGCGCGACTTGAGGAGCTTCTTGGCGTTGGACCAGTACTGCCCCGGGATATCGCTCAGATCGACGGTGCTAGACGAGGCGGACTCGGTTTGCCCGGCAGTGGTATCGGCCGTTGAGCTCCCCCGCTTGTTGAGCATGCCCGACACGATGGCAAACACAATCGAGAGGGCAAAGAAGATCGCCAGCACAATGAGGATCTTCTTGATCACACTCGACGAACGCGACGGCGCCTCTTCCTCGTCCTCACCATACTGCGGAATCGACTTGGGGTACTCACGATAAGGCTGGCGCGCATACGGATCGCGCGACTCATAACGAGGCTGGGACTGTGCCGTGCGCGGCATATACGTCGTCTGCTGAGGCTGCGGAATGGGATTTTGCGGCAGGTTATTATAAGCGCCTGCCGCCGCATTGCCATACGGGTCCGGCGTTGCATTGCCATACGGGTCCTGCGGTGCATAATCAAACGGATCCCGCGGTGTATCGCTATAGCCCATAACTCGTGTGGGTTCGGCGGACGCCTGCGTCGCATCGGGGGCAGCATTGCCGGGGTTCGACACAACGCGGGTCGCATCGGCGCTGCCGCCAGCCTGTGCGGAGCCATATCCGCCCATCACAGTCGTCTTGTCCTGGTCCATGCAACGTTTCCTTTCCGTCGCCTGTAAGCATCAAGTTATCCATGCATTCTACCCGCGCAAAAGCCTATGATGGGCAAAGGCCGTCGGTATCTACAAGACATGCGCGTGCCTAAGGATCAAAAAGCCCCGCCGGGCCTTGGGGCACGACGGGGCGGGCAAGCGGCTATAAGCAGCAGGCTTAGAACAGGCCGGTGATGTTGCCGTCGTTGTCGACGTCGATGTTCTCGGCCGCGGGGACCTTGGGCAGGCCCGGCATGGTCAGGACGCTGCCAGTCAGCGCGACCACAAAGTGGGCACCGGCGGAAACCTTGAGCTCGCGCACGGTGATGCGGAAGCCCTCGGGGGCGCCCAGCGCCTTGGCGTTGTCGCTAAAGCTGTACTGGGTCTTGGCGACGCACACCGGCAGGTTGCCAAAGCCGTTCTCGCGCAGCTCGGCGAGCTGACGCTTGGCAGCCGGCGTAAAGTCAACGCCGTCGGCGCGGTAGACCTTGGTGGCGACGGCCTCGAGGGCATCAGCAACATCGGCGCCGTCCTCGTAGGCAAACTTGAACTCGCTCGGCTGCTCAATCAGGCGCATGACCTCATCGGCCAGGTCGAGCGCACCCTCGCCGCCCTTGGCCCAGACCTCGGAAAGCTTAACGTTAACGCCGAGCTTCTGGCACTCGGACTCGATGAGCTCGAGTTCGGCCTCAGTGTCCGTCGGGAAGCGGTTGATGGCGACCACGCAGGGCAGACCGTAGACATTCTGAATGTTGTCGACGTGGCGCAGCAGGTTGGGCATACCGGCCTTGAGGGCCTCGAGGTTCTCGTCGTTAAGGTCGGCCTTGGCAACACCGCCGTTGTACTTAAGCGCACGGGCGGTGGCGACAATCACGACGGCGCTGGGACGAACGCCCGTCATGCGACACTTGATGTCGAGGAACTTCTCGGCACCCAGATCGGCGCCAAAGCCTGCCTCGGTAATGGCGACATCACCAAAGCGCATGGCCATACGCGTGGCCATGATGGAGTTGCAGCCGTGGGCGATATTGGCGAAGGGACCGCCGTGGACAAATGCGGGCGTGCCCTCGAGCGTCTGCACCAAATTGGGCTTGAGCGCATCCTTAAGCAGCGCGGCCATGGCGCCCTGAGCCTTGAGGTCGCGGGCGCGGACGGGCTCGCCGGCATAGCTGTAGCCGACGACAATCTCGCCCAGGCGCTCCTTGAGGTCGTTGATGCTCGTGGATAAGCACAGGATCGCCATGACCTCGGAGGCAACGGTGATATCGAAGCCGTCCTCGCGCGGCACGCCCTGAGCCTTGCCGCCGATGCCGTCGATAACATGGCGCAGCTGGCGGTCGTTCATGTCGACGACGCGCTTCCAGGTGATGCGCTTGACGTCGATACCGAGCTGGTTGCCCTGCTGAATATGGTTGTCGAGCATGGCGGCCAGCAGGTTATTGGCGGCACCGATAGCGTGGAAGTCGCCGGTAAAGTGCAGGTTGATGTCTTCCATGGGGATGACCTGGGCCCAACCGCCGCCGGCGGCGCCGCCCTTGACGCCAAAGACGGGGCCGAGCGAGGGCTCGCGCAGGGCCACAGCGCTCTTGACACCGCGACGGCGCAGGCCATCGGCCAGACCGATGGTCGTGGTGGTCTTGCCCTCGCCAGCGGGCGTGGGGTTGATGGCGGTCACGAGGACGAGCTTGGCCTGGTGATCGGTCGGCTCGTTGAGCAGCGAATAGTCGACCTTAGCCTTGTCGAAGCCGTACGGAATCAGGTGCTTTACGTCGACGCCGGCGTTCTTAGCCACCTCGGTAATGGGCAGCGGCGTGACGGAACGTGCGATTTCGATGTCAGTAGGCATGGGCGGTCCTTTCGTTACCGGATGAGAAAAAGACCAATTCAGCATAGCACGGGCGCGCAATAGTAAAACACCCGTAACCGATGAATGGCGATATGTTTATCCAATGCTCAGCGATAGCCTACAGACTAGCCAAAACAAACCCGACTCTAAACGGCTGGCTCGATACCCAAATGCTCAAAGGTGCGAAGCGTTGCCTGACGGCCCTGGGGCGTGCGAATCATCAAGCCGCACTGCAGCAGATAGGGCTCATAGACATCCTCGAGCGTACCCGGGTCCTCGCCCACCGCGCTGGCAAGGGTCGTCAGGCCCACGGCACGGCCGGAGAACGTCTTGGCGAGCGTCTCCAAGATGCGAATATCCATCCAGTCCAGACCAAGCTCATCAATCTCGAAGAACTCGAGTGCCTGACGGCAAATATCAAGCTCAATAGGACCGTTGCCGCGCACCTGCGCATAGTCGCGCACGCGTTTGAGCAGACGGTTGGCCAGGCGCGGCGTGCCACGCGAACGCGAGCCGATCTCGAGCGCACTCGGATGGTCTATCGTCACGCCCAAGATGGTCGCCGAGCGGGTCACGATCTGGGCGAGTTCCTCGACCGTGTAGTAATCCAGGCGATACGAAATGCCAAAGCGGTCGCGCAGCGGGCCGGTCAGCATGCCCGAGCGAGTCGTTGCCGCCACCAGCGTGAACTTAGGGATATCCAGGCGAATCGAGCGCGCCGCCGGACCCTTACCGATAACGATATCGAGCGCAAAGTCCTCCATCGCGGGATACAGAACTTCCTCGACCGAACGGTTGAGTCGGTGGATCTCGTCGATAAACAGTACGTCACCCGGCTGCAAGTTAGTCAGGATAGCCGCGAGGTCGCCGGTACGCGCAATGGCCGGGCCACTCGTCGTCTTGATCTGAGCGCCCAGCTCGTTGGCGATAACGGTAGCCAGCGTGGTCTTGCCCAGGCCCGGAGGACCCGAGAAGATCACGTGGTCGAGCGTCTCGCCACGGCTCTGCGCCGCCTCGATCAGCACGCGAAGGCTCTGCTTGATATGCTCCTGACCGCAGTAGTCGTCCAGGCGCTGGGGACGCAGGGTACGGTCGACATCGAGGTCTTCGGGCGTCAGCTCCGAGCCCACCATGCGCTCACCGTGCGCCATGGATGCCGCCGGCGAGTTGCCGGGCGTCGCCCACAGGTCCTGAGAGTCATCGGCTTCCCACATCACGCATCCATTCCGAGTCGCTTAAGCGCCGCGCCGAGCAGATCCTCGACACGCATATCCTGCCCATCATACCCGCTCAGGGCAACCTCGGTCTCCTGAGGGCTAAAGCCCATGGAAAGGAGCGCCGCGCGGGCGTCATCGATCGCCGAGGGAGCGGCGGCGGGAACCGGCATCGCAACCTGACCGGGAATTACGTCGACCGGAACAAAGCCCTTGTCCTTGGCAAAGGTACTCTTGAGCTCCAAGATGAGGCGTTGGGCGGTCTTTTTGCCCACACCGGGCACCTTGGCCATGCCCTTGTCATCCTCGGCCATTACCAGGGAATACAGCTGTCCCACGGTATAGGTGGAAAGCACGGCAAGCGCCAGGCGTGGACCGACGCCCGAGACAGAAACGAGCCGATCGAACATCGTGCGCTCGTCCTTGGAGGCAAAGCCAAAAAGTGTCATGGCGTCCTCGCGCACCTGCATACGGGTATAGAGGCGAACCTCGCCGCCGGGTGTAGGCAGCGTGGCGGCAGTGCTGCCCGAAATACCGAGCTCAAAGCCCACACCCGATACGTCAACGACGGCCGAGCTCATCGTGGCCTCGACAAGCGTTCCATGGAGCTGGGAAATCATCAGTATCCGGTTCCTCTCTGTTGATAGAACTCGCCGCCGGTAAGCGCCCGGGTGCGGCTGAGGTTAACGTGACAGATGGCGCAGGCCAGGGCATCGGCGGCATGGTCTGGGTGAGGGTCGTGATCGAGCTGCGTGAGCGTGCGCACCATGTAGGCAACCTGCCGTTTATCTGCGGCACCGGTGCCCACCACGGCCTGCTTGATCTGCATGGGCGTGTATTCGCCAATCTCGAGCGCGCACTCCGAAAGCGCCACGAGCGCGGCACCGCGGGCATGCGCCGTGGGGATGGCCGAGCGGACGTTAGCGCCAAAGTAGATGCTCTCGATAGCCGCGGTATCGGGACGGTAGCGTTCGACGACGCCCTTGAGGTCGCGGGCGATATGCGACAGGCGCACCGCGAGCGGGCTGCCCGCGCTGGTCTCGATACAACCGTAGGCACGGCAGCGGACCTCGCCACGCCGCTCCTCGATAATCCCCCAGCCCGTATGGGCCAAACCAGGGTCGATACCCAAGATAACCAAGCCGACCTCCCCTCGTCTTTTGCCAAGCACAAGGCAAGGCCCCGCGCACTATTCACGAACGTCTGTTCTAGAATAACACAACGCTAGCCTTATAAGTCAGCCGAGATCGAATTGTAGGTTGAGCATACGCAAGCGAGCGCCCGCCAGAGCGAGCAAGGTGCCTTGAAAGAGGAGGGCATTGACCTGGCGGTCATGCCCGACGATTGAAAGGCAGATTGCCGCTCTGGCGGGCGCGCAGCGGTCTAGTTCTGCGAGAAGAATGGGAACTGCCTCGGATCTATCGGCGGATGCGGCATCGGACCTCCCTGGGGCCCACCCTGCGGTCCGCCCTGGCCGCCCATCATCTTTTCGATGGCGTCCTGGACCTCACCCTCAAACTTTTTCATGCCCTCATGCAGACGACGCTGACCGTCCTCGGAGCGCAGCTCTTCCATCTGCTCGGGCGAAATACCCAACAGCTCGCCCAATATGCCCATCATCTCGCCGCGCATACGGTCACTCGTATCGTCGTCGGCAAAGCGGCGCACCTCGGCGCGTGCCAGAGAATCAACCGTCATGCGCTCCTTACCGTTGAGCCCCAGATCGGACCACGCAAGCATGTACGGCCAGGCGCGCTCGACAAACGAACGGGCCGAAACGATCGGCGCCGTCGGTAGCATGCGACGGGCAGCCTCACCCTGGCGCACAAGCATCAGCAGCAGCGAGCAGGCCTCGGGCTTGGCGGCGGCCATCGGGATGTCGTCAAAGGGACGGCTGCGGTCCACGTGCGACTCGAGCGCACCATCGACCTCGCCCGGCTCGAGCCCACCGAGCAGCTGCGCCGCGCGGTCGAGCATGTCGACCGGACCGTCGAGCGTCGAAAGCGCCTGTGCCAGCACGCGCTCCATGCAATCCTCCACCGCGTTGAGCGTCACGAGCTCTTGGGGCACCACGGCCGAGACGCGGTTGCGCACGCGTGCCACAAACTCGAGCGTCGACAGATACACATCGCCAAAGGGCGCAAAGTCGCCCTGGTAGCCGCCCGACAGCGCGGGCGCCGCCAGTGCATACTCAGTCTTGGAAAGCGGGCTCAACGCCATGGCGCCCAGCTCGAGCGCCGTATCCTCGAGCATCAGGCCCAGCGCGCGCGAACGCAGGCGCTCGGCATCGCCCGCCGACGCGTCGCGGTCGAGCACGCGCTCCGCATCCGGCGCATCGCGCTCGACGGTGCGAATGTGCAGGCGCTCAGCGATTGAGCGAACAGCAGAACAGCGGGCGGCCTCGGCCTCCTCCTGCGCCGGTGTAAAGATGCGGTTGCGTCCCAGCACTAAGCCAATTACGTTACGAGGACCCAAGGCATCGACGGCAAGCGCTGCCAACAGGGACGACGGCAAATCGCCCTCGAGCGCCACCACGGCACGCGACGCACCGCGGGCGCGGGCATTGTCGCGCACGGCAAGCACCAGCGCCTGCCACAGCCACTCCTCGGAGCGAAACTGGGGCAGCTCATGGTCCTCCAGGGCATCGAGCATCATGCCGCGCTGAATTTCCTGAACCAGCAGGCTCTCCTCAAAACACGGCGCCTGGGCCACCACGCGCCCGCAGTCGTCGAGCACAAACGATCCGCCGGTGTACACCGACTCGTCATAGGCGCCGACCGGCGCCATGCAGGCAAACCACACGCTGCGCTTGGAGGCAATCTTGCGGTAGGCACCGCTGCGCACGGCGGCGACGGCGGCCGTCTCGCGATCGGTCATGTCAAACGCGTTAAACTGGAAATAGGCAATGAGGTCGACGCCGGTCGGCAGCATCTCGAGCTCGCGATCCAGGTCAAACACCACGGCGATGCGCACGCCGTCCACGTCAAACACCGGAGGCGCCCAACGCGCGTCGTTATTCTCGCCACGCTGCAGGGCAATACTTGCGCGCGCGGGCACCACGCGACCGTCTTTGAGCATCATGTAGTCAAGCAGGGGCTGGCCCTCAAACGAAACCGCAGAGGGCACGATGCAGATCATGTCGAGCTCTTGGATGCGCTCGGCAACGCCCGTCAGGCCCATCAACATATCGTGCTCAAAATCGGCAGCGCCCACCAGGCTGCCCGGCATGGCGCCCATAAAGAGCGGGGCCGGAACGCACAGCACGCGCGCGCCGCGCTCATGAGCCAGGCGAGCCTGGTCCTCGATGCGGCCGCAAATGCCCTCAATATCACCCAGGCGCATATCGATCTGTGCAAGCGCGAGCTTCATGGACAAGCCCTTCCCATCGTAACTGTCGTTATCGTAGTAAAAGCGCCGGCCGCATAATGCAGCCGGCGCTCGCATGTGCATATGCTAGCTATGATACCCCGAGCGGGGGCGCGCTCCTAGAACGTCGCGGACCACAGCCCATGCAGGTTGCAGTAGGCATAGACGGTACCGGTCTTGGAGCCGCCAGCGAAAAACGTCGTGGGCTTCATGCCGGGCTCAAGGTAATGGACCTCCAGGCGGCCCTCGGCCTCAAGCGCGATCCACTCGATATAGTGCTCGGGCAGCATGGGATGCTCGGTCGAGCCCACGCGTGCGCGAATGACGTGGCCGTCGCGCTCGATCTCGACAACAGGCACATGCTTCTCGTGCGCCGCGTCCTCGGTGTTCGCCGTCAGCTCCGTGCAGCCGGCAGGGGTCGCAACGCCATCGCCAAGGGCGGCAACGAGCTTGCCGTCAGAGTCCTTAAAGAATTTCGCCATGATGTTCTCCTTTGCTGATGTGCCGATGTTCTCGATGGTTCTTATGCCCAAAGGCAGGCGAACCATCCACGGCATGGCAAATGAACACATAACGGGCGGGAACGGTGGGGCGGCGCGTACTATCCGCCCCGGCAACCCCATCCCGCGCGCGGTTAGCGACCGTCGCCGCCGAGCAGCGCCAGAACATCCTCGCGGGTAAACAGCGCCGACGAGATACCATCGCCGCCGAGCACACTGTTGACCAGATCGCGCTTGGACTCCTGCATCTGCATAATGCGTTCCTCGATCGTGTCCTTGGCGATGAGTTTGTACACGGTCACGGCGTGCTGCTGGCCAATGCGGTGGGCGCGGTCGGTCGCCTGGTCCTGCGCCGCCACGTTCCACCACGGGTCGTAGTGGATGACCACGTCGGCAGCCGTCAAATTGAGGCCCACGCCGCCCGCCTTGAGCGAAATCAAGAACACCGGTACCTCGCCCGCCTGGAACTGAGCAACCATCTTGGCGCGGCTCTCCTTGGATGATGCGCCCGTGAGCTTAAGAAAGGCAATATCCTCCTTGGCCAGGCGCTTGCCGATGATATCGAGCATGCCCGTAAACTGGCTGAACAGCAAGATGCGGTGACCGCCGTCGAGCGCGCCGTGAACGAGCTCCATGCACGTATCGAGCTTGGCGCTTCCCGCCTTGTAGTCCGCGTAATGCAGACGCGGGTCGCAGCAGATCTGTCGCAGCTTGGTGAGCTCGGCAAGTACCTTGAGCTTGTCTTTCTTAAACTCCCCGGCCTCGCGGTGCTGCACTTGCTGGGCAATGCGGTCCTGGTTGGCCAGGTAGAGCTTGCGCTGCTCGCCGGTAAGTTGCGCCATCACCGTATCCTCGATCTTCTCGGGCAGATCGGCCACCACATCTTCCTTGACGCGACGCAGCACAAACGGCGACACGAGCGCCTGCAGACGAGCGGCGCTGTCGCCCTCGGCATGTTCGACGGGGCCCTCAAAGCGCTTGGCAAATGAGTCGCGCGTGCCCAGAAGGCCCGGCATCAAAAAGTCGAAGATGCTCCAGAGCTCGGACAGACGGTTTTCGATGGGCGTGCCCGTCAGAGCAAAGCGCACGCCGGCCGGCAGGCGCTTGGCAGCGCGGGCCACCTGGGTGAGCGGGTTTTTAATGTACTGGGCCTCGTCGAGCACCACGCGGGCAAAGTCCTGCTCGACGTATTCGTCGATGTCGCGGCGCATAAGGTCATACGACGTTACCACCACGTTATGCTCGGCCACGCCGGCAATTTGCACGCGACGCTGGGCCTTGGCGCCCACGATGGCACACACATCAATCGAGGGGGCAAAGCGCTCCAACTCGGCAGCCCAGTTGTACACGAGCGACGCGGGACATATCACGAGCGTGGGCTTGGTGTCCCCCGCCTCCACGCGCGCCAGAATGTGCGCGATCATCTGCAGCGTTTTGCCCAGGCCCATATCGTCGGCCAAGATGCCGCCAAGGCCCAGATGCTCAAGCGAGCCGAGCCACTGGTAGCCGTCAATCTGGTAGCCACGCAGCGTAGCCTTGAGAGAGGCGGGTACCGTAAAGTCCATCTTGCCGAGCGTGTCCAGGCGCTCGACGGTACGGCGGAACGCGGCGTCGCGATCGGCCTCGAGCGCCGGCGTGCGCGCGAGCATGCTATCGACAAAAAGGGTGCTCGACACGGGAAGCGACACGCCGTCGAGCAGGTCGACGGCATCGACGCCCAGGTCCTCGGCAAGGCCAAACGCGGCACGAGCGCCCTCGTCCAGGCGCACGATATCGCCCGACGTGAGACGCGCAAACGTCTGGTGACGCTTGTAGGAGTCGAGGTAGATGGCAAGGTCAGCCGCCGAAAGCCCGCTCGCACCCAGCTCGACGTCGAGCAAGTTGCTCTTGACGGTCGCACGCACCGAAAGCTTGGGCGCAGGACGGACCGAGATCTGGCGCAGGCGATCGCTGAGCATGATCTCGCCCAGTTCGGACAGGGCAGACAGGCCCTCGGTCAGCAAGTGGAACAGGCGGGCGTCATCGCGCTCCTCAAATGCCAGGCCGCCCTCGTAGAAATCGAAGTACAGGGCAGCCGTGTCCATAACGCGAAACTCCGCCACCGTATCGCGGGGCGGAACGCCGGGGCGTTGTTCTTCGAAGGGACTGCCCGGAGCACCAAGACTAAAGAGATCTGCCGACCAATCGCCGTAGGTCACCGTAATCTTGCAGGTCACAAGACCATCGTCGACGCCGATCGCCATGGCAAAGCTCGGCTCGGGCGCCACGGCGTCGAGCGCGGCGGGAGCGGTCAGGTCGGTGTAGTCGCGCAAGATAGGCAGCGCCATGCGGCAGAACTCGCCCACCTGGTCGGCGGCGATATGGACCGGCGTGCGGCAGGGCAACAAGTGCGATAGGAACGGTGCCGCATGCTGGGCAAACGCCGTGTCGCTACGGCGTGCGCGGCGCGTATCGACCAGATAGGCTGCGTCACCAGCGACAAAGCAATACGTATCGGCCGGCAGACGCAAGTCGTAGCTGCCTCCCGCCGCCGGTGCAATCTTGGCGGCAAGGAGCGGCGGGCGCTTGGCCGGGACTTCGCCCTCCCCCTGCGGCGACGGCTCGACCGCCACCTCGTAGGCGCGATGCGTCGTCGTCCCCCGCGACCAAGCAGGCTCAAAGGACAGGGTCCTGCCACGCAGCAGGTCCAGCACGGACACGACGGAATACTCGGATACCGGCAACTGACGCTCGGCGACAAAGCCGCTGCGGGCAAAGTCGTACGATGCCGAGCGCGAGCTCGTAATATCGCTCAGGTAGGCGACCGTCATTGCAACAAAGTCAAGCAGCTTTGTCGACACGTCATCGAATGCCTCGGGCACATGGACAAACGTAAGCTTCTTGCCATAGGAGAACGTACCGCCGCGCACATAGGCATCGGCCATGCCGTCGATATCCTTAACCACGTAGGACACCGAACCGCAGCGAATGCGAAACTCGAGTGCCCAGTTAAAACGATCGGCAAACAGCGGATTGTAGTACGGCACCAGCGAGGGCTCCAGCACTGCCTTGGGCGCATCGGGGTCAATGGTGCCGGCGAACTTGCGACGCATAGCCACGAGCTCGTCCATGCGCGCGTCCGAAAGATCGGAAAGCGCCGCCACAAGGCTCGGGCTCGTGGGGACGGGTGCCGGGAAGGGAAAATTGGGGTTGACCGCAGATGCGGTGGGCGCGGGGTGTGTGGGCTGCTTTGACTGTGCGGGCGGTGCCGTAAACGTGCGGACCGGCGTACGCAAGCCCTCGACGGGCTCGGCGCCACTGGCATCCAGATACGCCAGCGCCGTGGCGATAGCGTGCTTGCACATGCCGGAATAGCGGAAGGCGGCGGGGCAATCGCAGTCGTAGTCGACAACCTCGTGCTCGTCCATGTCGAGCGCCACGTGCGTCTTGTACAGGTCGCCGCGCGAGCCGCGCACCGTGCCCTCAATAGTCACATTTTTGGAGAAGCGCGAGCCGGAGTCCTCAAACGACAGCACGGCGCCGTTGAGCATGAGCGAGCGCCCCTTCATAAAGGTACTGCTGAGCGCCGCCTCCTTACGAAGCGCCTGCGCAAACGTCCCCTGCTCCATCACTTCCTCCAATCTCGCATGCCAAATAATTTTTTCTGGGACGGGGATGAAAAAATCATTCCCGTCCCAGAAAGACTGGTCTTCCGCCACACGTCACCCAAAATGATTTTTTGATCCCCGTCCCAGAAAAATCATCTTAGATCACCGTCACGCGGCCTTGGTTGCCCACGATGGCCTTTGCCTCTGCCAACAGCGGAATCGAGCGTGCGTTGACCTTGGCAGGCACCTCGGCACGCAGCACGCGCCCGTCCACCTGCTCGATAAAGATCTCCACGCGGTCGCCGCCCGGGTTGGCGGTAAGCACCGTGGCAAGACGCGCCATATTGCCCTGGCTAAAGCGGCTGTTGGGCACCATGACCTCAAACACCTTGGGCTTGTTGTTCTCCTCGTTAAGCTCAAGCGGCACGATCTCCTGCGCGATGATCTGGTCGCCGCGGTCCGAACGCTCGAGCTTGCCCTTAATGCGCACAAACGCATCGGACAGCTGCGCACCGGTCTCGGGATCGACCTCGCCGTACAGGTACCCCTCGGCCTCCTTGTAGGTCTTGGGGAACACCACGACCGTGGCCTCGCCTTCCATGTCCTCGAGCTGCACGATGCCCATGGGGTCGCCGTTTTTGGTCACGCGCTTGGACACGCTCGAGACCATGCCGGCCCACCACAGCGCCTTGCCCTCGGGAATCTCCTGGTTGATGGTACCGCCCGTAGGATTCTGAACTTCGTAGCCAGTGTCGATCTGCGAGAACGAGAAGTCGCGTGCCTTGGCTAGTGCATACTCAAACGGGCGCAGCGGATGGTCCGAGACATAGATGCCCAGAACCTCCTTCTCCTGGCTCAGCTTAAGGTGGCGGTCCCACTCCTGGCCGTCCGGATCGGGCACGCTCACCTCAAAGCCCGAGCCCTCAACGTCGCCAAACATGTCGAAGAACGACGTCTGGCCGCTCGCGCGGTCCTTCTGGCGCTTTACCGCGGCATCGATGATGTTCTCAGGGTTGTTCTTATCCACAAAGTGCATCATCTGGCGACGCGGATACCCCGTGGAGTCGAAGGCGCCTGCCTTGATGAGCGATTCGATCACACGGCGGTTGGCCTGGCTCGAGTCCACGCGCTCGACAAAGTCGTGCAGCGTCTTAAACGGACCGCCCGCCTCGCGCTCGGCGATAATCGCCTGCGCCACGCCGGTGCCCACGCCGCGGATGCCAGCCAAACCAAAGCGCACGCCTTCCTTGGTAGCCGTGAACTCGGTACCGGACTCGTTGACATCTGGCGAAAGCACGGGGATGCCGTCGTGACGGCACGCCGAGACGTAATGCACGATCTTGTCGGTCTTGCCCGTATAGGACGTCAGAACGGCCGCCATGTACTCGTGCGGATAATGCGCCTTGAGCCACGCCGTCTGCATAACCAGGATGGCGTAGCCGGCGGAGTGCGACTTATTAAAGGCGTAGGACGCGAACTCGAGAACATCGTCCCAAATCTTCTGGGCGACCTCGCGCGTGTAGTTGTTCTTGATGGCGCCGTTCATCCAGTGGTCGTAGGTGGTCTCGTCCGAGCCATCCTCCCAGTGGAGCACCGTCGACGTGAGCAGTTTGATCTTTTTCTTAGCCACGGGCTTACGGATACGCGAGTCCGATTCGCCCTTGGAGAAGCCGCACATCTCGACGGAGATGAGCATAACCTGCTCCTGGTAGACCATGGTGCCGTAGGTTTCGCCCAGGATGTCGTCCAGACGGTCGTCGTAGGAGACGGCCGGTTCCTTGCCGTTCATGCGGTTGATGTAGGACGAGACCATGCCGGCGCCCAGCGGGCCCGGGCGGTACAGGGCGATCAATGCCACGACATGCTTGTACTCGGTGGGCTTCATGTTCTTGATCGTGGCCGTCATGCCGGCGGACTCGACCTGGAAGACGCCGGCGGTGTGACCGGAGCCCATGAGCTTAAAGATCTCGGGGTCGTCAAAGGGAATCTCTTCCTCTTTGATGTCGATGCCGAAGTTCTTTTTGATGTTGGCCTTGGCCTTAGAGATAACCGTCAGCGTGCGCAGGCCTAGGAAGTCCATCTTGAGCAGGCCCATGTCGGCAACGGTATGGCCCTCGTACTGGGTAATCTCGACGCCGCCCTTGGTATCGAGCTTGGTGGGCACATGCTCGTTGACGGGGTCGCGGCAGATCAGAACGGCGCACGCGTGCACACCCTCGCCACGGGTGAGGCCCTCGATCGAGAGCGCCGTGTCGATGATGCGGCGGGCGTCGTCATCTTTTTTATAGGCCTCGGCAAAATCGGGGTTAAACAGATCCTCTTTGCCGGGTTGCTTTTCGAGCACCTGCTTGAGCTTGACCTTGGGGTCGCTCGAGACCATCTTGGACAGGCGCTGGCCCATGTAGACCGGGTAGTCCAGGACGCGCGCGGCGTCGTTGATGGCCTGCTTGGCCTTAATGGTCGAGTAGGTGATGACGTGGGTGACCTTCTCGGGGCCATAGAGCTGGCGAACGTGCTCCACGACCTCGAGGCGCCGCTCATCGTCGAAGTCCATATCGATATCGGGCATCTCGGTACGCTGCGGGGACAGGAACCTCTCGAACATCAGGCCGTTCTCGAGCGGGTCGAACGCGGTGATGTTCATGGCGTAGGCGACGATAGCGCCGGCGGCCGAGCCACGGCCGGGGCCGACGCCGATGCCGTTGTCCTTGGCCCATTGCACGTACTCGGCGACGATCAAGAAGTAGGCGGCAAATCCCTTGTCGCAGATGACTTTGTATTCGTACTCAAAGCGCTCTTTGATGTTGACGCCGCCGATCTCGCGCGTGGCCCAGTCGTCACCATAGTGCTGGCGCAGGCCTTTCTCGCACTCGCGGCGGAACTGGCTCTCGTGCGTCTCGCCGGGATCGAGCAACGGGAAGCGCGGCAGGATGATGGAGTCCCAGTCCAGCTCAACGTAGCACTTGTCGGCGATCTCGAGCGTATTGTCGCAGGCCTCGGGGCAATACGGGAACATCGCCCGCATCTCCTCCTCGGTCTTCATGTAAAACTCCGAGCCGGTCATGCGCATGCGGTTGGGGTCGTCGACCTTGGCGTTCATGCCAATGCACATGATGACGTCCTGCACGGGCGCGTCCTCGCGGCGCAGGTAGTGGAAGTCGTTGGTGGCGATGACCTTGACGCCCACCTGCTTGGCGATATCGATGAGCGTGCGGTCCATCTGCTCATCGGTCAGGCCGTTGTCGGTGGTGATGCCGTGTTCCTGGATCTCGATATAAAAGTCGCCGGGATCGAAGGTGTCGCGGAAGGTCTCGGCCCACTTGATGGCGCCCTCCATGTCACCGCGGTCGATGTACTTGGGGATGACGCCCGCGATACAGGCGCTCGTGCAGATCATGCCCTTGGCGTGGCGGCGCAGGTTGTCGAGCGTCACACGCGGCTTGTAGTAAAAGCCCTGCACAGCGGCCTCGGAGACCGTCTGCATTAGGTTGACGTAGCCCTCCTGGTCCTTGGCCAGAAGAATCATGTGGTAGAGCTCGGGCTTGTGGTCGCGGGCGAGCGTCTCGTCCGGCGTAAAGTAGACCTCGCAGCCAAAGATGGGTTTGATGACCAGGGGTGGCTTGAGCTCGTCGATATTGCCCTTCTCGTCCCACATGGCCATGTCCTTCACATACTGGGCATGCTCGCGCGGGTTTTCCTCGGGATCGGGCTCCACCAGCTCGTCGCGGCGGTCCTTTTCCAAGAAGGCCTTGTCGTGACTCCAGGTTTTGTACTCGGGCGTATTGTGGTTGACGGCGTCGCAGGCCAGCGCCAGGTCGGGCACGCCATACATGTAGCCGTGGTCGGTAATGGCCACGGCGGGCATGCCCAGCTCAACGGCACGGTTGACCATATCCTGGATACGGGTTGCGCCGTCGAGCATGGAGAAAACAGTGTGATTGTGCAGATGGACGAATGCCATGTGATGAGCTCCGATGCGGGTTCGTGTTCTGACTGAACGATTTTACCGCACGGCGCGGACGGCACCCGAACCTAGCCAAACCCACACGGCTCCTCTTGCAGTTGCGGTGAAATGCGGACTGTTTGGCGGCTTTTTTGACCAAAACAGTCCGTATTCCACCGCAAGTTATCTGAGGACTAGAGGTTGTAGGTGACCACTTGAGGTTCGGCGGGATTGACGAAGATGGTTGGATTCGCCCGCTCCACGCGAACGAACTTGACGGTCACGACCTCAAAGCCCGCCTTGTGCAGAACGTCGGCGTAAACGCGCGCCTGCAAGGCGTGTTTCTCGAGCAGCTGCTCCGGCGTCTCATCCGGCGTGCCACCCGTCTTGTAGTCGATGACCAGTGCGCGCGACGGATCCGCCGGGTCGGTTGCCAAAGCATCGATGGCGCCCTCGGCATAGGCGCCGTAGCGGGCGATATCCTCGTCCTCGCAGCCCAGCGAGAAGAACGGCACCTCGGCACGGATGCACGGCCACGCGAGCAGCTCGGCACGAACCGACGACTTGAGCCAGCGATCCAGAGCGACATCGAAGCGCTCGCGCTGTTCCGGCGTCAGGCGCCACAAGCGAGCCAGGGCGTCGGCACGCTCAACGGGCAGCGCATCGGCACCCATCTCGATGAGCCACTGGCAAGCGGCGTGGAAGGCCGAGCCCAGCGCCATGGGGTTGCCGGCGGGCTCGACAGCAGCCACGTCCGCATCGGCCATCTCCGAGCCATCCGACTCCGCATCATCGCCGGACTCGTCCATGGGAACAAGCGCCTCGGCGGCACGGTCCTCGGACTCGGCATGCAGCGCCACGGCAATTGACGAGTAGCTATACGAGTCACGCACCGGGAACGGACAGATGCCCATGCGCACGCCCACTGCCTGGGGATACACGAGCTCAAACGCATCGGGCTTGGGGTCGGCAGGACCGGGCACAGTTGAGTGCGCAGCATTATCAGCGACATCGACATCGCCGCGAACGAGCCTGCCCTCGGCATCCAGCGAAGCGTTAGCCTCAAACGCCTGCTCACCAAACGTAAAGTCCGCCAGCGAGATGAGCTCGTAGTCGCCCGGCTGGGAGTTGTCGAACACCAGACGGTCGCTATCGAGCTGCGGCATGTCCAGACTATCGGTCGGCAGGATGCGGCGCAGCACGTCGTAGGTCAGATCCGTCTCGACATCGAAGGTCGGCGCCATCACCTTGCCGCGGCTCACGCCGGCATCCATCGCCAGAATGAGCAACTCGCGCGCTCGCGTCATGGCGACATAGAGCAGACGAGCCCGCTCCTCGAGCGAAAGCTGCAGGTCGTCGTTACGCAGGCGGGCAAATGCCTCGGCGGGAGAGCCCGTCGCGCAGACGTCCTCCATGAGCTCCGGCGGCAACCACAGCGACGTGCCCTTGCCCTTAAACGCGTGTTCAAACTGCTTTTTGACGTCATCGCCCTTCACGAAGGTCCCGTCGGCAAGCTTAACGCCATCGAAACGAGCCGGCAGCGCCACGACTTGCGCCCCACCGTCGACGCGACCCATTTGTGCCGCACCGGACGATTTGCGCACGCCAAAACACTCGGCAACCGCTACAACCGGATACTCCAGGCCCTTGGACGCATGCACGGTCATGATGCGCACCGCGCCGTCGCCCTCCTCGTTGAGGGCGCCCGGGGCCTCCTTGCCCGCCAAGAAGCGGTCGAAGGCGAGCGCGATGGAGCGCGGAGAATTGCCGAGCTCGGCCTCTGCCTCGGCCACGGCATCGAGCGCCTTGAGCACGTTGGCGGCAATGGCCTTGCCCTCGGGGCCGCGCTGCGCCAGACGCACGAACCAGCCGGAGGCATTGACCACATCGCGCGCGATGGCGGCGAACGAATCGCGTCCCACGCGACGAAGCGCGTAGCGCAGCACCTCGCGGGCACGCGTCACGAGCGGCAGGTTCTGCAAACCCGGCACATCGGAATCGCTCATGATGCCCACATCGATATTGCGGCGCGACGTCTCGCCCGTCTGCTCGTCGAGCTTGGTCGCCAGCGCCAGGAACTCCTGGGCGCCGAGTGCAAACATCGGCGAGGCCAGCAACGGCATAAGGCCTTGGGCCGTATCGGCCGGATTGGCGAGCGCGCAGACCAGGGCACGCACCGTCTGCACCTCGGCCGCCTGGGCAAAGACCGAGCCGCCTGCGATGACGCAGTCGAGTCCTTGGTCGCGGAAGGCCTGCGCGTAGACGTCGGCATTGGTCATGCGACCCAGCAGCAGCACCATGCCGCCCTGGGGCTGGCCGGCATCGGCAAGCGCATGGAATCGCTCGGCGATCGCACGGGCCTTGGCCTGCGTGCGCTCCTGCATACTGCCGCCGGCAACGAACAGCGCCTGGCGGCGCGAAGCCTTTGCCTTGAGCATGTCCTTGCGTTTGTCGCTCGGTTCAAGATCCAAGAACCCCTGCATCAAACCACCGGTGTCGCCGTCAAAGACGCGCGCCACATAGCGCAGCACCTCGTCGTGGCTGCGGAAGTTGCGCACGAGTTTGACGAGCTCGCCGGCGGGAGCATCGGACGTGGTGACCGTCTCGGACGCCGTCGTCGAACCCACCTTGCGCTCCTGGCGGCGAAACACCTCGACCTCGGCACCACGGAAGCGATAGATCGACTGCTGCGCATCGCCCACCGTGCACAGCGCGCGCTCGCCCGCACCCGTCAAATAGCGAATCAGATCGACCTGCATCTGGTCGGTATCTTGGAACTCGTCGATCATGACCATCTTAAAGCGGCCCTCATAGGCAGCTCGAATAGCCGGGTAGTCGCGCAGCGCCTCGTACGCCATGCGCAGCAGGTCATTGTTATCGAGCGCGGACTGGTCGGCCTTGAGCGCACGGTACTCCGCCTCTACGGCACGGGCAAGCCCCACCAGCGCATCGAGCGCCGGGCCGCCGCAGGCAAGCACGATATTGATAAACGCATCAGCCGCCTCGGCCTTGAGTAGCTCCACCTGCTCCTTAGGAAACGCCTTGCTCGCCCGAGGCATACTGCACGACATCATGAGTCGCGCCGCATCCTCCATGGTTTTGCCGCTCGCCTCAAACGCGTCGATGGCGTCGAGTGCCACCTGCGCTTTCTCGGTCGTGGCCTTGCTTGCGCCCAGCGCCGCACGATAGGCATCGGCAAGCGCCGAGGTGTCGGCCTGGCCGCGCGCCACGCACACATCGTCCATGCCGCCCGGAAGCTGGCTCGATAGCTCCAGCAAGTCGCGCACCAGGCCTTTGATGGTGGTACCGGCGCCAAACGTCCCGCCCTCGCCCGCCATGGGATACCAGGCGTAGAGGGCCTTAAGCGAAGTGGCGAGCTCGGGCGCGGCATCGGGCGCCGTCGCGCGCCCCAGCACATGCTCGACAGCCTGATCCATAAGCTCGTCGGTATCGGTGAGCACCGTGAACTCGGGATCGATGCCCAGCTCCAACGCATGCGCGCGCAGAATGCGCGAACACATGCCGTGAATGGTCGAGATCCAAGCGTCATCGACCGTCAGGGCCTCTTCGTCCATCCCCTCGTCGATAAGCGCACGGCGCACGCGGTCGCGGATCTCGGCCGCGGCGTCTTTGGTAAAGGTAATGGCGAGCACCTGGTCCAGATGCTCGACAAACGGACCGGATTCGGGCGAGAGCGCATAGACGATGCGGCGCGTGAGGGTAAAGGTCTTGCCCGAGCCGGCACCTGCCGAGACAAACAGCGGACGGTCGAGCGTTTTGACGACTTGCAGCTGTTGCGGCATCAAAGTCGAAAGATCCATGGTCTACACGTCCCTCCTTACAAACGTTCCTTCGTGGTTATACGAGCAGCGCGCATGCGCGGCCTGCGCCGACGTCGGATCGACAGCGGCGACGTCGCCCGCCTCGAGCTCGCGCAGGCGCTCGGCAATGCCGGCCTCCACGCGGTCGAGCAGCGCATCGAAGTCCATGTTGCCGCCCTCGCCCGGAAAGCCCTTCTTGAGGCCCGGGATGCGACCGTCGCCGCGCTCCTCCTCGAGCAGCTCGGCGCTCGCGGCACCGCGCAACGCCGGCTTGCCGCCCTTGGTCGAAAAGTAGAGCGCCGCGCGGGTGTCCAAATCCAGCGCCCGGCGCATGGCCTGCGCGTAGATGAGTGTCTGGGTATGGGGCGGCAGCCAGCGCGGATCGTCGATGGGGGCCTCGCCCGACTCCTCGTCGCGCACCGTGGGGTCGGCGAGCTTAAACTCCTCGACACCCGAACGATGCTTGTAGTCAATCACCACAGCGCGGTTCTCGGCGTCCACATCCACGCGGTCGATGCGCCCGCCGAGCGGCCAGCCGGCATACTCGACCTGGAGCTCGTTGAACGCAAACTCCAGGTAGCGCGGCGCGAAGGGCGCGAGCGCCTCGGACTCGTAGGCGAGCACGCCCTCCAGTTGCGGCAAGATCTCGGCCGCCTGGCGCTCCTCCACTGGAGAGAGCGGCACCAGCGGGCCCTCGGTACCGCGCTTGCCGGCGTGCTCGGCCAGGGTCTCGGCAAAGACCTCGTGCAGCAGCTCCTTCGCGCGCGGCAGATTCATGGGCGTCACGCGCTCCATGCCCTCCTGCGGAAGACGTGCATGCAAGTGCTCCAGCACGTCATGGACAAAGTTGCCCTTCTCCATGTTGCCAAAGCCCGCATCGATGGACTGAGGTTTGACGCGATACGAGACGAACCAGCACAGCGGGCAGGTGGAATAGGCCTCGATCTGCGAGGCGGACGTCAGGCGCGGCACGAGCGGCGCGTCCTCGCCCTCGCCATCGCGACGGCGCAGGACCAAATACGGCACGGCCTCGGCACTCAGATGCTGAGGGGCTTCACAGGTCACGCGCTCGCGCTTGAGACCTTCGCCTGCCGCGGGATCGAAGTCCCTTACGATATCGCCCTCACCCACGCACTTCGCCTTGTCGGCGCCAGTGGCCTTAGCATCGTCAGTGGCCTTGTCGGTGTCAGCGACCTTAGCGTCTTCAGCTGCCTTGTCGGCGTCAGCGGCCTTAGCAGCTTCAGCGGCCTCGGCATGCGCCCGCAACTCGGTCCACACGGCAGCCGGATAGCACTCGCGCGCCTGGCAATCGTGCGTCACGCGCGCAAGCGCAACCGGGCCGCGTGCCGTCTGCATCGCGTGGCCAAAGCGCACGCGCAGCAAGGCCGCGGGCTCAAGCGTCACACCCTCGCGACCAAGGCTCGCCGTCAGCGTGGCCAGCGGCCCCTCCTCGTGTGAGAGCGGATAGCTGTCCAGATCGACATCGGCAAACAGCACGGCATCGTAGCTGCCGGGGCGCAGAGCCGCCGCGTCGGCAAGCGACGCAAAGCGCACCTGGGCGCGCGACGCACGGTCAACCTCGTAGGTCTCGTAATCGTAGGCGGTGCTGCGCTTGTCCACCTTGGTGCGAATGCCATCGAGCACGGGCACGGTCGCGGCCTGCGACACGTCGAGCGCGCGGGCGCCATTCATAAGGATGTCGATGGCGTGGCGCAGCAGGGCCACCTCCGCCTGGCGACGGGCTTGGCCATCTAAGCTGCCCAGCGAACGATCGGGCAACGCCTCGGCAACGGCAAGCATGGCCTTGAGCGCCGTCACGGGCTTGTCACGCCACAGCGCCTGGAACACGTCCGAAACCACACACGGCACGTTCTTAAACCAGTTCTCGTCGCTCGCCGCCTTGCGCGCGCCCCTCACCTGGCCCTGGACGCTCTGCAGCAGACTCTTAACGCCCGCGGTAGTCTTGCTGCGCGAGAGACGCATATTCTTATCGAAGGTACGGGCATTGACGGCATCAGCGCCCGAAAGCGGACTGTAGATCCAGTCGGTAAGCTCCGGCGCGGGCCACCACTCGGTCTTTGACGCCGTGCCCTCATCGGCGGCCTTCATGCGCTCGATCAGGCCGGCAAGCGCCGCAAACTGCCTGCCCGCAATGGATTGGGAAAACGCCGTGAACTCAACTGTCTCGGCAGCGATATGATGAGCTGCCAGACGAGAGGCGAGCTCACCGAACAGCTGGGGTGCCCGGGCAGAAACGACGAGCACGCGCACGGGGTCGGTGGGCGTTGCAGTGGCTTTATCGGCCTTGGACTCCTTGTACGCTTTCACCAACTTATCGATGGCGTCCGCATAGACATGAGCACGGGCATGGGGGCCGGCGACCTCAATAAAGGCAGGCTGAGCGGCGGTCCCGCAAGCGGCATCAGACGCGACGGCGTCCTCCCCCAGCGGCGCGACCTCAAACAGCACACCGCGGGCATCAAATGCCACGGCAAGCTCCTCGCGCATCGACGCCTGCTCGCGGGCAAGCAGCACGACGACCTCTCCCCCATTGTTCGCCACGGCAGACAGCAGCTCGAGCAGACCGTGCGTAAACGACGTGATATCGCGCACGCATACGGCGCGAGTGCACGCCGGCAGGCTATCGGCCAGGACACCGGCCATAATGTCGGCTGCCTCGCAGGGCTCGACCATATCTCGACGGTCCAAACCGTCCGCATATGCGCGCAAAAGCTCGAACACACGAGCCTCGGCATCGCTTTTTGGCTCAGGCTGGCAATTGTTTCCACGGCATCGCTCGGCCGTCGTCCCCGCAACGCCCGGCAACACGTCGCGGGCCATGCGCGCAAGCATGCGCACCGTGCCCTGGCTGCGCGAGAGCGGCTGCAGGTCGGCATCGTCGAGACGCGTGACCATGTCCGAGAACAGCATCTGGCGCTGCAGGTTGTCGACGAAACCGCGCCCGTCGCCCAAAAGCTCCCAAAGCGACCGAAGCCACGACGCGGGGGTTTTGTAGTCAACGCCCAGCGAGGCGCCAGCAACCGCAGCATCATGACGGCACAGGTCGAGCTCGGCAAACGTTGGCGCCAGCAACACGGCACGCCCGTGGCGGGCAATAAGGTCGGCAAGCAGCGCCGACTCAGCATCGCTCAAATCCGTGCCGGCATTGGTGGTATAGATTCGAACAGGCATGGTCCTCCGCTCAAACTGTTCGCAATAATCAATGTATCCATCCTACCCGCCCAAGCGGACAGATTTGCCCCACGCCAACAGATTTGATCCCTTGGGGACGGAGGAAAACGGATCATCGAGGGGGTCAGTCTAACCCGGTGATCCGTTTTCCTCCGTCCCCAAGGGATCAAAAAAACCGCCCCCGGAGGAGCGGTTTTGCACAATTCGTTTTTGGCGCGGCCTACTCGCCATCCTCCAGCTTAATGAGGATTTTGCGGTAGCCACCGTACTCGCCGTTAAGCGCCTTGGACACACGGCTCACCGTGGTGGACGAAGCGCCGGTGCGCGCCTGAACCTCGACATAGGGCTCGCCCTCGTCTAGGTAACGCGCGACCTGCAGACGCTGCGATAGATCGCAAATCTCGCGCGGCGTGCAGATATCGGTCAAAAACGCTTGGATATCTTTCTCGTCGTCCAAAAGGCTAAATGCGTGGACCAGCTGCTTGACATCAGGCTTGTCAAACATGTTCTCGATATTCATCGATCACCGCCAAACCCGCCAAAAGGCATCGAAGTTGATACTGACGTCGGGCATCGTTCGCCCGTTCTATGCAATAGGGCAACGCCTGTGGCTTTTGCCCGTAGCAGTTTAGCACACCACCAAACTAAAGCGACAAGACTCTCTGCCAGCGGCACGTTTTCTAGGACGAACGCCGTTTTGAAACCGAATGCGCACGCAAGCTCCACGAATATCTGAGACAATGGGCGCCCAAACAGGGCCGACCCCGCGCATCTATCCGAGTTGCAAAGGTATGTGCCCCTCACGCCCCCTCACCACGCCATGCGCAAGAAAGGATCTCCACCATGCGCTTTTTGCTCAACTGGCTTTTGACCTCAATCGCCATCGCGATCGCAACGTTTCTCGTCCCCGGCATTCAGCCCTTCGGCATGGCCGACGCCTGGGTCTGCTTTGCCTTCGTGGGGCTGTTCCTCAACATCGTCGACTCGCTCGTCAAGCCGTTCCTGACGGTCATCTCGCTGCCGCTCACTATTATCACGCTTGGTATTTTTCAGCTCGTAGTCAACAGCTTTATGCTCGAGCTGGCCAGCTACCTGTCGGTCAATCTGCTGGGCGCGGGTATCTCCATTGCCAGCTTTGGATCGGCCTTTTTGGGCAGCATCCTGGTATCCATCATGCGCAGCATTCTCGACAGCATCGCCAGGAACTAAAGCAACCGGATACGGACCGCCACAACACGCCAATCAGAACCACCCTTAAAAAGGGTGGTTTGCTCTTAGGGTATAACCCACGGGCC
>CAUFWM010000006.1 GCA_959596505.1 uncultured Collinsella sp.
GATCATGGCCACGTGCTACACCATTTTCGTCAACTGCATGAGCCTGTTCCAGCCGTTGATCGTCAGCGACCTGGGCATTTCCCTTGCGCAGTACACCATCTCCAACGCCCACTATCGCTGCGTCTAAGCAGTTTGGCATGGCCGACCTGGGTAAGGTCACGGGCACCATTACCTCGCTCGAGATGGTTGGCGGCACGGTGGGCGCCATCGTCTCGGGAATACTGTTCGATGCCACGGGCTCCTTTACGAGCACATGGATCGTGTGTCTGGCGTGCTCGGTGGCAATACTGGTGTTCCTGCTGGCGTCTGAGCCCATCGCGGCTAAGCTGCGCGCGAGCGTGGCGGGGGAGTAGGGACGACGTCGCTCGTAGCTCTTTGCCCCGTTTTGTCCGTGGCTGCCTTGGAAGCCGAATGGATGCTCGTACCGTCATTCGGTTTCCCATGTAGCCACGGGCTCAAGAGATGACCCGAAGTCTTTCCGTCCAACGGATTATGTGATCCGAAGAGGCGGAAGGATTGCAGATTGCACACCGCGGCGGCGCATCTGGCCGAACGAGTCCCCATACCCTCGTTCGGTCAGATGCACCGCCGCTGTTTGTGTTTGTGCCGTATAATGACCACTACCTATGACGCGATACAAAAGAAAGGTGTTTGCCCATGCAGGCACAGAAGGCGGAGGGAACCCGCGACCTTATCGGCGCTGAGATGCGCGCTTGGCAAAAGATGCAGCAGATCGCTGCCGGCGTGTTCGAGCCGTTTGGCTTTAAGCCCATCGAGACGCCCGCCATCGAGCAGGTGGACGTGTTTGTCCACGGCATCGGCCAGTCGACCGACGTCGTGCGCAAGGAGATGTTCCGCGTGTTTAGCGGCGCCAACCTGGAGCGCGTCTTTACCGAGGGCACCGATACCAAGCTCAAGCCCAAGCAGCGCCTGGCGCTTCGTCCCGAGGGCACGGCTGGCGTGGTGCGCGCCGTCGTGGAGAACAACTTGGTGCCCCAGGGCTCCACGCCGTTTAAGGCTTACTACGCCGAGGCCATGTTCCGTGGCGAGCGTCCCCAGAAGGGTCGCCTGCGCCAGTTCCACCAGGTGGGCATCGAGTGGCTCGGTGCTCCCGATCCGGCGGCAGACGCCGAGTGCATCATTATGCTCATGGAGTTTTACAAGCGCCTGGGCTTCGATCTGTCCAAGCTCCGTCTGCTCATTAACTCGATGGGCGATGCCCAATGCCGTCCGGCCTATCGCGAGCAGGTTAAGCAGTTCATTCTCGACCATGCCGATGAGATGTGCGACGAGTGCCGCGAGCGCGCCGAGCTTAACCCGCTGCGCGCCTTCGACTGCAAGAACGACCACTGCCGCGAGATCATGGCCGACGCCCCGCTGATGGGCGACAACCTGTGCGATGAGTGCCGCGAGCACTACGAGCAGGTCAAGCGCTATCTGGACGCCGCCGGTATCGAGTACGTCGAGGATCCCACCCTGGTGCGTGGCCTGGACTACTACACCCGTACCGTCTTTGAGGTCGAGGCTCCCGGCGCCGGTGTCGGCTCCATCGGTGGCGGCGGTCGCTATGACGGCTTGGTCGAGCTCGAGGGCGGCAAGCCCACGGCCGGCGTCGGCTTCGCCGTCGGTTTTGAGCGCGCCCTGCTGGCCCTGCAGGCCTTTGGCAGCGACCTGGGCGCCGATGAGACCCCGTGCGTCTACGTTGCCAACGCCGGCAAGGATCTGCGTCAGAACGTCTTTGCCATTACGCAGCAGCTTCGCGCCGCAGGGATCGTGACCGAGGCCGACTACCAGGGTCGTTCGCTCAAGGCCCAGTTTAAGCAGGCCGACAAGGTGGGCGCCAAGCTCATCCTGGTCCTGGGTGGCGACGAGCTTGCCGCCGGCAAGGTCAAGGTGCGCGACATGCAGAGTCACGACGAGGTTCTCGTCGATTTGGCCAACGTGGTCGAGGCGGTTCGCGAGCGCCTGTAGCGCATGTTTTTTGAGCTGCGGGGCTGCTAACGTGCCCTGCTCATGGAGAGCGATTGTTACGGGGGTGTTTCGCTTTTATGCGGAATGCCCCCGTTTGCGTATGCCGTCCACCGAGAAATACGACCATTTGGGGCAAAAACCCTTGCAATGCAGAAAATACTTTTGTGTGGTAAAGCGCAATCAGCTCCGAAAGTTTTTGCCGAGTGCCTATAATGGATACCGCATGTTACGTGCATAGAAGGAGGAATGGGAGGAAACGTGGCTGAGAACCTAAGCAACCAGTCTGTACCCGAAGCCGCGGCGCGCGTCGCTGCCGTGGTCAACCGCCTCGTTAACCGAATCGGCTCGAATGCCGAGTCCAAGGAGCGTCTCGCCGAGATCGAGATCCCCGAGGAGCTGCGCGACAATCTGGCGCTGTTCTTGCGCCTGGAGCGCCGTGTGCTTAGCGAGTATGATCCCGAGATCGCGGACCTGTTCGACAAGATTTTGACAGCCGAGATTGTGGCCAATGCCGGCAACCCCGGTAGCCGTGCCGCTGACGAGGCCGTCGACGAGCAGGGCGTGCCCACCGCCGACGAGCCCACCGCCGTGGCATTTCGTGAAGTCGTCGATCTGATCGATAGTCTGCCGCTCGATAAGCAGCAGGTTATCGTCCGCGCCTTTACGAGCTTCTTCCACCTGGCAAACCTGTCTGAGGAGAACTACCGTGTGGCGCAGCTGCGCGAGCGTGAGGCCGGTGCGTCGACCGATACCGAGGTCGATCCCGCCAACGAGCTCACCGTCGCCTATCACCAGCTGGTGAATGAGCTGGGCGTCGAGGGCGCCAACGAGCTGCTCGGCAAGCTTGAGTTCCACCCCGTCTTTACCGCGCATCCCACTGAGGCCCGTCGTAAGGCCGTCGAGGGCAAGATTCGCCGTATCTCCAACCTGCTGGAGGAGCGTCCGCGTCTGGGCGGCTCCGACCTGGTGGAGAACGAGCGCCATATGCTGCAGGAGATCGACGCCCTGGTGCGTACGAGCCCCATCGCGCTCAAGAAGCCCACGCCGGTCGAGGAAGCCGATACCATCATCGACATCTTCGATAACACGCTGTTCGACGTTATCCCTGTCATCTATCGTCGTTTTGACGACTGGGTGCTGGGCGACAAGGCCGGCACCGTGCCGCCGCTGTGCCCGGCGTTCTTCCATCCCGGCAGCTGGATCGGTTCCGACCGCGACGGTAACCCTAACGTCACCGCCAAGGTGAGCCGTGAGGTCGCCGCCAAGTACTTCACCCACATGGTGCTCAAGCTCGAGGACAAGTGCCGCCGCATTGGCCGCAACCTTACGCTCGAGGCCACCTACAGCAAGCCGTCTGCCGAGCTCATCAACCTGTGGAACCATCAGGTCGAGATGAGTACCCAGTACACGGCTCGCGCCGAGCTGATTTCCGAGCACGAGCCGCATCGCGCCGTCATGCTCGTCATGGCCGACCGTCTGAACGCCACCGTGCGCCGTATCACCGACACCATGTACCACAGCGCCGATGAGTTCCTGGAGGACCTGCGCGTCGTCCAGCGCTCGCTGGCCGCCTGCGGTGCCGTCCGTGCTGCCTACGGCCCGGTCCAGACCATCATCTGGCAGGTCGAGTCCTTCGGCTTCCATATGGTCGAGATGGAGTTCCGTCAGCACTCCGTGGTGCATGCCCGCGCCCTTAAGGATATCCACGAGAACGGTATCCATGGCGACCTGCAGCCCATGACGCGCGAGGTCATCGATACCTTCCGCGCTATCGGCTCCATCCAAAAGCGCTACGGCAAGAAGATGGCGCACCGCTACATCATCTCGTTCACCAAGAGCGCCCAGCATGTGGCCGACGTCTTTGAGCTGGCCCACCTGTCCTTCGCGCACGAGGAGGATGTCCCCGAGCTCGACGTGATCCCGCTGTTCGAGCAGCTCGAGGACCTCGAGGGCTGTGTCGACGTGCTCGACCAGATGCTTACGCTGCCCGTGGTGCAAAAGCGCCTCGCCCAGACCAACCGCCGCATGGAGGTCATGCTGGGCTATTCCGACTCCTCCAAGGATGCCGGCCCTACCACGGCCATGCTCGCACTGCACTCCGCGCAGGAGCGCATCGCCAAGTGGGCAGAGAAGAACGATATCGACCTGGTGCTCATGCACGGCCGCGGCGGTGCTGTGGGCCGTGGCGGCGGCCCGGCCAACAAGGCCGTGCTGGCGCAGCCCAAGGGTTCGGTCAACTGCTTCTTTAAGCTCACCGAGCAGGGCGAGGTCATCTTTGCCCGTTACGGCAACCGCACGCTGGCTCAGCGCCATGTTGAGTCCGTTGCCGCCGCAACGCTTTTGCAGTCGGCCCCGAGTGTCGAGAAAACCAACACCGAGACCACGCAGAAGTTCTGGGATATGGCCGAGAAGCTCAACGCCGCAAGCCACGAGCGCTATCTGGACCTGCTGAACACCGAGGACTTCACGCCGTGGTTCTCGACCGTGACGCCGCTGACCGAGGTCGGTCTACTGCCGATTGGCTCGCGTCCCGCCAAGCGCGGTTTGGGTGCCAAGTCGCTCGACGACCTGCGTACCATTCCGTGGATCTTCAGCTGGAGCCAGGCGCGCATTAATCTGGCCGCTTGGTACGGCCTGGGTACCGCCTGCGAGCAGTTTGGCAATCTGGACCAGCTTAAGGCTGCCTACCAGGAGTGGCCGTTCTTCCGCACCTTTATCGACAACATCGAGATGTCGATCGCCAAGACCGACCAGCGCATCGCCAAGATGTATCTGCACCTGGGCGATCGCCAGGATCTGTCCGAGAAGGTCTTCACCGAGATGCAGCTCACGCGCAAGTGGGTCCTTGCCATCGTCGGGGATGAATGGCCGCTGCAGCGTCGTCGCGTGCTCGGCTGCGCCGTCCGCGTGCGCAACCCCTATGTCGACGCCCTGTCCATCGCCCAGGTCCGCGCCCTTCGCGAGGTGCGTATGAACCAGGACGAGATGGCGGAGGAGAAGAAGGCCGAGTACATGAGCCTGATTCTTTCGACTGTGACCGGCGTCTCGGCAGGATTGCAGAACACGGGGTAATCGATAGCCCTGTGGCTCTCACCGGGACCCGATGGGTTTCCCTCTGAATGCGTCCTCGCACTTGAAGCCCCCTTATCCTGCTCCTTCGGAGCTGCGGATAAGGGGGCTTCGTGCTGCGGAATGCATTCAGAGGGAAACCCATCGGGCCCCTTCGTCCTCGGTCTTCTGGGATTGGGGCTGATGAGAATAAGGTGCGCTTCGCGCATAGCGTGGAGTGCGGCGAGGGCTTCTTGCGTCCTGCGGAGTGTGCCTAAAAGTAAACTGATGGCGGGCCCTGCGATGTCCGGTCTTCGGCGGATTACTGCTGGGGAAAAGAAAGCGCGCTTCGCGCGTTTTGGATGGGGTCTGTCTCGGCGGCGCGTTTGGCGCTTCTCGCCTTGCGACTGTAGCGCCCGCGGTCCTCATTGGGACCACGGCCGTTTTGTTGTGGGTCAAATATGAACGTTGTGTTAATGAGTCGGTAGACGGTGGTGTTTTTCGGTGAGCGGCGTATCCTTCCAACGGTTTATCTAGTGTGTCAGTTGAAAGGAAGAGGGCGCTCATCATTGTTTGAATGTGAACTGCCGTTTGACCACAAGACGTTGCATCTGGAGCTCGAGGACAAGAACTTCGCGGGTGTGATGGAAGGTCATCAAAACGAGTTTAAGACTACGAAATCGCAGGAAGAGCTGGTAGAGGAGTCGCTTGCCAACCCGTATGGCTCGTCGTCGCTCGAGGAGCTTTGCGCTGGCAAAAAGGATATCGTCATCATTAGCTCCGATCATACGCGTCCCGTTCCCTCGCGTGTGACGATGCCTATTCTGCTGCATCACATTCATGCCGCTGCGCCCGAGGCCCGTGTGCGTATTTTGGTTGCTACGGGTATGCACCGTCCGTCGACGCACGAGGAGCTCGTCAATAAGTATGGCGAGGAGATCGTTGCCAACGAGGAAATCGTTATGCACGTCGCGACTGATGACAGCATGATGAAAAAGATCGGCACCCTGCCTTCTGGTGGCGAGTGCATCATCAACAAGATTGCCGCCGATTGCGATCTGCTGCTTGCCGAGGGCTTCATTGAGCCGCACTTCTTTGCCGGTTTCTCTGGCAGCCGTAAGTCCGTCCTGCCCGGCATCGCCAGCTATAAGACCATCATGTACAACCACAACGGTCAGTTTGTGAACGATTCCCACTCGCGTGCCGGCAACCTGTGCCACAACCACGTGAGCGAGGACATGTTTGCCGCTGCCGAGATGGCTCACCTCGCCTTTGTGCTTAACGTGGTGCTTAACGGCAAGCACGAGGTCATCGGCTCCTTTGCCGGCGACATCCACAAGGCGCACGAGGCCGGCTGCGAGTTCGTGAAGAGCCTTGCCGGCGTTGAGCCCGTCGAGTGCGAGATTGCCATCACCACCAATGGTGGCTACCCCCTCGATCAGAACATCTATCAGGCTGTGAAGGGCATGTGCGCTGCCGAGGCCACGCTTCCCGAGGGCGGCGTGATCATCGATGTCGCCGGTTGTGCCGACGGTCACGGTGGCGAGGGCTTCTATCACAACATCGCCGACAACGATCCGGCGGAGTTTGAGCGCGCCTGCATCGACCGTCCTAAGGACGAGACCCTGCCTGACCAGTGGACGAGCCAGATTTTCGCCCGTATCCTGGCGCATCACCCTGTGATCATGGTCACCGACCTGTGCGATCACCAGATGCTCAAGGATATGCACATGACGCCGGTCAACACCCTCGAGGAGGCGCTCAAGCTCGCCTTTGAGATGAAGGGTGCCGATGCCAAGGTGGCCGTCATTCCCGATGGCCTGGGCGTTGTCGTCGCTCAGCACTAGTGCGCGGCCTAAACGAATCGTTTATAACCGACAAGAAAGATAAGGTTTTATGCTTACCAAACTCCTCTGCGAATTCGGCGCGACGGCCCTCATGATCGTCTTTGGCGTGGGCGTGCACTGCGATACCGTGCTCAAAGGCACCAAGTATCAGGGCTCTGGCCATATGTTTGCCATCACCACCTGGTCTTTTGGCATCTCGGTCTGCCTGTTTGTCTTTGGCGGTGCCGTGTGCATGAACCCCGCTATGGTGCTTGCCCAGTGCATCGTCGGTCTGGTGCCGTGGGGCAACTGCATCCCCTTCATGCTTGCCGATATGCTCGGCGGCTTTGTGGGTGCTGTGATCGCTTGGTTTATGTATGCCGATGAGTTCAAGGCTTCCGAGGGTGTCGTCGATCCCATTGCTCAGCGCAACATCTTCTCGACCAACCCCACCACCGAGGGCACGAACTATGCCCGCAACTTCTTCTGCGAGGCTATCTGCACCTTCGTGTTCATCAGCGCCATCCTTGCTGCTGCTAGCCGTGCTGGTGAGAACGTTCTGTTGCTCGCCATCTGCGTCGGCCTGATTGTCTGGGCCGTTGGCATGGGCATGGGCGGCATCACCGGCTTCGCCATGAACCAGGCTCGTGACCTTGGTCCTCGCATGGCCTATCAGGTGCTGCCGATCAAGAACAAGGCTGACAACAACTGGAAGTATGGTCTGCTTGTTCCTGGCATCGCGCCGTTTGTCGGTGCTATTGTCGCCGCGCTGTTTGTGCATGGTTTCTTGGGCATGTTCTAGTCCGAGCAATTGATATAACGTCCGGGTCCGGCATAGGGTAACTTTCCGCCGCGTCCTCGGACATGCAAGAAGCTCCCGCTGCGCACTTCGTGCGGCGGGAGCTTCTTGCGTCCTGCGGAGTGCGGCGGAAAGTTACCCTATGCCGGACCCTGCGGGAATCCAGTTGGATTGGAACAAGCAACCCAACATATATCTGAATTTGGATGGGAGGGGTACTTTGCTTTTTGGTGCTCTGAGATGGGGGCGAGACTTTGGAATGAGAGGCTAACTTAGCTGAAGAGGGGCTGTATGGCTGATAGGTAGTCTTTGGCTACGTCGGCTTTGTCGGCTTGGAAGTTGTGCCAGGCCCACCATTGGACCATTCCTACGAAGCTTGAGGCTATGTGGTGTAGTAGGAAGCTTCGGTCCATGGTGGCGGCGGGGCCGTTTGGGTCGGTAGGGACGGTTTCGGCCGCTCGAGCCATGATGGTCTTGCGGAGGCTGTCGGCGAAGACGCGTGAGCCGGCGCCGGCTACGAGGGCTCGTACGCCCTGGCGGCGCTCCCAGAGGTTGTTGAGGATATGCTCGACCTGCACGAGTGGGTCGTCGAGCGGTGTGCCATCGTCGTCGAGGGCGTGGGTGCAGATGTCGCTCACGAGCTCAGCGAGCAGGTCGTCTTTGCTCTTAAAGAGACCGTAGAATGTCGCGCGGCCTACGTGAGCTCGCGCGATGATGTCGCCTACGGTGATCTTGCCGTAGTCCTCCTCGCGCAGGAGCTCGGAGAATGCTGCGACGATGGCGGCGCGGCTTTTTTCCTTGCGGGCATCCATGGCTATGCGTCCGCGTGAACGAGCAGGCAGCGGAGCGTACCGGAGCAACCCTCGTAGGGGCGCTTACCGGCGCCGTAGCCGACGGCCTCGATGCGGTAGCGGGCCGGCAGGTGCTCGGACGTGCGCAGTGCGGCGACGATGGCGGCGCCCGTGGGCGTCACGAGCTCGCCGGCGACCGGTGCGGGCGTGAGGGCGATATTGCCTGCTTGGCATAGGTTGACGACGGCGGGCACCGGGATGGGCATAAGGCCGTGGGCGCAGTGGATAGTACCGTGACCCTCGGAGAGCGACTCAACCACGATGTCCTCAATACCCAGGTCGTCGAGGCAGATGGCGACAGAGCAGACGTCGACGATAGAGTCGACGGCGCCCACCTCGTGGAACATGACGGTCTCGGGCGTTTTGCCGTGAGCCTTGGCCTCGGCGGCGGCGAGTGCGGTAAAGATGGCGAGCGCACGACGCTTGGCGCCATCGCTCAGCTGCGAGCCATCGATAATGGCGGTGACGTCCGCCAAAGAACGGTGGTGATGGTGGTGGGCGTGATGGTGACCCTCGTGGCCATGACCGTAGCCCTCATGGTCATGCTCGTGGCAGTGTTCGTGCTCGTCATGGTCATGATGGTGGTGCTCATGCTCATGCATATGCTCGACAGCTGCTTCGTTGCCGTAGAGCCAGGCCATATCGTGATCATGGTTCTCGAGGCCCTCTGCAAGCTGGACGTCGAAATCGCAGGCGTCGATGCCGTGCTTGTTTACGCGCGTGACAGCGACCGTAAAGCCGTCGACCGGCAGCGTGGCGAGCTGTTCGCGCAGGTGTTCCTCGTTGGCGCCCAGGTCGAGCAGAGCCGCGACGGTCATATCGCCGCTGATGCCCGAGGTTCCGTCGATGATAAGCGTGTGCTGATGGTTGGACATGGAATGCTCCTTAGCGGGCGCAGGGCGTGCCGGCGCTCAGATGATTGATAAGACTTGCCTGGTAGGCGGCACCAAAGCCGTTGTCGATATTGACGACCGAGACGCCGCTGGCGCAGGAGTTGAGCATGGCGAGCAGCGCGGCCACGCCACCAAAACTTGCGCCGTAGCCCACGCTGGTGGGAACGGCGATGACCGGGCAACTCACCAGGCCGCCGATGACGCTCGCCAGGGCGCCTTCCATGCCGGCGATGGCGATGACCACCTGTGCCTGGGCAAGTTCCTCGGCATGCGCGAGCAGACGGTGCAGACCGGCGACACCCACATCGTAGAGGCGGTCGACCTCGTTGCCATAGAACTCAGCCGTCAACGCGGCTTCCTCGGCGACGGGCAGGTCGCTCGTGCCGGCGCAGGCGACGACGATGCGCCCGTTGCCGGTGGGGGAGGGCTTGCCACCCACCAGGGCGAGCTGGGCGTCCGGGACATATCCCAGGTCGATGCCGTTGCCGAGAAGCTCAGCGGTGAGCGCGGCTTTTTCGGCATCCAGGCGCGTGACCAGGATGCGCTCCTGGCCGGCATCGCGCAGCGCTTCGATAATGGCGGCAATCTGCTCGGCGGTTTTACCGGCGCCGTAGACAACCTCGCCGGCTCCCTGGCGCACCCCGCGCGAAAGATCGAGCTGCGCAAAACCCAGATCGGCGGTTGGCGCCGTCTGGATGCGCGTAAGCGCGTCGGCAGGGGCGACTGATCCGCCGGCAACATCGCTCAGCAGCTGCTCAAGATCTCGCTTATCCATATATGTTCCCTTCGACGGCGCATAGTCTAGCACTCAAAAGGTATTTTTCCGAACACTAAGACAAAATTGTTCGGAAACTATAAGACAGACTGATTCAATTGTTGGGCGAACTTGCTAGTCGCGCAGGATGATGTCCATGGCGAGCATCAGGTTGCGCTCGTCGATGGCAAACGGGGCGGCCTCGCGCGTCTTGGGCTTGGCACAAAACGCGATGCCCGTGCCCGCGGCCTGAATCATGGGGATGTCGTTGGCGCCGTCGCCGATCGCGACGGTGTGGGCCATGTCGACACCGCACTCAACTGCCCAATCCAGCAGCTGGATGAGCTTGGATTCCTTGGTCACAATGTTTGCCGCCAGCTTGCCGGTGAGCTTGCCGTCCACGACCTCCAGGCGGTTAGCGAGGCAAAAGTCGATGCTCGCGGCGGCCACGATCTTATCGGCGACCTCGTGGAAGCCGCCGCTTACCACGCCAACCTTCCAGCCCTTGCTGTGTGCCGAGCGCACAAGCTCCAGCGCGCCGGGGGTAAATGTCACGCGCTCAAAGGTGCGCTCGAATACGCTCTCGTCCAGGTCGGCGAGCAGCCCCACGCGCTCCTCGAGCGCCTGCTTAAAGTCGAGCTCGCCGCGCATGGCGCGTTCGGTGATCTGTGCAACTTGCTCGCCCACGCCGGCCTCCTCGCCCAACAGGTCGATGACTTCCTGGTTGATGAGCGTGGAGTCGATATCCATAACGATGAGGCGTGCGGTCATGACGGGCCTTTCCGAGTGCGGTTGTATTGGGGCACATTGTCGCACGCGGCGCGCCTTGGCGACGGCCAGGTCGCGTCAATTGTTTCGTCTCCGTCAAGTCTTTGGGCAAGAGCTACTTTTTCGCGGCACATCGACGCGGGTGCGATAAGATAGAACGCCATGTCTGGCTGCGCGGTTTACGCAGGCTGGGCAAATCTGTACGACGCCGCCCGGAACGACACGGGGCGGCACAGATCCATAAAGGAGGATCACTGGTATGAGCCAGACCCGTCCCATCGATGAGCATTCCATGCACACCCGTACCTGCGGCGAGCTTCGCTTCGAGAACGTGGGCGAAGAGGTCACCCTCACCGGTTGGGTGAGCCGTCGTCGCGATCACGGCGGCCTTATCTTCTGCGACCTTCGCGACCGCGAGGGCATCACGCAGCTCACCTTCGACCCCGAGCACTCCGACGGCGATGCCTTTAAGATCGCCGAGACTATGCGTCCCGAGTGGCCCATCAAGATTCACGGCGTCGTGCGCGCCCGTGGTGAGGAGACCACCAACACCAAGCTCGCGACCGGCGAGATCGAGGTCCTGACCGACCACGCCGAGGTGCTCAACACGTCCGTCACCCCGCCGTTCCAGATCGAGGACGGCATCGAGACCAGCGAGGACACCCGCCTGCGTTATCGCTATCTGGACCTCCGTCGTCCCGAGATGATGGCTAACCTCAAGCTGCGCTCCGACTTCACCTTTGCCATTCGCGAGGCGCTGCACAACCGTGAGTTCATGGAGGTCGAGACGCCCTCCCTATTCAAGTCCACGCCCGAGGGCGCTCGCGACTTCATCGTCCCCAGCCGCATCCAGCCGGGCAACTTCTACGCCCTGCCGCAGTCCCCGCAGCTCCTGAAGCAGCTGCTTATGGTCGGTGGCGTCGAGCGCTACTATCAGGTTGCCAAGTGCTTCCGCGACGAGGACTTGCGTGCCGACCGTCAGCCCGAGTTCACCCAGGTCGATATCGAGATGTCCTTCGTGGACCAGAACGACGTTATGAGCGCGCTCGAAGAGGTTCTTGCCGATGCCTTCGGCCGCATGGGTGTCGAGATGCCCACGCCGCTGCGTCGCATGAACTACTGGGAGGCCATGGACACCTATGGCTCCGACAAGCCCGATACCCGCTATGGCATGCACTTGGTCGACCTGACCGACATCTTCGCCAACTCCAAGTTCAAGGTCTTTGCGACTGCCGCGAACGAGGAGGGCTCTGTCGTTAAGGCCATCAACGCCAAGGGCGCCGGTGCCTGGGCTCGCGCCAAGATCGATAAGCTTGCCGGCGTGGCTTCCACGTTTGGCGCCAAGGGCCTGGCCTGGATCGCTTTCCGCGAGGACGGCTCCATCAACAGCCCCATCGTCAAGTTCTTCTCGGACGAGGAGATGGCCGCCCTGCGCGAGCGCATGGACGTCGAGCCCGGCGACCTTGTGATGTTCGCCGCCGGCCCGCGCCTGCTCTCCGACGAGATCCTGGGCGGCATGCGTTCCCACATGGCTAACGCGCTCGAGATCAAGCGCGAGGGCCACGACTTCCTGTGGGTCGTCAACTTCCCGCTGTTCCACTGGGACGAGGACCGCAAGGCTTACGCTGCCGAGCACCAGCCCTTCACCCTGCCGACCGAGACCGACATCGCCAAGATCGAGGCCGATCCGTTGGCAGCCGGTTCGTGCACCTACGACTTTGTCATGGACGGCTTTGAGGCCGGCGGCGGCGGTATGCGTATCCACAACGCCGAGATGCAGATGTCCATGCTCAAGCTCCTGGGCTTTACCGAAGAGCGCGCCGAGTCTCAGTTTGGCTTCCTCATGGAGGCGCTCACGTTTGGTGCGCCCCCGATGGGCGGTTTTGCTCTGGGCCTGGACCGCGTTTGCATGCTGCTCACCGGTTCCGACTCCATCCGCGACGTCATGGCGTTCCCCAAGACTGCTAGCGGCTCCGACCTCATGTCGGGCGCCCCAAGTGCTGTTTCCGGCGCCCAGCTCAAGGACGTCAGCCTGCGCCTGATGTAGGCGAGCGGCTACATATTGCCTGTAACGAGGGAAGGACGCGTGCCTTCCCTCGTTTTTTGTGCGCCGAGGTTGTGAGGGCATAGGGTGACTGGGCGTCGCGGAAACTGCGGCCCAGAATCCAGCCAAATAACGGGACGCACTTTCCGGTCGAGCTTCTGGCGGGCCTCGACAAGCATCTAACGCTACAATAACTACCACGTGGCTGGGTTTGCCGGCCGAATGTGCGATGCCGCGGGAGGGGACATGGTCGAGTTTACAAAGACGATTAAAGATCCGTTGGGACTGCATGCCCGCCCGGTTGCGCTGCTTTATGACATCATTGCCAAGCATCGTAGCAACGTATCGGTCAGTATCGGCGATCGCCATACCGACGGCCGCGATGTAATGGGGCTCATGGCTCTCTACGGCGAGTGCGGCGAGGACATCATCTTCCGCGTTTCGGGCGTAGACGAGGCTTCCTGCGTTACGTCGATCAGAAACCTCTCGCTTTAACCGCAATAATGTGGCAAAGGGGCAGTCCCCTCTGTTGCATAAATTGGTATGACAAGACACCGCAAAGAGATGGTCTTTGCGGTGTCTCTTTTGTTTCGTATAGGAAACTTTTTCGAAAACTGAATAGGGACTCTTTCCAAAAAGTTAACCACGTGCTAGTTTACTAAAGCGAACATAGATGTGGTTAACTTTTACCGCGTCGATGTTGAGGACGAACCGACGTTAGGAGCTCACTCATGTCTTGCGGACCGCAGATGCCGGCAATGCCGCTTTCGATGGTAAAAGCGGGCGAAACCGTGCGTGTGTCTCGTGTAAAGGGCAATGAGGATATGAAGCACCACCTTAAGGACCTCGGCTTTGTCGAGGGAAGCGAAATCCACGTGGTGAGCTCGAGTGGCGCCAACATCATCGTCACGGTGCTGGGCGCTCGCTTTGGCATCGATTCCAAGGTTGCCATGCACATCATGACCGTCGGTTAGTCCGCAGCATTTAAAAACTGAAAGGGGGACAAGTAAATGAAGACGTTGGGTGACGTTAAGGTGGGCGAGAGCTCCACGATCGTCAAGCTTCACGGTGAGGGCGCGCTGCGCCGCCACCTTATGGACCTGGGGCTCATCAAGGGCACTTCGTTCAAGGTCGTAAAGGTTGCACCGCTCGGAGATCCGGTCGAGATCAACGTGCGTGGCTACGAGCTCTCCATCCGCAAGGAGGAGGCTGCCGTCGTCGAGGTCCAGTAAGGGCCGGCGGCACATATTTCTGCAGATAAAGTTAGGTTTTTCTAACTTAAACTTGCAACGTTGAAGCACATTATCCAGCCCGCGCGGAGAAAGCAGCGCAGGCACACAAGGAAGAAGGATTGAATGGCGGATTCTCAGATCCATGTCGCGCTGGCGGGTAACCCCAACTGCGGCAAGACCACGCTTTTCAACCTGATCACCGGCGCCAACGGCTACGTTGGCAACTGGCCCGGTGTCACGGTTGAGAAAAAGGAAGCCAAGCTCCTGAGCGACAAGAACGTTACCATCACGGACCTCCCCGGCATCTACTCGCTTTCCCCCTATAGCCCCGAGGAGCAGTGCTCGCGCGATTACCTCATGAGCGGCGAGCCCGATGTCGTCGTCCAGGTGGTCGACGCCACCAACCTCGAGCGCAACCTGTACCTGGCGCTTCAGGTTATCGAGACCGGCCTGCCCGTGGTCGTCGCCCTCAACATGGCCGACCTGGTCGAGAAGAACGGCGATAAGATCGACACGGACAAACTTTCCAAGAAGCTTGGCTGCCCGGTCATGATGATCTCCGCTCTTAAGAACAAGGGCATCACGGAGCTGTTCGATCAGGTCAAGAAGTCCGCTGCTTCCAAGGGCCAGGTGCCGGAGCACAAGTTCGATTCCTCCATCGAGGACGTTCTGGACCACATCGAGAACAACCTGCCTGCGAGCGTTCCCGCCAACAAACGCCGCTACTACGCCGTCAAGCTGTTCGAGCGCGATGCGGACGCCTGCAAGCTCATCAACCTCACCAAGGAGAAGGCCGCTCGCGTGGAGCAGCTGGTCGCCCAGTGCGAACAGGACTGCGACGACGATGCCGAGTCCATCATCACCGGTGAGCGCTATGGCGTCATCGCGCACATCATCGATGAGTGCCTCACCAAGGCTCCTGCCAAGATGAGCACCTCCGAGAAGATCGACCGCGTGGTTACCAACCGTATCCTGGGCCTGCCGATCTTTGTGGTCATCATGTTCTGCGTGTACTACATTGCCGTCTCTACCTTGGGCGGCACGGTGACCGACTTCACCAACGATCAGCTCTTTGGCACCGACGGTTGGTATGTGCTCGGTCAGGGCCGCGATGCTTACGATGAGGCTGTCGAGGCCGCGGGCGACGACGCCGACTCGGTCGACCCAGCGCAGTACGGCCCCTATGTCCCGGGTATTACCACCGTGGTGCACGACGCCCTCGTGGCGGGCGGCACCGAGGACGGTGGCCTGGTCGATTCGCTGGTCTGCGACGGCATCGTCGGCGGCCTGGGCGCCATCTTCGGCTTCGTCCCGCAGATGTTCCTGCTCTTTGTGATGCTGTCTTTCCTGGAGGACTGCGGCTACATGGCCCGCGTCGCCTTCATCATGGACCGCGTGTTCCGCCGCTTTGGCCTGTCCGGTAAGTCCTTTATCCCCATGCTCGTGTCCTCGGGCTGCGGCGTCCCCGGCGTCATGGCTACCAAGACCATCGAGAACGAGAAGGACCGCCGTATGACGGTCATGACCACCACGTTTATTCCCTGTGGCGCTAAGCTGCCGATCATCGCCCTGCTCATGGGCTCCATCATCGGCGATTCTTCCACCACCGCCGCGTGGATCAGCCCGCTCTTCTACTTCCTGGGCGTCTTTGCCGTCATCGCCTCGGGCCTCATGCTCAAGAAGACCAAGCTCTTCGCCGGTCGCCCGACGCCGTTCGTCATGGAGCTCCCTGCCTACCACTTCCCGGCGATTCGCTCTTGGGCGCTGCACGTGTGGGAGCGCTGCTGGGCCTTTATCAAGAAGGCCGGCACGGTCATCTTTGCGTCCACCGTCGTCGTTTGGTTCCTCTCCAACTTTGGTAGCTACAACGGCTCCTTTGGCTTCCTGCCTGCGATGGACGGCATCCCCGAGGAGTTCATGGACTACTCCGTGCTTGCCATGCTCGGCAACCTGGTCGCTTGGATCTTTGCCCCGCTCGGCTTTAGCACCTGGCAGGCAACCGCGTTGACTGTCTCTGGCCTTGTCGCCAAGGAGAACGTCGTCGCCACCGCCGGCTCGCTGCTGTCCGTGGCCGACGCCGCCGAGACCGACCCGAGCCTGTGGACCGCGTTCGCCGGCATGTTCCCGACCATGGGTGCTTGCGTTGCCTTTGGTGCATTCAACCTGCTGTGCGCTCCGTGCTTTGCCGCCATGGGCACCATTCGCAATCAGATGGACTCCGGCAAGTGGACCGCGATTGCCATCGGCTACGAGTGCGCCTTTGCTTGGGTGATCGGCCTGTTCATCAACCAGTTCTACAACCTGCTTGTCCTTGGCCAGTTTGGTATTTGGACGGTTGTAGCCATCGTGCTGCTGGTTGCGATGCTCTTCCAGATCTTCCGTCCCATGCCCAAGCATGCATGGACCGACGAGGACGAGACCAACACTGCTTCTGCCGCCGTTTCCGCTTAAGTCCGAATAAGGATCAACCCCTTTCCGCGAGCCCGGGTGTCCCAGTGACACTCGGGCTTTTTGGTGGGGGAGATGTGGCGTTTCCGCAAATAAAACCGACCAAAATAAACCTGTCCCTTTTTGGCGGGTGGAGAATGGGGTAAAGTAAGTGGTGGTTAACTAGAGGAGGCTTGCTATGGCACCTATCGATATTGTTGTACTGGCTGTTATCGGCATAGCGTTTGTCGCGGTATGCGTGCGCATCTACCGCAAGGGCACCTGCGCCGACTGCGCCCAGGGTGGCGTTTGCACGGGACATTGTTCCAACAAAAAAACCTGCGCCGCACTTAAGGGCGTGGACAAAATTGCCGAAGACTTGGGCCGCGGTATCAAGTAAGGTCCGTCATCCAAGCGCCTCGCGAGCATCCGTTCGCGGGGCGCTTTGCACATTTGGGGGAGAGCGCGGCGAGTTGAAGAGTGATTTTGGGGTATCGTTACCTGTACTGTTAATTGGCAACTTATCTATAACGGAGTAACCCCATGAGCGCTCGCGTAACCATGAAGGACATAGCCGCCGAGCTTGGCGTTTCCATCAATACCGTGCACAAGGCCCTGACGGGTAAGGCCGGCGTGAGCGAATCCGTGCGCTCCAAGGTGAATGCTAAGGCCGAGGCCATGGGTTACCATCGCAATACGAGTGCCTCGAGCCTGCGCCGCAAGGATATCAACCTGGTGTTTTGCCTGCCCCGCGCATCGCGCGAGGGGGCGTACTTTTTCCGTTACCTTTGGGAAGGCTGCAACCGCTTTGAGCAGGAGGTCATCGATCAGGGCATTACGGTTGAGCGCGTAGAATTTGGCGTGGGCGGCTACGCCGATGCGCTCGAGCAGATTGATGAGCGTCTGCAGGTAGGCGAGAAGATCGATGGTCTGCTTGCCTATGTTCCGGGTGATGACCGCGCGACCGAGCTCTTGAGGCAGATTGCCGAGGCGGGCGTGACAATCGAGCTCGTAGACGGCGACCGCCCGCACCTCGATCGCCTGGGTGCCAGTCTGGCGGACTATTCCGCGGCGGGCAGTCTTATGGCAGAGCAGGCGGCAAATCTGGTCCACGCTTCTGGGGCTGACGCCCGCGTGCTCCTGTTGGCGGGCGACCCCTATACCGATTCACACTACCTGACCGCCCGCGCCTTTCATAATTACCTGCGCGAACACGATATTCCATGGCAGGTTGAGGACCTTGCCGGCGCCCATGCGCAAGTCAAACAGCTCGAGCGCGAGCTTGAGCAGCGCTTGAGTGCGCCGGATGCTCCCGAGCTCATCTGTAGCGTTTTTGCCGTTGGTTCCGAGGTGGTCGCCGACGCGCTTGTTTCAAGCGGCAAGGCCGGCAAGGTCATGGTAATCGGCAACGACCTGTTCCCCGAGAGCGCCTTGGCCTTGCGCCGTGGCATCTTTACCAATATTGTCTATAAGGACCCGGTGAGCCTGGCCTACCGTGGCGCCAAGACCTTGGGCGAGTATCTGCTGTGGGGTAAAACTCCGGCGGAGCCCGTGCAGAAGGGTGCTGTGGAGATGGTGTTTGCCAGCAACGTCGACCGCTACTGCGAGCTTGCGGGAATTTAGCCGTTTAGTCAGGTACCCCCTCTTGCGACGTGCATTTTTTGGAGTATTCAGCAATGGCGTGTTCCGAAAGAGGCTAGGACGACGGTTTTAAGTGCCCCCGATGGCGTAATTCGCCATCGGGGGCACTTATTTATGCCGATTGGGCGCAATATGAGCATCAGATAGGGCTTCGAAGACGGTGCGCGGTGCGCTCCGATGCTGAATACTCCCAAAAATGCACGGCGGAACATGACCCACCTGGCCAAAGCGCTCAAGTTCGGTATTCGGGGACGCCTGCCAATTCGCAATACATACAAGTCACGGCTCCGGTAACCGTTGAACGGGCAAAATCGACCGTTCACCCCATGGTGGTTAGGTGAACGTTCACCTTTTAAGTCGCAATGAATTAGTATAGTGAACGTTCACCTAGAGGATAACGAGCGCATCGTGCGCCCGCTCCGCCAACAAAGGGGTTGTTTGATGAAAAACTTCATGGACGATCAGGATTTCCTGCTGAGCACCAAAACCGGTGAGGAGCTGTTCCGCAACTTTGCCGAGGGCATGCCCATCGTTGACTACCACTGCCACATTTCTCCCAAGGAAATCTGGGACGACAAGCGTTTTGAGAACATCACCGAGGTTTGGCTGGGCGGTGACCACTACAAGTGGCGCCTGATGCGTGCCAACGGCGTCGACGAGCGCTTCATTACCGGCGATGCCCCTGCTCGCGAGAAGTTCCAGAAGTGGGCTGAGACCCTGGGCCGTTGCGTGGGCAATCCCGTCTTTGAGTGGAGTCACCTGGAGCTTAAGCGTTACTTTGGCTACGAAGGCGTCCTCAACGGCAAAACCGCTCAGGAGGTCTGGGACCTTGCCAACGCCAAGCTCGCTGAGGCTAGCTTTACCTGCCGGAACCTGATCAAGCAGTCCAACGTCCGCATGATCTGCACTACCGACGACCCCGCCGACAGCTTTGAGTGGCACAAGAAGATTGCCGCCGACGACAGTTTTGACGTTCAGGTCGTTCCTGCCATGCGCCCCGATGCCGCCCTGCGCATCGAACGTGGCCAGGAGTTCGCCGACTACTGCAAGCATCTCTCCGAGGTTGCCGGCGTTGAGATCAGCGACTTCGAGGGCATGAAGGCCGCCATCTCCAAGCGCTACGACGTTGCTCACGAGCTGGGCTGCCGCGCTTCCGACCACGCGCTCGACTACGTTATGTACGTTCCGGCTACCGCCGACGAGATCGAGACTATCTTTGCCAAGGGCCTTGCCGCCGAGCCGCTTGCCGAGGACGAGGTTCTCAAGTACAAGACGGCCTTTATGCAGTTCGTCGCCGGTGAGTATGTCCGCCTTGGCTGGGCCATGCAGCTGCACTTTGGCTGCAAGCGTGACAACAACCGCGCTATGTTCGCCAAGCTCGGTCCCGACACCGGCTATGACTGCATCTCCAACTACACGCCGTCCGACCAGCTGGCCGATTTCCTCAACTCCATCCAGGAGTCCACGGGTCTGCCAAAGACCATCCTGTACAGCCTGAACCCCATCGACAACACCATGATCGATACCGTGATGGGCTGCTTCCAGGAGGCTCCGACCGCCGGCAAGATCCAGAACGGCTCGGCCTGGTGGTTCAACGACAACGAGGTCGGTATGCGCGAGCAGCTCACGGCGCTGGCTAACGAGGGCGTGCTGGGCAACTTTGTGGGCATGCTTACCGATTCCCGCTCCTTCCTGTCCTACCCGCGTCACGAGTACTTCCGTCGCGTGCTGTGCGGCGTGATCGGTGAGTGGGTCGAGCAGGGCAAGTACCCCGCCGACATGGAGCTGCTGGGAGCCATTGTGCGCGACATCAGCTACAACAACGCGGTCCGCTACTTTGGCTTTGACCTGGATACCGTCGAGGCCTAAACCCGCATCGAACCACACCGAACTCGGGAGCGCCGTTGCCACGCGCGGCGCCCCCGTTTTGCCTGCACGCTAACAGCAATCTAAGGAGAGACATCGATGGAGAACATCAGCTACGAGACGCTCGAGAAGATCGGCTACAAGGGCTACCTGCTGCCCAAGGACGCGCCCGAGAAGGTTCTGCAGTTTGGCGAGGGCAATTTTCTGCGCGCATTCGTCGACCGCTTCTTTGACATGGGCAACGAGGCAACCGGCTGGAACGGCAAGGTTGTCATGGTGCAGCCCATCAGCGGCGCCTTTGGCTTTGCCGACGGCATTAACGCTCAGGATGACCTGTACACCGTGCTGGTGCGCGGCAAGGAGAGCGGCAACACGGTCGACGAGTCCCGTGTGATCAGCGCCTGCAGCCGCTGTCTCAATCCGTATCGCGAGGACGACTACCGCGCCATGATGGAGGTTGCCGTCTCCGACGACCTAGAGATTATCGTCTCCAACACCACCGAGGCCGGTATCGCCTACGATCCGTTCTGCAAGGCCGACGACATGCCGCCCGCGAGCTTCCCCGCTAAGCTTGCCCAGGTGCTCCACACCCGCTGGGCCGCCGGCAAGCCGGGCGTCATCGTGCTCGCCTGCGAACTCATCGATCACAACGGCGAGGAGCTGCTGCGCATCATGAACCAGTACGTGAGCGACTGGGGCTGGGAGGACGAGTTTGCGCAGTGGATGGCCAACGACTGCACCGTCTGTACCACGCTCGTCGACACTATCGTCCCCGGCCGCATCCGCGACCCCAAGGAGGCCGCCGCCGTGGCCGAGAGCCTGGGCTACGAGGATCCCTTCCTGGCCGTGCGCGAGCCCTTCCAGATGTGGGGTATCCAGGGCGATGAGTCGCTCAAGGAGCGTCTGCCCTTCGTGAAGGCCGGCCTGCCGGGCGTCTTTGTGACCCCCGACGTCACCCCGTACAAGAAGCGCAAGGTCCGCATCCTCAACGGCGCCCACACTGCCTTTGTTCCGGGCTCCTGGGTTGCCGGCTTTGACATCGTGCGCGATTGCATGCATGACGAGACCGTTCGTGGCTTCATGAACACTATGCTCTACGACGAGGTCATCCCGACGCTTGCCGCCGACCTGGACGTCGAGGACTGCAAGGCCTTTGCTGCCGCCGTCGAGAACCGCTTCGACAACCCGTTTATCGACCACGCGCTGCTCTCCATTTGCCTCAACTCAACCGCCAAATGGCGTGCTCGCGACCTGCCCACGCTCAAGGACTATGTTGCCGAGACCGGCAACCTGCCCAAGTGCCTGGCGACGAGCCTCGCTACGCTCATTGCCTTCTATACGCAGGAGCTCGTTGCTCGCGAGGGTGACGGCCTGCACCTGCGCCGAGCCGACGGCACCGAGTACACCGCTCAGGACGATGCCTTCGTGCTCGATTTCTACGCCGCCCACGCCGGTGCAGACGATGCCGAGCTGGTGCACGACGTGCTCAGCAACGAGCAGATGTGGGGCGAGGACCTTACGCAGATTGCCGACCTTGAGGAGTTTGTCGTCAACGCGCTTGCCGTCGTGCGCGTCGAGGGCGCCAAGCAGGCCTTCGCCAACGCCCAGGCCTAAATCCTTCTGTGCGCCCGCCGGGTAACTGGCGGGCGCCCGCTGACTTCTGCTCAACCTGTAGGGTTAGGACTCTTTGTAATGAATACTATCCAGATCAATCCGGCCGACAACGTGATCGTTGCGCTGTCGCCGCTTGCCAAGGGCACCGCCGTCGCGGTTCCCGGGGTGGGCGAGGTCGTGGCCGCGGAGGATATTCCGCAGGGCCACAAGATGGCCGTGCGTGCCATTGCGGCGGGGGAGGACGTCGTCAAGTACGGTCTTCCTATCGGTCACGTGACGGGCGACATTCAGCCCGGTCAGTGGCTTCATACGCATAACGTCAAGACCAACCTTTCGGGCGAGGTCGAGTACGCTTACAACCCGACGCATCCGGTCGTTGAGCCGGTTGAGCCCGAGACCTTTATGGGCTTCCGCCGCGCTGACGGCCGCGCCGCCACGCGCAACGAGCTGTGGATCATCCCCACGGTCGGCTGCGTCAACGAGGTCGCGCGTGCCATGTGCGAGCAGGCCCAGGATCTGGTCGAGGGCTCGCTTGAGGGCGTCTACTACTTCCCGCATCCCTTTGGCTGCTCGCAGACCGGCGCCGACCATGCCCAGACCCGTCGTCTGCTGGTGGCACTGTCGCGTCACGCAAATGCCGCGGGCGTGCTGTTCCTGTCGCTCGGTTGCGAGAACTGCACGCATCAGCAGGTGCTCGACGAGCTCGGTGACTTCGATCACGAGCGCGTTCGTTTTCTCACCTGCCAGGATGTAGCCGACGAGCAGATCGAGGGCCACAAGATTCTGGCCGAGCTGGCAGACCTCGCCAAGCAGGCCAAGCGCGAGCCCATTCCGGCCTCCGAGCTGGTTATTGGACTTAAGTGCGGCGGCTCCGACGGCCTTTCGGGCATTACCGCCAATCCCACGATCGGTCGCGTGAGTGATATGGTTGTCGCCCGCGGCGGCACGTCGGTGCTTACCGAGGTGCCCGAGATGTTTGGCGCGGAGAGCATCCTGCTCGACCGTTGCGAGAACGAGCAGGTCTTTAACGCTGCCTCCGACATGCTCAATGGCTTTAAGGACTACTTTATTAGCCACGGCGAGGTCGTTTATGAGAACCCGAGTCCCGGTAACAAGGACGGCGGTATTACCACGCTCGAGGACAAGAGTTGCGGCTGCGTGCAAAAGGGCGGCTCCGCACCCATCGTCGACGTGCTGCCGTATGCCGGTCAGGTCACCAAGCATGGCCTGAACATGCTGTGCGGCCCGGGCAACGACATGGTATCCACCACGGCGTTGACGGCTGCTGGCTGTCACGTGATTCTGTTCTCGACTGGACGCGGCACGCCGTTTGGTGCACCGGCGCCCACCCTCAAGGTGTTCACCAATCAGCGTCTGTGCGACCACAAGGCCAACTGGATGGACTTTAACGCCGGCGTGATTGCCACAGGCGAACGCACGCTCGACGAGGCTGCCCGCGACCTGTATCAGCTGGTACTGGATACAGCGAGCGGTAAGCTAACGAGTGCCGAGCGCCGCGGCTGCCACGAGATCAGTATCTGGAAAGACGGCGTCTGCCTGTAGAGAGATTCGCCATTCGTAGGGGTGGCGAATCTTTTGATCTCGATGACGGGGCTGCACGGTAGCTCCGTGCGAGGGAAGGGTTGCTACTGCGCGTTTGTGAGATGCTTTTCGGTGCCCTTTTCCGCACTGTTGACGTATCTATGGTTATAAATTCGGGCAAATTGGTTTAAGAAGCCGATTTAGTCCAGGTCGATAGAGGGGAATTGCGTGGCTATCCACATCGTTGAGGAAGCAAATCGCTGTCTGGGCTGCAAAAAGGCGTTCTGTCAAATAAAGGGCTGTCCGGTGCAGACGCCCATTCCGCAGGTTATCGACCTCTTTAAGCAGCGCCGTCTGCAAGAGGCGGGCGAGCTACTGTTCCAGAACAATCCCATGAGCGCGGTCTGCTCCATGGTGTGCAATCATTCGGGCCAGTGCGAGGGCGCTTGCATTCAGGGCCGCAAGGGCGCGCCCGTGCATTTTTCGAGCATCGAGAACTATATCTCCACGGCGTATTTGGACCGCAAAGAGTGGAGACCCGCGCCGTCGCGCGGCAAGCAGGTCGCCGTGGTCGGCTCCGGCCCCGCCGGCATGACTGTGGCCATTAAGATGGCGCAGCTGGGTTGCGCCGTCACTGTTTTTGAGCAGCGGCCCGAGATCGGCGGCGTGCTGGAGTACGGTATCCCCGAGTTCCGTCTGCCGCGCTCGCTCGTGCAAAAGTACCGCCACGTGATGTGCTCGCTCGGCGTGCGCGTTCGCCCCTCGACCACCATCGGCGGTGCGCTCCACATCGACGACCTGCTGCGCGACGGCTACGATGCGGTCTTTGTCGGTACTGGTACCTGGCGAGCTCGAAAGCTGGGTATTCCCGGCGAGTCGCGCGGCAACGTGCTGTTTGGCATCGACTACCTCGTTGACCCCACGAGCGTGGCGATCGGGCAGAACGTGGCGGTTATCGGCGCCGGCAATGTGGCCATGGATGTTGCCCGCACGGCCCTGCGCTCGGGTGCTCGCAAGGTTACCGTGTACGCCCGATCGCGCCATATCTCTGCCATCGATGACGAGGTGGAGCTGACCGAGCTTGACGGTGCCGAGATTGTGTGCGGCAAGGCGATCTGCGCCATCGACGACAACGGTCCGGTGTTCGAGACGGCTATCTTTGACGAGGACAACAACGTGGTGGGCTACGAGGAAGAACTCGACCACGTGTCCGCCGACACGGTTGTGATTGCGGCGTCTCAAGTGCCCAAGGACAAGCTCGTGCTTACAACGGGCGGTCTGGAGACCGACCATCGCGGCCTGCTTTCGGTCGACGAGTATGGCATGACTACCGTGCCTGGCGTCTTTGCCGCCGGCGACGTGGTCAACGGCCCGCTCACCGTGGTCCACGCCGTTGCCGGTGCCAAGCTCGCCGTCGAAGGCATGATTGCCTACCTGGGCCTCTAACTCCATCCCGCCCATCAGTTGCGGTGAAATACGGACTGTTTTGGCTGTCAAAGGCCTTATCTACTCCGTATTCCACCGCAACTTTTTGTGGGGTGGGCTAGAGACGCTGCATGCGGTACCCGACGCCCATGTGCGTCTGAATCATCTTGGGGTGAGAGGGGTCTGCCTCGATCTTCTTGCGCAGGGTGCGCATGAACACGCGCAGGCTCGCCAGATCGCTGTCCCAGCTCGTGCCCCATATCTCGCGGGTGATGAAGGTGTGGGTGAGCACCTTGTCGACGTTTTTCGCCAGAAGGACGAGCAATTTGTACTCGGTTGGGGTGAGCGAGAGCTCGCGTCCGTCTTTCGTCGCGTATCCCGCGGCGTAGTCGATATGCAGCGGACCGTTGTCGAACGTGCTCGCTTCTGTCGACTCGCTCGACGCCATCGAGGAGCGCCTCAAATTCGCACGGACGCGCGCGAGCAACTCATCCACAGAAAAGGGCTTGGTGAGGTAGTCGTCTGCCCCTGCGTCAAGTGCTGCAATCTTGTCGGAATCTTCGGTGCGCGCCGAAATGACGATAATGGGGACTGCCGACCAGCTTCGGATCTTCGTGATGACCTCGATACCGTCAATGTCGGGAAGGCCGAGGTCGAGCATGATGAGGCTGGGGCCGTGCGACACCGCATCCATGATGGCGGCCTGGCCGTCGCAAACCTTGCTCACGACATAGCCGTGGAGGTCAAGCGCGGTCGAAACGAGGTTTTGAACGGTCAGGTCATCTTCGACCAGGAGGATGCGTGGCTTAGCGGCATTATTCATGAATCTCGATCTCCTCAGCGGGCAGGGTAAAACGGAAGACGGCCCCATGGGGGTGGTTGTCGCGAACTTCGATGACGCCGCCATGCGCCTCCACGATGGAGCGGCAGAGCGACAGCCCAAGGCCGATGCTTCGACGCGAATCCACGGGCCGCGTATTGCTTGAGGTGAAGAAGCGCTCAAAGATATGAGGCTTGTCGCAGTCTGCCACACCCGGCCCATCGTCTGCGACGTCCACCACGACGAACGCACCCTCGCGACGTGCGCTGATGGTGACAGTCGAGTCCTCGGGCGTGTATTTGAAGGCGTTCATGATGAGATTCGTAAGCACCTGCATGATGAGATGGACGTCAATGCGTACCAGCAGGATGTCGTCAGTGTGCTCGATGGTGACGGTACGTCCATGCGATGCTTGGGCGGCATGGCTGAGGGCGGCCTCGATGACCTCGTCGATGAGCTCGGATGTGAAGTTGAGGTGAATGGTGCCGTCCTCGACGCGTGTGATGGCGAGGAGGTTCTCCACGGTATCAATAAGCCAGAGGGAGTCATCGTAGATGGCATCGGCAAGATCGCAGCGCTGTTCGAGGCTGAGCCTCTCGTCGCTCTTCCGAAGGATTGCCGCAGATCCGGATATAGCCGTGAGGGGTGTCCTCAAATCGTGGCCGATGGAGCGCAAAAGGTTGGCGCGCAGCTGCTCGTTTTTCGCCAAGACCGCAGCCTCTTCGCGCTCTTGCGCCGCTCGGTCACTTTCGAGCGCCAAGGCGCATTCACCTACGATAGATAGGACGATCGAATGCTCGAAGGCTTCGGTCTCGCGCCCCTCCAGGGCGATGCCGATGACACCGAATACCTTGTCGCCGGTGCGAACCGCGAGGTAGAGACAGCGCGCCTCAGGCAGGGTCCGCGTGCTTGCGCCCGCGCGCTTGTTGTTGGTGAAGGTCCAGGTTGCAACGGCGCGCTCGTAGTCGGTGAGCAGCGACGCGGATCGGTTTTCGGTGCCAGCGGACTCATAGAGCGCCTTGCCGAGCGTGCCGTGTTCGGCGGGGTAGAAGACCACGTCGAGTTTTAGCAGTTTGACGAGTTGGTTCATGGCGACGCGGGCGCACTCCTCCGCGCTATGGGCTTGCTGTAAGAGCTGGTTCGTTTCGAGGAGTACGCGCGTTTTGAATGCGTTCTCGGCGGAGGTACGGGCATTGTCGGCGATGCGCGCAGTTAACTCGCCGGCGACCATAGCGGTAGCGAACATGATGCCGAACGTGACCAGATAGCTTCGGTCGTAGCTGGCGAGCGAAAACAGAGGCGTGACGAAGCAGAAGTTGTAAAGCACTACAGAGAGCACGCTCGATACGATCGTGCAGATACGCCCCGTCGTGGTGACGGCGGTCAGCAGGGCCGTGAGGATATAGAGGGATATGATGCTGGAATCGGCAAATCCCAGATGGCGGAAAGCCGTGCCGATCGCCGTGGCGACAAGAGAGAGGGCCAGCGTGCGAAGCACGTTTCGGCTGCTGGGCGGCTGCAGAGCGAGCGCATGGCGGCGTCCTTTGGGTCGGGAGGGCGGAGTCGACTGGTCTGGAATGATGTAAATGTCGAGGTTCGGGGCGAATGCTATGAGCTGTTCTACGAGAGATTTGCGGCCAAAGAGGGCCTGACGGACGCTGCTGTGCTCGCCCGTGCGCCCCATGACGATCTTCGAAATACCCGACAGGCGCGCGAACTCGGAGATCTGAAACGCGACGTCGTCGCCATAGACGGTTTCCATATGTGCTCCGAGCTGCTCGGCTAGGGCGATATTGGCTGCAAGCTTGGCGCGCTCATCATCGCTCATGGCTTGCGTGCGCGGGCTTTCTACGAACAGGGCGACGAGCTCGCTGCGAAACGCTTTCGCCATGCGTGCGGCGGCACGGACGATGCGGGGATTGGTCGGCGCCGGGGAGACACAGACTAAGATACGCTCCTTGGTGTAGTAGTCACGGTTTCCCAGCACGCGTGCGGCGTCTGTGAGGTGGCCGGTGCGATCGGCGCAGCGGCGCAGCGCGATTTCTCGGAGTGCGGTGAGGTTTTCGACGGTAAAAAAATGCTGTTGCGCTCGGTCGGCTTGTGCGGGACGGTAGACGAGGCCGGCGCGAAGGCGCTCAAGTAGGTCTTCGGGCTCTATGTCGACGAGCTCGACCTGGTCGGCATCATCGAAGATACGGTCGGGGATTCGTTCGCTCACGACAACGCCGGTGATGGATGCAACCATGTCGTTTAGGCTCTCGATATGCTGAACGTTTACGGTCGTATAGACGTCGATGCCCGCATGTAGAAGTTCCTCGACGTCTTGATAGCGTTTGTCGTGGCGAGACCCCGGCGCATTCGTATGGGCGAGCTCGTCGACAAGGATGAGCTGAGGGGCGCGCTCGATAGCCACATCTAGATCGAACTCGCTGAGCGCAATGCCGTTGTGCTCGATGAGTTTACAGGGCACGTTCTCAAGCCCTTGTGCAAGATGGGCAGTTGCCGGACGTTCGTGCGGCTCGATGTATCCCGCGACGACGTCGACACCTCGCCGCTTGGCGGCGTGGGCGGCTTGAAGCATCGCATAGGTTTTGCCTGCGCCAGCAGCGTAGCCAAAGAAAATTTTGAGGTGTCCCCGGCTGGTTCGAGCGTCATCGGCGGCCTCGTCTTTCTCAATTGCCTTGAGGATGAGGTCTGGATTGACGCGAGTGTCCGATGCGTCGCGCTGCATAGCGTAGCCTTTCTGAAGCGTTGTCCATGCGTGCATACGCGGTGAGGACGCCACTGTATGCTCGCGAGGTCGAGTATAGGCGCACTGCAGCCGCAATAGTGCTTTCTACCTGCATCTTTACGGCATCTTAAGGTCGTGAGCCCCAGCCCTCACGCCTCTTTAACACCTAGAAGCGTTTACTGTCCCCAGACGCTTGCGAGGGCAGGCGTCCGAGACATCGGACCGCGCGTGAAAGGGGCGGTAATGGACATCCTCATTCCCATTATCGGAGTCGTCTGCATTGGACTCCTTATCTATTACATCTACATTCTGATGAGGAGTGATTCGTAAACTATGGACGCTGCGATTCAGTACATCTTGTACTTTGCCGTGCTCGTCGTCCTGGCCGTTCCGCTCGGTCGGTTCATGGCCCATATCATGGATGGTGAGCATACGTTCCTGTCGCCTGTGATTGCTCCTGTGGAGCGTGGCGTCTATCGTCTGCTTCGCATCGACGCGGCAGAGCAGATGGGGTGTAGGCGCTATCTGGCAAGCGTGCTGGCCTTTTCGGGGATCGGCCTCGTGGCTCTTGTGGCACTCCAGGCGCTTCAGTCCTTCTTGCCAGGCAATCCCCAGCACCTGCCGGGTGTGCCATGGGACCTGTCGTTCAATACGGCTGCTTCCTTCATAACCAACACCAACTGGCAGTCCTACTCCGGTGAGACCACCCTGTCCTACTTCGTGCAGTTCATGGGCCTCACCGTGCAGAACTTCGTTTCCGCTGGTACCGGTATCGCGGTCATGTTCGCGCTGATCCGCGGCTTCCGTCAGATCAAGGAGCAGGGTCTGGGTTCCTTCTGGGTCGACCTCACCCGCACCGTCCTGTATGTGCTCATCCCGCTGAACCTCGTGTTCGGCATCTGCCTGGCTGCCGGTGGCGTCATCTCCAACTTCCAGCCGGCTCAGAAGGCTGAGCTCGTAGAGCCCGTCGCTGTCCAGCCTAATGCAGACGGCGGCTGGAGCGTCATCGACGGCGCCCAGATCGAGGGCGACACGGTCAAGGTCGACGGCAAGGTTGTCGAGGGCGCGCGCGTGGTCACCGAGCAGTTCCTGCCCCAGGGGCCCGCGGCTCCTCAGGTCGCCATCAAGCAGTCCGGCACCAACGGCGGCGGCTTCTTCGGTGTGAACTCCGCCCATCCGTATGAGAATCCCAGTGCCTTCACCAACATCATCGAGATGACCAGCCTGCTGCTGATCCCGGCCGCCTGCTGCTTCACCTTCGGTATCGGCGTCAAGAACACCAAGCAGGGCAAGGCCATCTTCGCGGCGATGCTTATCCTGCTCGTGGTCTTTACCGGCATCATCGCCGTTAACGAGCATATGGGTACGCCGCAGCTGGCCGATGGCGGCGCGGTCAACATCGAGATGACCGATGGCCAGGCGGGCGGCAATATGGAGGGCAAGGAGAGCCGCTTTGGCATCGCCTCCTCTTCCACCTGGTCCGCTTTCACGACGGCTGCTTCCAATGGCTCGGTCAACTCCATGCACGACTCCTACACCCCGCTCGGCGGGTTTGTCCAGATGCTCCAGATGGCTCTGGGCGAGGTCGTCTTCGGCGGCGTGGGCTGCGGCCTGTACGGCATGATCGGCTTCGCCATCCTCACAGTGTTCATCGCCGGCCTTATGGTCGGACGCACGCCTGAGTTCCTGGGCAAGAAGATCGAGCCGGGCGAGATGCGCTGGGCAGTTGTCCTGTGCCTGGCAACTCCGTTTGCCATTCTGGTGTGCTCGGCCATCGCCTGCATGGTGCCCGGTCTTGCCGACCAGCTCAACAATGGTGGCGCGCACGGCTTCTCCGAGGTGCTGTATGCCTTCACCTCATGCGGTGGCAACAACGGCTCGGCGTTTGCAGGCATGAACTGCAACAATCCCTGGATCAACGTCATGCTCGGCCTCGAGATGCTGTTTGCCCGCTTCATGCCCATCATCGGTACGCTGGCTATCGCCGGCTCGCTGGCCAAGAAGGGTAGGGTCGCCGAGAGCGCCGGTACCCTGTCTACCACCAACGGCATGTTCGTATTCCTGCTCGTGTTCATCGTTCTGCTGATCGGTGCCCTGAGCTTCTTCCCGGCCCTGGCGCTTGGCCCCGTTGCCGAGTTCTTCCAGATGATTGCGTAAAGGAGGACGCAGATTTATGGCTATGCAAAAAGACATGATGGGCCGCGCGGTCCGCGACTCGTTTGCCAAACTGGATCCTCGCGTCCAGATTCAAAACCCGGTCATGTTCCTGGTGTGGCTTTCCGCCGTCATGACCTCCGTCCTGGCCGTCGCTTCCATCTTCGGTGTGCAGGACGCGGGTGTGCCCACCTACTATGTGGTCACCATCGCGGTCATCCTGTGGCTCACCGACCTGTTCTCGAACTTCGCCGAGGCGCTTGCCGAGGGCCGCGGTAAGGCTCAGGCCGATTCCCTGCGTGCGGCCAAGAAGGATGTCGAGGCCCATCGTATCGAGTCCGTTGAGGACAAGGAGCACTTCACCGTCGTTCCCGGCACCGAGCTCACGCGCGGCGACCTGGTGATCGTACGCGCCGGCGAGCAGATTCCCGGCGATGGCGACGTCATCGAGGGCGCTGCCTCCGTTGACGAGTCCGCCATCACCGGCGAGTCCGCCCCCGTGGTCCGCGAGGCCGGCGGCGACCGCTCTGCCGTTACCGGCGGTACCACGGTGCTGTCCGACTGGATCATCGTCAAGATCTCCAGTGAGCCCGGCCAGAGCTTCCTGGACAAGATGATCGCGATGGTCGAGGGTGCCGCGCGCAAGAAGACCCCTAACGAGATCGCTCTGGAGATCTTCCTGGTGGCCCTTTCCATCGTCTTTATCCTGGTCACGCTGGCCCTGTATTGTTACTCCTGCTTCTCGGCCGGTCTTAACGACATGGTCAACCCCACGGCCGTGACCACGCTCGTGGCACTGCTCGTGTGCTTGGCTCCCACTACCATCGGCGCCCTTCTGTCCGCCATCGGCATCGCCGGCATGAGCCGTCTGAACGAGGCCAACGTGCTGGCCATGTCCGGCCGCGCCATCGAGGCCGCCGGCGACGTCGACATCCTCATGCTCGACAAGACCGGCACCATCACCCTGGGTAACCGCCAAGCCGCCGAGTTCATCCCGGTCGACGGTGTCGATCCGGCAGAACTCGCCGATGCCGCCCAGCTTTCCTCGCTGGCCGACGAGACCCCCGAGGGCCGTTCCATCGTCGTGCTCGCCAAGGAGCAGTTTGGGCTGCGCGGCCGCACACTCGAGGATAAGGGCATGGAGTTCATCCCGTTCACCGCGGCAACGCGTATGTCCGGCGTGAACTACGAGGGCAATGAGATCCGCAAGGGCGCTGCCGATTCCGTGCGCACCTATGTGGAGGCAGCCGGCGGCGTGTTCTCCCAGGAGTGCGACGACGTCGTCGAGCGCATCGCCAAGGCCGGCGGCACCCCGCTGGTCGTGACCAAGAACTGCCGCGTGCTGGGCGTTGTGTACCTCAAGGACATCATCAAGTCCGGCGTTAAGGAGAAGTTCGCCGACCTGCGCAAGATGGGCATCAAGACCATCATGGTGACGGGCGACAACCCGCTCACCGCCGCGGCAATCGCCGCCGAGGCCGGTGTTGACGACTTTCTGGCCGAGGCCACCCCTGAAGGCAAGCTCGAGAAGATCCGCGAGTTCCAGCGTGAGGGCCACCTGGTCGCCATGACCGGCGACGGCACCAACGACGCGCCCGCTCTGGCCCAGGCCGACGTCGCCGTGGCCATGAACACGGGCACCCAGGCTGCCAAGGAGGCCGGCAACATGGTCGACCTCGACTCCAGCCCCACCAAGCTCATCGAGGTCGTGCGTATTGGCAAGCAGCTGCTCATGACCCGCGGTTCGCTCACGACCTTCTCGGTGGCTAACGACATGGCGAAGTACTTCGCTATCATCCCGGCCCTGTTCTCGCCGATCTACCCGGGCCTTGGCGCGCTCAACATCCTCGGTCTGGCAAGCCCACTGTCCGCGGTTCTTTCGGCCATCATCTATAACGCGCTCGTTATCGTCGCGCTGATCCCGGCCGCGCTGAAGGGCGTTAAGTACCGCGAGGTCCCGTCTGGACAGCTGCTGACCCACAACCTACTCGTGTGGGGTCTGGGCGGCATTGTTGCCCCGTTCGTATTCATCAAGCTCATCGACATGCTGCTCGCGTTCTGCGGCATTATGTAAGTGGAGGTTTGTATGTTCAAAGGTGTTGCATCGCGCGCACTTGGCGTGTTCGCGCTGTTTACCGTTGTCTGCGGCCTGGGCTATACGCTCGTCGTGACCGGCATCGCCCAGGTTGCGTTCCCGTATCAGGCGAACGGTTCGCTCATTACGGTCGACGGCAAGGTTGTGGGCTCCGAGCTCATCGGCCAGAACTTCGAGGACGAGGACCACATGTGGGGCCGCATCCAGAACGTGTCAATTGTCGAAGGCGAAGACGGCGAGCTCGTGGCGTATGGTGCCCCGTCCAACCTGTCCCCGGCGAGTGAGGAGTACCGGCAGCTTGTGGACGCGCGCGTCGAGAAGATTCGCGCCTCCAACCCCGACGCCGGCATGGATGCCGTGCCCGTCGACCTGGTGACGTGTTCTGGCTCAGGGCTCGACCCCGAGATCTCCCCCGATGCCGCCGAGTACCAGGTACCGCGCCTGGCGAAGGCCACGGGCAAGAGCGAAGGCGAGGTGCGCGACATCATCGCCCAGTGCACCAAGGGCCGTTTCCTCGGCGTGTTCGGCGAGCCCACGGTCAACGTGCTCAAGGTGAACCTTATGCTGGACGGCGCGCTGTAGGTGAGGGAGTGGCGGATGAGGGCATGACTGACTATCTGAGCCCTCAATTCCACCCCGCCCATCAGTTGCGGTGAAATACGGACCGTTTTGGCTGTCAAAGGCCTTATCTACTCCGTATTCCACCGCAACTTTTTTGTGAGGGTCGGGATTGAAGGTGGGGAGTGCGAGCGAGTGCGAATGCGGCGGATACTGATACGATAGGTACGTTAGCAACTGCCGCCGAGCGGCTCAAACGAAAGGAAGCCTGTATGGAGTCATCCGCCTACCCGATGCTCTTTAGCCCGATCAAGGTCGGTACGACCGAGGTCAAGAACCGCGTCTTTATGCCGCCGGTGTCCACCAACCTGGCCGATCATGGCTATGTGACCGACGACTTGGTCGATCATTACCGTGCCCGCGCCAAGGGCGGCGTGGGCCTGATCATCACCGAGGTCGTGACGGTCGAGCCCACCTATACCTATCTGCCGGGTGACATGTGCTGCTACGACGACACATTTATCCCCGGCTGGGAAAAGCTCGCCGCGGCCGTCCACGAGTATGGCTGCAAGATCATGCCGCAGCTCTTCCACCCCGCCTACATGGCCTTTAACATTCCGGGCACGCCGCGCTTGATCGCTCCGTCCTTTGTGGGCCCGTCCTATGCCCGCGAGGCGCCGCGCCCCATTACGGTCGACGAGATCCACGAGCTCACACATCAGTTTGGCGATGCCGCTGTGCGCATGCAGAAGGCTGGCGTCGATGGCGTCGAGGTCCATGCGGCGCACGCTCACGGCATGCTTGGCGGCTTTTTGACCCCGCTCTACAACAAGCGCACCGACGAGTACGGTGGCTCGCTCGACGCCCGCATGCGCTTCCTGCTCGAGGTCATCGCCGAGATTCGCGAGCGCTGCGGCAAGGACTTCATCATCGACGTCCGTATTTCGGGCGACGAGTACACCGACGGCGGCCTGACCCTCAACGACATGATCTACGTCTCGCGTCGCCTGGAGAAGGCCGGCGTCGACATGATTCACGTGTCGGGCGGCACCACCATCAAGCGCGGCTCTGCGATTCCCGCCGCCGGCACGCAGCAGGCCTCGCACGCCGCCTGCTCGCGCGAGATCAAAAAGCACGTCAACATTCCCGTCGCCACCGTCGGACGCATCAACGAGGCCTGGATTGCCGAGGAGCTAATTGAGGACGGCGCTGCCGACATCTGCATGATGGGCCGTGCCAATCTGTGCGATGCCGAGTTCTGCAACAAGGCTGCTGCCGGTAACGCCGACGACATCCGCCCCTGCATCGGTTGCCTGCGCTGCCTGAACGGCATCATGTTTGGCAAGCGCATCTCCTGCACCGTCAACCCGGACGTGGAGCGCGACGAGGCTGGCTACGAGCCTGCCGCCGAGGCAAAGAACGTGCTCGTTGTGGGTGCTGGTCCTGCGGGTATGGAGGCAGCCTACATTGCCGCCAAGCGCGGTCATAACGTGGTGCTCGTGGATAAACAGGACGAACCGGGTGGCGAGATGCGCATCGCAGCCGTGCCGCCGGCAAAGCAGGAGCTCACCCGCGTGATCAAGTATCAGTACCGTCGCCTGGCCGAGGCCGGCGTCACGTGCGTCTTTGGCACCGAGCTCTCGGCCGAGAACATTCAGCGCGACTACGCGGGCTACGAGGTTGTCCTGGCTTATGGCGCCGAGCCCATCGCTCCGGCCTTCATGCAGGGCTTTAAGCAGGTTATGACGGCCGACGACCTGCTGGGCGGCAAGGCTTTCCCGGGTAAGAAGATCGTCATTGTGGGCGGCGGTACCGTTGGCTGCGAGACGGCCGATTACCTGGCCCCGCTGGTAAACGACCTGTCGCCGGCCAATCGCGATGTCACCGTCATCGAGATGACCAAGACGCTCGCCGCCAACGAGGGCGGCGCCGGTCGTGCGGTGCTTATCACGCGCATGCTCTCCAAGGGTGTCCACGTGCTGACCGAGGCCAAGGTGACCGAGATTACCGAGGACACTATCAGCTACGAGAAGGACGGTGAGATTCACACCATCGCCGATGCCGATACGCTGGTGCTTGCCATGGGCTACCGCCCCAATACCAAGCTGGCCGATGACCTTGCCGCTGCCGGCGTTGCCATCCACGTGCTGGGCGATGCCCAGAAGTGCGGAAACATCCGCGACGCCATTGGCGACGGCTACAAGATTGCCTGCGAGCTCTAATCAATCCCTTGGCGCATGAGGAGGGGCGTCTCTGCGCCATCCGATAGCAAAACAGCGGTGGTGTCCCGGGTTTCGGGATGCCGCCGCTTGCTCTTGTGATCCTGGCGACGCGAGCGCACCCCCATTTCACCTCAGCTGAAGGAATGGGGGATGCGATAGTATTACGGGTGATATTCGACAAACCGTGGGCTTCATCCGAGGGCTTTATGGAACAACACCAGCATTATCAGAGCCTGCAAGACCAGGCATACAACGCACTGCGCTCCAAGATCATCTATGCTGAGCTCAGGCCCGGCACGCGCCTTTCGGCGATTGGTCTGGAAAAGGAGACGGGGATCGGGCGCACGCCCATTCGCGAGTCCTTTGTGCGCCTGCGCGAGCAAGAGCTGGTGGAAACGCGTCCCAAGAGCGGCACCTACGTCTCTAAGATCAGCATGGAACACGCCGAGAATGCCTGTTTCTTGCGCGAGAAACTCGAGAGAAGCGTGCTTATTAAATGCTGCTCTGCCGCCACGCCCGAGCAAAAGCATCGGCTCGAGCAGATTCTTGCCGAGTCCGAGTCGCTCGACCATAGCGAGACGCGTCGCTTTTTCGATCTGGACAACCTGTTTCATGAGACGTGTTTTGAGATTGCCGGTCGTCACATGCTGTGGAATTGGATGAAGAGCGTCAACACGCATTTTGAGCGATACAACTGGTTGCGTATGGTGTCGCAGGACCTGGATTGGGAGCCGATTCGTCGGCAGCATCGCCGGATTCTCGAGGCCATTAAGAGGGGCGATACCGACACGGCGAGCTATCTGGCAGAGACGCACTTGCACCTGATGCCCGAGGAGCAGGGCCCGGTTATCGCCTTGCATCCCGACTACTTTGAGCTGTCCAAAGACTCGTCTATCTAGCCCATCACTGCATCTGCTCGAGACGCAAAAACGATGCTGCTCACCCACAGCGTTTTGCAACTGAGAATTTTAAAAAATGCCTAAAATGGCTCAGACTGCCGACAATTGGGAAACGGGGTGCGCCATGGCGCAGATGAGAATCAAGGACATTGCCGTCGAGGCGGGCGTGAGCCCGGCCACGGTCTCGCGCTATCTCAACAACCGCCCCGGGCAGATGACCGAGGAGACCCGCGCTCGCATCGCGGCAGTTATCGAGCGCACTGGCTATCGTCCACGTGCCGCCGCGCGCAATCTGCGCAGCTCGCGTACCAACCTCATCGGTGTGATCTTGGCCGACATTGCTAACCCGTTCTCCAGCGCCATGCTCGAAGGGCTTTCCGCCAGTACCGCCGCGCGCGGCTGCTCGCTTATGACCGCCATTAGCGGCAACGACCCCGCCAAGGAGGCAGAGTCGCTCACCAGACTTATCGATGCCGGCGTGGACGGCCTGGTCGTCAATACCTGCGGAGGCAACGACAAGGCGATCGCCGCGGCAGCGGGGCGCCTGCCCGTTGTACTGCTCGACCGCGACGTTGCCGATGGCGGCATCGACTTGGTGACGTCCAACAACCGCGAGCTGGTCGCCGGCTTGGTAGACGCCTTGGCAGCTGCGGGCAGCGAGCGTCTGTGCCTGCTCACCGAGGCAAGCGACGATAGCCCCGTGCGTCGAGAGCGCGCCGAGGCCTTTGCCGACGAGCTTTCGCGCCGCGGCCTTGCGGGCGAGGTCGTCACCCTGGCCGACGGTGGCGCCACGGGCGTTGGCCGTTTGGACAAGACCATCCGCGACTACGCGGGCAAAAGGCTCGGCCTTATCGCCGTCAACGGCCTGGTTTTCCTGCGTCTGACCGAGGCGCTGGCGCAGCTTGGTCCCTCGCTGCCGGCGGGGCTCAAAATCGCGACGTTTGACGACTACCCCTGGAACCACGTGCTCTTTGGCGGTGTGACAACGGCCGCGCAAGACACCATCACCATTGCCGAGCGCGTAGTCGAGCGCCTGTCCGAGCGCATCGATGTTGTTACCACCACCGTGGGCGAGGCCGCAAAGCTCGCCCCCAAGCGCATCGAGATCCCCGGCCACATCGAATACCGCGCATCGACCTCGCGCTAACCATTCGTTCGTGACTGCCTGTTCGCGCACGTTTTTTGAGCGCTTGATACGCTTTAACCCTGCGGAAACATTTTTCTGCGATAGTATCTGCGATATAGACCAGTCGAAACCCGCCCGAAAGAAAGGGGAGCGACATGAACCAGCAGAACATCGATTACGTACTCCGTTCAGTAGAGCAGCGTGACATCCGCTTTGTGCGTCTGTGGTTTGTCGACATTCTCGGCCGCCTCAAGAACTTTGCCATTAGCCCCGAGGACCTCGAGGTCGCTTTTGAGGAGGGTATTGGCTTTGACGGCTCCGCCATCGAGGGCTTTGCCACGCCCGAGGAAGCCGACATGCTGGCGTTTCCCGATGCTTCGACCTTCCAGATCCTACCGTGGCGTCCGAGCCATAACGGCGTTGCCCGCGTGTTCTGCGACGTGTGCACTCCCGATCGCAAGCCGTTTGCCGGCGACCCGCGCGATGCCCTGCGCCGCATGTTCTACAAGGCCGAGAAGGCCGGCTATCTGCTCAACGTGGGCGCCGAGCTGGAGTACTACTACTTCTCCGACGAGCACACCCCCGAGCCGCTCGACAACGTGGGCTACTTCGATCTTTCGGTGAGTGACGCCGCCCGCGACCTGCGCCGCAACACGGTCCTCACGCTCGAGAAGATGTCCGTGCCCGTGGAGTACACCTTCCACGCCGCCGGTCGCTCGCAGCACGGCATGAGCCTGCGCCACGCCGAGGCCCTGAGCATGTCCGACGCCATCACCACGGCAAAGCTCATCATTAAGCAGCAGGCCTACGAGAGCGGTTGCCACGCCTCCTTTATGCCCAAGCCGTTGGCGGGCGAGGACGGCAGCGCTATGTTCCTGTGCCAGTCGCTATTCGACCACGACGGCAACAATGTCTTTTGGGGCGAGGGCGACGAGAGGTACCATCTCTCTGACATCGCCAAACACTACATGGCCGGTATCCTGGCGCACGCGCGCGAGATCAGCGCTATCACTAACCCCACGGTCAACTCGTACAAGCGCATCACCACGGGTGGCGACTCCGTACCGCAGTACGCCACGTGGGGCCTGCGCAACCGCGCGAGTATGGTCCGCATCCCGGTCTACAAGCCCGGCAAGCAGCTGTCCACGCGCATCGAGCTGCGCAGTCCCGACCCCATGGCCAACCCGTACCTGGTCAACGCCGTCACGCTGGCGGCTGGTCTCGACGGCATCGAGCGCAAGCTGGAGCTCCCGCCCGAGGCAACGGCCGAGACGCTCAAGCTCACCGACCGCCAGATGCTCGAGGCCGGCTACACGCCGCTGCCGCGCTCGCTCAAAGAGGCACTCGACGTGTTTGAGGACTCGCAGTTTATGAAGGATGCCCTCGGCGAGCACATCCACAGCTTCTTCCTCAAAAAGAAGCGCGACGAGTGGCATAAGTTTGAGTCTACGATCACCGAGTGGGAGATCAAGCATTATCTGGCGAACTCCTAATCGCGCTGGCTTGTTCCAGTACGATTGAGCTCATTTCCTTGGAGGTCGATATGTCCGAAAAGAGTGCCCTGTTCATGGCGCGCACGACGCGCTTCCACGAGTTTGCCCGCAGCTTGACGACCACCCTGGGTGTCGAGGTGAGCCTGGCTACCCCCGATTCGCCGACTGCGGCGCACGACTTTGACCTGCTGATCCTCGATTCCGACGGTATCCGCAGCGACCGCATCGATCAGATTGCCAAGTGGCTTGACGATCGCGGCGGCGTCCCCATGTTGGTGATTGTCGACGACGAGGCACTCGGCACCCTGCGCCTGCCGAATCACGCGCATGCCGACTTTGTATGCCCCACGGCGACGCCCAACGAGCTCAAGGCTCGCGCACAGCGCCTGATGGGCGAGGAGGAGACCGTCGCCGCCGACGATGTGCTCAACATCGATAACCTCGAGATCAACCTGGCCACCTACCAGGTGACGCTTGATGATGAGCCTATCGACCTGACGCTGATGGAGTACTCGCTGCTGAGCTTTTTGGCGACGCATCCCAACCGTGCCTACAGCCGCGAGGTGCTGCTGCACCGCGTGTGGGGCTTCGAGTACTGCGGCGGCACGCGCACCGTCGACGTGCACATCCGACGCATCCGCTCCAAGGTGGGCCCGCAGATCGCGGCACACATCACCACCGTCCGCGGCGTGGGCTATCTGTTTAAGGACTAGCTTTTCACCACAAAGGGGACAGGCACCTTTGTGGTGGTTTTGCCGCAAGCGTGGGTTCCTTTCGGGCCTGCAACAGAACTTAAGCATTCCTAAAAGATTGCGTTCTCATACACGAGCACCTGCATATTGGGGTACAACTCAACGTGAACAATGATGGCCCGCCACGTGTTTGGCGGGCCTTTGGTTATTTGACGAAAGGATTGCAGCTATGAGCGAGAACGATTCCCAGCGTCCCCAGGATGTGGGCAATGCCGGCGAGACTCAGCAGCAGCCGCGCGTGCAGGTGGAGTCGACGCCTGCCGACGGCAACATTCCCTACGTGCAGGCCTACGACACACAGACCGGCAAGCCGCTGGGCAGCCAGCAGGTTGTAAACAAGCACACAGTGGTCAAGACTAAGACCAAAAAGCTGCCGATCTTTATTACGGCACTTGCCGGTTGTGCCTGCGGTGCCCTGCTGGTCATTGCGCTCATTATGAGCGGCACGCTCGATATCGGCGGCGGCAGGAACGCCGTGACGGCGGGTGCTTCGGGTTCATCGACGCAAAAGATCACCATCGACTCCGAGGACACCACGCTGGCCGAGGCCGTTTCTGCCAAGGCCCTGCCCTCCGTCGTTTCCATCACCGCCACTTCGAGCGGCAGCCAGAATGGCTCGCTTTCGCAGTCTGCCGACGAGTCGGATAGTTCGGGCAGTGTCGGTTCGGGCGTGGTACTCGATACCGAGGGCCACATCCTCACCAACAACCACGTGGTCGATGGTTACGACCAGTACGTGGTGACCATGGACGACGGCACCACCTACGAGGCCGAGTTCGTGGGCAACGATGCTTCGAGCGACCTGGCCGTCATCAAGCTCAAGGATGCAGACGCCTCCAAGCTCACGCCGATTGAGATCGGTGACTCTTCCAAGCTCAACGTGGGCGAGTGGGTCATGGCCATCGGCTCGCCGTTTGGCAACGAGCAGTCCGTCTCCACGGGTATCGTGTCGGCGCTGTATCGCTCCACGGCCATGAGCTCTACCAGCGGCAATACCATCTACGCCAATATGATCCAGACCGATGCTGCCATCAACCCGGGTAACTCCGGTGGCGCGCTCGTCAACGACAACGGCGAGCTCGTGGGTATTAACTCGCTTATCGAGAGCTATTCGGGCTCCAGCTCGGGCGTTGGCTTTGCCATTCCCGTTAACTACGCCAAGAACATTGCCGACCAGATTATCGACGGCAAGACGCCGGTGCATCCGTACATGGGCGCCACGCTTTCGAGCGTCAACGCGCTCAACGCCCGTACCAACAAGCTGAGCACCGATAGTGGTGCGTACGTGGCGAGCGTCGTCGAGGACGGTCCCGCCGCCAAGGCCGGCATCCAGGAGGGCGATGTCATTACCAAGCTGGGCGACGACGAGATTACGAGCGCCGACGGCCTGATCATCGCGCTGCGCAGCCACGAAGTGGGCGAGAAGGTCGAGATCACGCTCATGCGCGGTAAGGACGAGAAGAAGGTCACCGTCGAGCTGGGCTCTGACGAGGAGCTGCAGAGCCAGCAGCAGGACGACAGCGCGACCGATACCGGCAACGGCGGTATTACCGATGAGCAGCTGCGCCAGTACCTGGAGGAGCTGCTGGGCCAGCAGGGCCAGGGTCAAGGCTACGGTCAGGGCTACTAGCGAGCCGCTTCGCACATATCGAGGCCAGAGGGGCTGTCCCATCAACGCGGGACAGCCCCTCTTTTCTTATTGATCCGTTGGGGACGGAGGAAAACGGATCATTTAGAGCTGATAAGAGCATGGTTTAATCGCGCGACCCACCCCGGTTCGGCGGCTGCCGATTCGGTGCGGTTCGAAAGGGCTATTCGGCACCATGGTGACCGGTGGTACTCTAGTATCCGTTTGAAATCGAGCGAAGGAGTGCCGCTATGGAGCAATCGAGCCTGTTTGGTGACGGTGTGGACATCGATACCGAAACGCCCGCGACCGCGGAAGCCACCGCACCGACCGATGCCCGTGCCCAGGCGGCAGCGCGCGCGGCCGAACTGCGCCACGAGCTCGACTACCACGCCTATCGCTACTACATGCTCGATGCGCCCGAGATCACGGACGCCGCCTTTGACAAAATGCTCGTTGAGCTGCAGGAAATCGAGGCGACCTACCCCGATTTGGTAACGCCCGACAGCTACACCCAGCGCGTGGGCGGGTACGTGAGCGAGCAGTTTACGCCGGTCACGCATATGGCGCGCATGTATTCCATGGACGATGCCATGGATCTGGACGAACTCGACGCATGGCTCCAGCGCACCGAGGACGCGCTTGGTGCCGGCAGCGTCACCTATACCTGCGAGCTTAAGATCGACGGTCTGGGCGTGGCGCTTACCTACCAAAACGGCACCTTTGTGCGCGCCGCCACGCGCGGTGACGGCACAACGGGCGAGGACGTGTCGCTCAACGTGCGTACCATCAAGGATGTGCCCATGCACCTGTCCGAGCCGGCGCTCGCCCACATGGGTGCCGACCGCGAGCGCGCCATCGAAGTACGCGGCGAGGTCTATATGCCCAAGGGCAGCTTTGTTCGTCTGAATGAAGAGGCCGATGCCGAGGGACGCGACCCCTTTGCCAACCCGCGCAACGCCGCTGCAGGATCCCTGCGCCAAAAGGACCCCAAGGTGACGGCGCGTCGCGACTTGGCCACCTTTATTTACGCCATCGCCGATACCGATCCGCTGCATGTCCACAGCCAGCGCGAGTTCCTCGATTGGCTGCGTAGCGCCGGCTTTAGCGTCAACCCCAACGTGGCACGCTGCGCCACGCCTGCCGAGGTCCACGAGTTCTGCGCCCAGGCCCTCGAGCACCGCGGCGACTTGGACTACGACATCGACGGCGTGGTCGTAAAGGTCGACAGCTTCCAGCAGCAGCTCGACCTGGGCTTTACCGCCCGCGCGCCGCGCTGGGCCATTGCCTTTAAGTTCCCGCCCGAGGAAAAGCAGACCATCCTGCGCGAAATCCGCATTCAGGTGGGGCGCACCGGTGTGCTCACGCCGGTCGCCGAGTTCGACCCGGTGACGGTTGCCGGCTCCACCATCGCGCGCGCCACACTGCACAACATCGACGAGATCCGCCGCAAAAACGTGCGCGAGGGCGACACCATCATCGTGCACAAGGCAGGCGACGTAATCCCCGAGGTCGTGGGCCCGGTGCTCGACAAGCGCCCGGCCGATTCGGTCGACTGGCACATGCCCGAGGTCTGCCCCGTGTGCGGCAGCCCCGTGGTCCACGAGGACGGCGAGGTGGCCTACCGCTGCGTCTCCATCGACTGCCCCGCGCAGCTCAAGGAGCGCCTGCTCCACTGGGTGAGCCGCGGCTGCATGGATGTCGATGGCCTGGGCGATGAGATCGTCGACAAGATGATCGCCGCCGGCCTGATCCACGATGTCGCAGACTTCTACCAGCTCACGGTCGATGACATCGCCGGCCTGGACACGGGCCGCACCTATGCCAGCTCCAACAGCAAAAAGGGCGTCAAGAAGGGCGACCCCATCCCGGTGGGCCTCAAGACGGCCGAGAAAATCATCGCCGAGCTCAACAAGTCCAAGAGCCAGCCGCTCGGTCGCGTGCTGTTTGCCCTGGGCATCCGCCATGTGGGCAAGAGCGTGGGCGAGGTCATCGCTGAACGATTCCTGTCGATTGACAAGCTCATTTTGGCGAGCGAAGAGGACATCGCCGAGTGCGAGGGCATCGGTCCCAAGATTGCGGCGAGCGTCAAGCAGTTCCTGGCCGTGCCCGAGAACCTTGCCGTGCTGGAACGTCTGCGCCAGGCGGGCCTTTCGCTCGAGGTCGACTTGGGCGCTGCGCACGCGCAAGCCGCAGCCGACGCTGGCGTGGCGGGCGAGCTCGCCGACGCACGGCCGCTCGCGGGCCTGACTTTCGTGCTTACTGGCACGCTTGTCAATCGCACGCGCGACGAGGCGGGCGCGGCGCTCAAGGTGTTCGGTGCCAAGGTTTCGGGCAGCGTGTCAAAGAAGACGAGCTATCTGGTCGCCGGCCCCAAAGCGGGCTCCAAGCTCACCAAGGCCGAGCAGCTGGGTGTGCCCGTGCTGGATGAGGATGCACTCGAGCAGATCCTGGCGACTGGTGAGGTGCCCCAGGCTTAGTGCATCGATAACCAAATTGAAAAACCGCCCGGAAGCACGATGCCTTCCGGGCGGTTCTTACTTTGCTGGGGCAATCGGCACCGTGATCTGTGTCACATAGGTTGTGGGGTCGTCGCTGATGATGTCGTCGATCAGGGCAATTTCGCGCGAGGGCCCGGCGGGTGTCAGGTTGCGCTCGCGCATATAGCCGAGCAGCTGCTCATAGCGCGTGCCTGCCTGCCCGTGCGTGCCGCGGAAGCTTATAGTCAGGCATCGCGCGGCGGGCCGCGTCTCGACGTCGCCCACGTAATCATCGGTGTTATCGAGCAACAAAAAGACCTCGTCGTAGCCGTCAAAGTCGCCGGCGGCGAGGCGCTCGGCGCTGATCCCAACGCCCAAGTTGCCCAAGAAGACAAAGGTCTCGTGCTGCCCCTTCTGCAATTGACGAATCTGCCACTCCAGCGCATAGGCGTCGGTAGGATTGACGCGTTCGCGCAGCACGGCGCAGCGAAGTTCGGGCGCATCGATTGTGCAAATGGTGTCGAGCTTGGTGTTCAGGGCATCGTGAAGCAGCGCAAGCCGGTTATCGATCTTGCGCGACACGCGTTCGAGCTCGCGGCGCTTGCGCTCGATGAGCTCCTGCTGCTGAGCCAGCTGCCGCTGCATAAGGTCCACATCGCGCGTGGTCACAAAATCACGGATTTGCGCGAGTGACAAATCGAGAACGCGCAGGTGGCTGATGGTATTGAGGGTGGAGAGCTGCCGCGATCCGTAGTAGCGGTACCCGCTCGCCGGATCGATGTGCGCCGGGTCCAGTAGGCCCATCTGCTCGTAATGGCGCAACGTGCCCACGCTCAGGTTAAACAGGCGCGCCACCTCGCCAATGCGGAGCAGGCCCTCGGTATGTTCACTTGGCATGTCGATCACAGGACCGCTCCTTTCAATAGGGTCGGGGAGGGGCGCCAGGCTTGCGTTGCCCCGCTACGCTACCAACTTGTCAAAAGCCCCACGCCGGTTGAGCACGGTAAACGCGACAACACAGATGACTGCCGACAAAATTGATCCGCACGGCGAAGCGATGCCCATGGGAAACAGCGTGTCGGAATAGGCGTTCGACAGCAGCCAAGCGCCCGGCACGCGAATGAGCGCCACGGCCAGCACGTTGTGCGCAAAGCCGATATAGCTCTTGCCGTATGCAGCGAAAAAGCCGCTAAAGCAAATGTGGATGCCGGCAAAGATTGCATCGAAAATATAACTGTGCATATAGCCGGTACCGGCCGCGACCACCGCGGGGTCCTTGGCAAAAAAGCCAATAAACGCCGGCGCCACCAGCCACATCAGCACCGTGATCAGGCAACCGTACACCACCGAGATCGTCATGGCGTCCTTGAGCACCTGACGCGCGCGGTCGCCCTTGCCCGCGCCGGCATTCTGCGCCGTGAGCGCGCTGACGGTGGCGCCCATGGAACTCGGCACAATGAACAAAAAGCTGATCATCTTCTCGACCAGGCCCACGGCGGCGGCGTCGACGAGCCCTCGGTGGTTGGCGATGACGGTGATAAACATAAACGCCACCTGGATGCAGCCGTCCTGCACGGCCACGGGCACGCCGATCTTAAGGATGCTGCCGAGTACCTCGGGCTGGGGGCGCAGGTCGCTGCGCTTTACGTGGATGTTCGTGCGGCGGCTCTTGAGCCACACGAGTGCGAGGGCAACGCTGGCCGTCTGTGCTGTCACCGTGCCGAGTGCCGCGCCCACGGGGCCGAGCCCCATATGGCCGATAAATAGAAAGTCGAGTGCGATGTTGATGATGCATGCCACGCCAATCACGTACATAGGCGAGCGTGAATCACCCAGACCGCGAAAAATGGCCGAAAGAATGTTGTACGCGGCGATAAAGGGAATGCCGATAAAGCAGATACGCAGGTAGGCGGCGGTTCCTTCGACCGCCTCGGGTGGCGTGCCAATGAGCGCCACAACCTGCGGGCATAGTGCAAGCAAGATGACGGCCAGCACCACCGAGACACCCATAAAGAGCGTAATGGTGTTGCCGATGGCGGTCTCGGCGCGATCGAAGCGACGCGAACCCACGGCGTGGCCGACGATGACCGTCGTTCCCATGGCCAGGCCCACGAGCGTCACGGTAATGATATAGAGCGTCTGCGCGCCATTGCCCACGGCGGTGATGCCGGCAGCGCCGCTAAACTGCCCCATCATGTACAGGTCGGCCATGCCGTAGAGCATCTGCAAAAAGTACGAGAGCATATAGGGCAGGGCAAAGACCGCGATGGTCTTGAGGACATTGCCGCGTGTGAGGTCGTGTTCCATGGGCGGGGCTTTCTGGCTTGGTTCGTTTAGCTACCAGTGTAGTGAAAACCCTATAACTATTGTAGAGTCAAGGTTTTTGTTGGGTGCCGGGCGAAAAAAGTCACGCTCCAAGCACGATGCTTTGGCCCTCTGTGCCCCTCACCTCGCCTCAAACCATCACAACATTCGCCGTTTTTTGCCAAAATCGGGAAAAGCATCGAATGTTGTGATGGGTTTTCTGCCACTCGAACGGGTGGAATCGCTTTCTTGCGCACGAAGGTGTGCGGACCCGTGGGCAGGGGAATAAGGTTGGTTATCCGACTTCATTGGAGGGCTCATGGACCTGCCGATCGTCCTGTCCCATAAGACTGCCTGGCTGTACCACAACGTGGCGCGCCCGTCCGAGCCGCTCTCGCGAGCAAGCAGCCTATACGATGAGGACTCGCTTGCTAACGAGGCGGAGCCGACCGCGAGCCTGCCCAAATTGGGACTCGATGCCAAGGGACTGAGGGCTTCAACGGCTGCCGGGATTGTTACCGACTATCTGGTTTCGTTCGGTATTCCACGAGAAGAGCTCGATCATATCGACACGCTCGTCAACTTCGATTTTGAGCGCTCGACGCCGGCTGGATTTAGGTGCCACGTGTTTGGGGCGCCGGTACCTCCAGGCCATCTTATCGAGGTGGCAGAGGGCCTTCTAGTGGTTGATGAGGCCATGTGCTTTGTCCAAGCGGGTTCGTGGATGAGTGAGCCCGAGCAGCTGGAATATGGCTACGAAATCTGCGCCCGATACCATTTGAATCATCTGTCGACAGGCGATTATATCGAGATGGGGCAGAGGTATACCGTTGCCGACTTGATTGCCTATTGCAATGAGAACCGATCTCGTCAGGGGGCTATACGCGCGGCCGCCGTGCTCAAGCGCGTGCACGATGGCGCGCGGTCGCCCATGGAGACGGCCACCGCAATCATGGTCGTAGCAAAGCGTTCCCAGGGAGGGCTGGGATACGCCAAGATCGAGCTCAACCATCGGGTCGATGTTCCCAACGAGTTCAAATATCTCGCTAAGGCCGGGTATTTCGAGATCGACGTATATGCGCCTGCGAGTGGTACGGGGATTGAATACAACGGCTCGGACCATCTTGATAAACAGCGCAGCGCGTCGGATGCGGAGCGTATGACCGTGCTGAGCGCGCTGGGCTTTAGGATGATCGTCCTCACCGGGACTCAGTTTGCCCATCAGCTGCAATTTCACCGGGCGATGAACGCCATCGCGCTCGCAATGGGCCTCAAGTGCGACCGGAGCGAAGCGTTCCAAAAACGTCAGAACGACCTACGAGAATTCGTGATTCGGCACTGGGACGGCGGCCTTTAGGGGCGTTTTGGTCCTTCTGCGGGGTGCTGTGGGCAGGCAAACCATCACAACATTCGACGTTTTTTGCCAAAAACGGGAAAAGCATCGAATGTTGTGATGGTCTGTGTTGAGGATGGGCTTGGAAGGTCCGTTTTGTTCGAGGCGACCTGTCCTGTCGTACGGGTGTCGGCATGATTCTCTCGTGGGGTATTATGTTTTCCGAAGAATAAAACGCCGCGTGAGGGGAGGGCTGCGTGGACGGGCACGTGCAACATGACGGTTTTGGCCGCGATATCAACTACCTGCGCATTGCCGTTACCGACAAGTGCAATTTCCGCTGCATCTATTGCATGCCGGCCGATGGCGTGGCGCCCCGCGCGCACGACGAGCTGCTCAGCGCCGAGGAAATCGCCCGCTTTGTGCGCTTGGTAGCGGGGGAGGGCATTCGCCGCGTGCGCCTGACGGGCGGCGAGCCGCTGGTCAGCCGCCGTATCATCCCGCTCATTCGTGACATCCGCGCGATTCCGCAGATCGAGGACATCTCGCTCACCACCAACGGCGCCCTGCTGCCCAAGCTGGCGCCGCAGCTCAAAGATGCCGGGCTTAACCGCGTCAATATCTCGCTCGACACGCTCGACCCTACGCTGTTTGGAAAAATCACGCGCCTGGGTCGACTCGAGCAGACCATGGCTGGCATCGACGCGGCGCTGGCTTGGGGCTTTGAGCCCGTTAAGGTCAACTGCGTTGTAGTGCGCCGGCTCAACCAGGATGTAGCGGCCCTCGCGCGGCTCACGCTCGACCGCCCCATCCACCTGCGCTTTATCGAATACATGCCCATCGGCGACGAACACACGAGCTCGCATTGCGCTGTGGACCCGCATGCGCCCGCGCTCAATCCCGAGCTGTGGGACGCGAGCGATACCGTGCCGAGCGACGAGCTGCGGGCGCGCATCAATGCCGGGGCCGCCGCGACGGGACTGGGCGAGCTCGAGCCGCTCGACATCAACGACGCTCCTGCCGGCGCGGGCCCTGCGCGCTATTGGCACTTTCCGGGCGCGGCGGGAACGGTCGGCTTCATTAGCGCCATGTCCAACCATTTTTGCGCGAACTGCAACCGTCTGCGCTTGACGGCCGATGGCAACGTGCGTCCGTGCCTGTTCAGCGATGCCGAGTGTTCGGTGCGTGAGGCGCTGCGTCGTGGTGATGATATGCAGGTACTTTCGATTTGGCGCGATGCCGTGGCCCATAAACCGCAGGAACACGCGATAATTGAGGGCACGCAACGATTTATGTCCCAAATCG
>CAUFWM010000007.1 GCA_959596505.1 uncultured Collinsella sp.
CGCGATTGGCGAAAATGCGTTGGTGGAAATGGTGAAAATTATATTGACGCTAACAAGCCACAGGAAGTTCGGCAGGGCCGAGCGGAAGTCGCGCCGCGCTCGCGGAGCCTGCGCACCACGAAGCGGTAGCCGCGCGCGCCGTCGCCGTCCTCCAGGAACACGCGCCGCACGAGGGCCCTCAGCGGCGCCAGGCGGTCCGGCCTGGCGATCGCGCGCCGCTGGTAGTCATAGGAGCTCCTCGATATCCTCAAGAAAGCGGTGAGTTCTCTCAAGGACCACTTCCCCGCAGGCCTCAGGCGGTCTATCACCAGGGTCTTCTCCCTGTTCGACATCCCGTCGAGGCTCGCGGCTTTTAAAACGTCGTTCACCGCCCTGAGGACGGCGTTCTCCAGGACGAGGCGCTCTATCAGGGCGTCCTTGTCGTCCGGGTCGATGTCGGGGTACACCGGACCGTCCCCGACGACCTTCGGCAGCTCCATCTTCGCGACCGCCCTCCCGACGGTTCCGCCCGCGGCCACGGACCTCGTCCAGCGCGCGACGGCGCTCTTGCTCGGCCCGTCGAGCTCCCGGGCTATCTCCCTGCACGAGAGCCCGGAGCGGCGGAGCTCCCCGGCCCTCTCTACTACGGCTCTACTGTATGTCATGCGGACTCCAAACCGGACCTTGACGGTCCAACTTTTTGTCCGCAGTCCCCGGCCTCAAAGTGGGAGATTATCCACTCTCGTTCGATACGTGTCCAAAAATCCACTCTCACCCTTCGGATTAGTAAATAACCTATGCGTACCGGCTGGGCTTTGTACATGCAATCCATATCGTTGTTCGATAAACTATTCCGATAACGATAGATTCGATGAGGGTGAGTATATGTCCAACAGCGTTCAGCGTATGGCCAAGGCGGGCGAGACTGTAAGGAAGCTTGGCTTTTGCATGGCGGTCGTTTTTGCGGGAATGCTCGTCGCTTTCGCCGCGTTGGTTGTTTACGTGATCTGGTATGCGGTTGCAAACGCTGCTTCTGTCGATTCTTTCGGTGTTGTGACGCTTCTCAATGGCGGGCGCATCGTTATCCCAAGCGGACTGTGCATGGCGCTTGTCATGGGTATTTCGCTTGTCGTTTTGTGCGGAATCAGCCGTGACATTTCGCGGGGCGTATCGCCCTTTACCAGGGCGCATGTGCGGCTTATCCGTGTTCTCGCGCTTGCCTTTGCTGTTAACGCCGCGGTTTCGCTTGTTGGTGCCTATGGATCGGTCAATCTTACCATTGGTGGGCTGGAGCTTTGCGTCGTGCCTCATTCCTTCGTTATCGCGATTTGCCAGGGCGTTGCCTTTGACGCGGGGTCGCTTATCGGCGCGGCCGTCTGTTTGTTTGTCTCGGTGATCTGGAGCTATGCCTCGCTGCTCCAGGAGCAGTCTGACGAGCTTGTGTAGGAGGAAACATGAGCTATCTCATCATCGAGCTTGAGACGCAGCTGCTTAAGACCGGAAAGACCAGCTCTGATCTGATTCGTGCCACGGGGCATACTCCGGCTAATATTTCTAAGCTAAGAAACGGAAAAATTAAAGCTATTCGTCTTAAGACGCTTCTTGAAATCTGTGATGAGCTTGATTGTCAACCGGGAGATATTATTCAGCGCGTGAGCGAGAAGGAGCTCGAGGAACTTATTGTCGAGCGCGCGAAGAATGCCGTGAGGCAGATGCGGGATGGCAGAGGCAATGAGGTGTCGCTTCCGACATCGGTCTTCGCTGTAGATTTGAGCGACGAGTAGCATAAAAAGAACAACTATAACGAAATATCAGTGTAACGGAACCCGTGTCTAACACGGGTTCTTTGTTTATTAATTATCTTGACAAATATAAGTTATCGGCAAACAATAACATCAAGAACGAACGATAAAAGAAAGGAGGAACGATATGAGCTGGATTGTAAAGCCGAGTTATGTGGACCCCGGTGGTGGGTGCAACGGTTACTGCAAGGCATTCTGTGGAGCACGCGTCTGCGTCAATAACTGCAGCAAAAACTTGTGTGTTGTTAATTTCTAGCAGTTGCGGCTGCTGCCAGGCGACAGTCTGGCAGCAGCGGTTTTGTTATCAAGCAGAATAGGAGGCCAATGAGCGCATCAGCGATAAAGCTATCAAAGGTGTCAAAGCGCTATGGAAAACGGCGTGTGTTGCATGACGTTTCCTTCGAGGTGAATCAGTCTGAACTTTGCGCCCTTGTTGGTGCAAACGGGGCGGGCAAAAGCACGCTTATTAAAATAGTGCTGGGCCTCTGTGAGCCATCGTCGGGGAGCGTGGAGCTCTTTGGAGGCAAGTCGAAAAAAGAGCTGAGCCTGATGCGGACGCGTGTCGGCTATGTGCCAGATTCCAGCGGAGCATACCAATCCCTCAGTGCGGTGGAGAATCTTCGGATCCGATGTGCGGAATGGGGGCTCGATGAGACACGTGAGGTTCCTCGCGTCTTGGGCCTAGTCGGGCTGGACGTCGATGAGAAAAAGAGCGTGAGCAGTTTTTCTCTGGGAATGAAACGGCGACTGGATATAGCTACGGCTTTGTTGGGTGACACCGACGTACTAATTTTCGATGAGCCGGCAAATGGGTTGGACCCGCTGGGCATCGAGAGTATATGGGCCCTTATCGGCCGATTGAATCGAGAACAGGGTAAGACCATGCTCATCTCTAGCCATGATTTGGATGAGTTGGCATCGGTTGCAACAAGTTGCGTGTTTATTCATGACGGTGAACTGCTGAAAAAGGAATCGATGGATGTCATAAGGGATGAGGCGTCGTCCCTAAAAGAATATTACAGGCGCTTGATGAACGCGGTCTCGCTATGAAGCGGGCGATCCATCCCATAAAGGCAGATATGATGCGTCTACACAGGATGTTTCCGGCGCAGTTTGGTCTTACGCTTATGTTGGCGTGCGGTCTTCTCTTCGGCGTTTTTTTAAATAACGGAGCAACGTTGCTAGGCTTTGGCTATGGCGTTTGTGGGGAGGATATTGGTTTCCTCTGGAATGCAATCGATCCTTCTGCGCCTGATGAGTCCCTTGCGCGCAGCGCTTTTGCCGGTACATCCCTGTTCGTTCCACTCATCGTTTGTTTGGTGCTTTTACAGGAGCATGGCTATAAAGAGGGATACCGAATTTCTTCAGCAAGAGGTCTCGCCCGCTTTAATGGGGCTCTGGCACATGTGCTTTCGTCTGCTTTAATAGTCGGTGCAGCATATAGCGCACTTTGCCTTCTTTTGTTTGCAATAGCCATAATGCGTGGGGAGCAAAACTACACGCACGGCATGCTGGCTGCATTTTTTCCTGCGATGATAATCAACGCCGTATTGGTGATATCGGTTGCGTTGGAGACGATGACCATCTATCGGATTACAGGCAGCGCTGTATTGAGCGGGGCTGTAATAATAATTGGATTTGTCATGAGCTTGACGCTCTACGGAACCTTCCTTCAGGCACCTATACCATCCTTGCGATGGATCTTCTTCCTTCCTGGGCCGTACCTAGGGGTCGGATGTGCCCTTGGGTATAGCGATATGGGGCACCTGGCGCTTCTGGGCTATGGCGTGGCAGCCAGCTGTCTATCGGTATTGATTTACGCTCTCGTGACCTGTCGTGTCGGAGGTGTGCTCAATGGCTCGTCAGATTAAAAGGTTCCTCCATTCAGAATTGAAGCATGTGAGCAAATGGACGTACGTCTTAATCCTGGCAATTTATGCGTGTATGGTGATATTGCAGCTTAATTCTTTCCCGATGTGGTTCTGTAGCCTCCGCGAGGGCAGTTTCTTGGGCTTTTTCCCAGACCCGACGCTTAAACTGTCGGCAGAGGACGCCCTTCTATTTGGTAATGCAGAGGTTTTTCGCGGCTTGCTGTTCAACGTGGCCCCGTTGGCTCATGCATTGTTCTTTCCGTTCATCGCGGCTTGTATTGTGCCGCGCTTTGTTAGTTCGGGCTTTGTCGAGGAACCGTGGGGGCTGTCGGAGGCTCGGGGAGGGAAGCGGGCGTGCGTTACCGTTGCGCGAACGGTGCTGTCTTCTTTCGCCCTATTGGGCGCGTTTGTCCTGTCAAGTGTCGTTTTGTACTGTCTTAACTGTGCAATCGTTTTGGATGCTCAACAGTGTTTCAACCTGAATATGTTTTGCGATCGACTTCTTCTGGCGAGTGCCGTCTGCCTTGCATATGTGGTCTCTTGCGTGATCGTTGTTTCCTATTTTGGGTCCGGCTTCGGTCCTATTGGCATGCTGCTGCTTGTCAACGTCGTAACGATCTACATACAGGTCGGAGCCAATTCCATGCTTCCGTTTCCGTCCTCGATGCTCATGTGGATTTGCGGCGTGACCCCGTTGGAGGATAGTCAATGCACCTCGATTTTAATTGACTGCCTGATTAACGTAACAAGCGTTCTTGCCATTTGCTTTACCGTCGACCAATTGCGGTCGAGATTTCTTTGATTGTTTGTGAGGGATAATCATATGAGGCCGTCTCAATACAACTTGATTGAAAACCACGGCGAAAGAACGCTGGTGATGAATGCGAAGACCGGTGCGATCCTTTCGTTGGATAAACAACATGCAGAAAGTATGTGCCGCATGGTATCGGGAACCGAATGGGAGCCAGATGAATTGCGCGAAGCGTTGCTTCAAGGAGGAATGCTGTTAGAAGATGATCGTGACGAAAAAGAGGAAATGAAGGCGATAGGCCGTCTTCTTCGATTTTCCAATCGCTCTCTAGGCATGACGATAGCCCCGACATTGGAGTGCAACTTCTGTTGCCCATACTGTTATGAAAAAGGACAACGCAAAACGACAATGACTCCGGAGGTTGAAGACCGGCTTGTCTCATTCGTGAAGGAGCGTTCACGGGGGCTGAGCGAGCTTGAGATCGGTTGGTATGGTGGAGAGCCGTTGCTGCAAGTCGATAAAATTCAGCGGCTTACGGAGCGTATAAAGGCGATCCTTAATCCATAGTGCTCCTATTCGGCATCCATCGTTACAAATGGATATCTTCTGACGCCAGAAGTGGCCGAGACTCTCGCGGCTTGTGACGTCAAGATGGCTCAAATAACCTTGGACGGGTCTCGAAAGGACCACGATTCTCGACGGTTCTTGCGGAACGGACAGCCGACGTACGATGCGATTCTAGACAACGTTTCTAAAGTCACGCATCTGTTGGATATTTCTATCAGGTGCAATGTCGATGCCCATAACATTGCCGGTGCTGGCGATTTGCTGGATGCACTCGAGGAAAAGGGCCTTAAAAACAAGGTTGGATTCTATCTGGCGCCTGTCGACAATATTAACGATACGTGCCCAAGTGACAGTAGTTGTTTTTCGATGGAGGCGTTTTCTCGGGAAGAGCTGGACTTTTATAGTCATGCAGTTGATAGGGGGTTCTACGTTGACCTGACGGTGCGCTTTAATCCGGCTATTTGTGGCGCCGTTTGTGCAGGGTCGTTTGTAGTGGATCCGGAGGGCTATCTTTATAAATGTTGGGACGAAATCGGGATGCGTGAACGCTGCGTCGGTACGCTTGCCGAAGGGCCGAGGATGAATGCTCAGCTGGTCCAATGGCTAAACTATGAGCCGAGCGATCATGAGTGTGAAGAGTGTTTTGCCTATCCCTCATGTATGGGAGGTTGCCCTAATCACGCTCTTCATGGAGGGTCAAAACAGTGCGTATCTCAAAGGTATCAGGTGCGCCAACGAATGATTTTGACCGAGAAGGCTCAGCGATTGCTTTCGGAACTGGATTCAGCTCATGTTTAATCTCTGCGCAAGAACAATAATCAAGAATCCAAAGTATATAACCTATCTTCTAATGTGCCTGCTCTCGCTTATGGTTGGTCTCGCAATTCCTTTTCTGACGGGACAACTGGTCAACAACTTTGTCGGTGTCGCGCGAGATGGGGAAAGCGCAATCGCCATCGGCGCTGAGATAGCAGCGCTGGGTATTGTGCGAGCCGGTTTGAATTGCGTCAGTGAGCTGGTCTATGTCGATCTGCAAACACATGTGGGATTTGCATTGAATGAAGAGGTGATAAGTCACGTTCAAAGGCTACCACGGGCCTTCTTTTCTAATTTTGATGCCTCATATTACAACCAACAGATTAATCATGACGCTAACGATTTGGTGATATTTGTTATAAACGCAAGTGTCCAAAGCGTGAGCAATATAGTGACGTTGCTTGTGGTGTTTGTTGTCCTGGCGACCATAAACGGTCACCTGGCAATGCTGTGTATGGCTCTTGGCATAATAGGTGGCGCGGTCTATTCGCTTTTCAAAAAGTGTTTGTTCGCAAGAAGTTTCGAGGCTCAAGAGCAGGAGGCTCGATTCTTTTCCGATCTGGAGAAGCAGCTTAGCAACGCACAATTTATCCGCAGACATGTTCTATTCGAGGTTTTCAAGCAAAGGCTTGAGCACTCTTTTGCAGAGCTATATCGTTGCGTTTATCAGAACCAGCAAATTAATGCGACCTTTACGTTTGCCAACACTGTCGTCACATCTTTGGCACAGGGTGGAATCTTGATCCTGGGCGCAAAGGAAGTTCTCGACGGCAATTTGCTGCCCGGCTATCTTATGACGGCGCTAAGCTATTACTCCTATTATTCTTCGGCTATTGAATTCTTCCTTGCGCTGGGCAAGGACTATCAAACGTCAAAAGTATCCTACGAGCGTTTGCGGCGCTTGCTGGACATGCCAGAGGACTCAAATGGGGCCATTATCCTCGCCGATGTTTACGAGGTGAGCTGTTCCGAGCTGGCGTATAGCTATCCTGGGTCTGAAAAAACCGCGTTCAGAGACATTCGAGCTTCTTTGGAAAAAGGAAAGGTATACGGAATCGTTGGGCCGAACGGTTCCGGTAAGAGCACGCTGTTGGATGTGATAAGCGGTTGCGATCCAGAAAACTGCAAGGGTGATATTTGGATTAACGACAAGCCCCTGAGCTCTCTGGACCGTTATGCGCTGCGGAAGCGCAATATCGGGATTACTGAGCAGGAGCCGCCCCTGACCGAGGGGTCGATACGGGACAATTTAACTCTTTGCTGCAGAAGCACTGAAGAGCGTGACCTTGAGAGCCTCATTGAGAGAATGGGGCTTAAAAAGATGGTCGATTCAAGTGGTGGACTTGATGTCGAGCTGGACGATAAGCAGAACAACATTTCAGGGGGGGAGAAACAAAAAATAGCGATAATTCGCCAGCTGCTGAAAAACCCGGACGTGATGATGTTTGATGAGCCGACATCTGCACTTGACAGTCAGAGCAAGCAGGCGTTTATCGAAATCCTTAAGGAAAGAAAGGGGCGACATATCACGGTCATCGCTACGCACGACCCTGTGCTTATTTCGGCATGCGATGAGGTGATTGAAATTGCCTGACGGGTTAGTGGACCTAGCATATCAAATACAGGGGGCGGGCACCGTAGTTGGTGTCCGCCCCCCCTGGCATGGATGGTTTTAGCCGGTGTGGTTCGTAAGCTAGCGGGCCTGCTTAACCTTGGTCGCTGCCTCGACAAACGACTTCCACAGGTTAAAGTCGGTCTCGAGCGTCTTCCACGTGTACTCAGGGTGCCATTGCACGCCCAGGCAGAAAGGCTGGCCTTCGACTTCGATGCACTCGGGAACGCCGTCAGTTGCCTTGGCGACCAAGCGCGTGCTTTTGCCCAGACGATCGACGCAGCAGTGATGTGCCGAGTTGGTCTGGATCAGCCCGTGCCCGCCAACCGCGCGCTCCAGCAGCGAGCCCGGCACGACCTCGACAGGGTGCACAGGGTCGTTGAGCACGTGGGTGTGGCGCCACTGCGTTCGGCCCTCGCGCGCACCCAGGCTCGGCACGTCCATGCACAGGGTGCCGCCAGTGGCGACATTGAGCAACTGCGTGCCGCGGCAGGTGGTAAAGAGCGGCTTCTTGGCGCGAAGCACCTCGTTAACCAGCTTAAACTCAAAGCGGTCGCGAATTTCGCAGCACAGCGTGGGGTCGTACGGACGCTCGTCGCCCCAGCGTTTGGGGTTGACGTCCGGGCCGCCGGGAATGGCGATACCGTCAGCGATTTCCACGTAATGACGGATGACATCGACGTCTTCGGTAATGGACATCTGCAGCGGCAGGCCGCCGGCGGCAAGGATGGCATCGACAAAGACGCTCGCAATCTCCTCGTTGGGGGAGAGCGTCTCGCTCAAATAGGGTTTCGCTTCTTCCCAGCGTGGTGCTACCAGGATGAGCGGGCGGTCGGCGGGATTGACGTCGACGTGCGGAGTGTAGGACGATGAGGTGCGGGTTCCGATCATGGGTGTGGCTTTCGAATCCGGGTGGACATGGCACAGGGGTGACGTGGGACAAACGCTGGTGATGAATTTGCCCGCGTGGCAATTGGGCTAGTGGCCCTTGATGGAGTTGAGGAAGTCCTGGGCGCGCTTGGTCTGGGGGTGGTCGAAGAACTCGTCGGGCGTGCCAGTTTCTACGATCTGGCCGTCGGCCATAAACACGACGCGGTCGGCCACGCGGCGGGCGAAGTTCATCTCGTGTGTGATGACGATCATCGTCATGCCCTGCTGGGCCAGACGGACCATGACCTCGAGCACCTCGTTGATCATCTCGGGGTCAAGGGCACTCGTGGGCTCGTCAAAAAGCATGGCCTTGGGTTGCATGGCAAGCGAGCGGGCGATGGCTACGCGCTGCTGCTGGCCGCCCGAGAGCTGTGCGGGCACCTTATCGGCCTGCTCGGCAACGCCCACGCGGCTCAGCAGGTCCATGGCGCGCTCGCGGGCCTCGTCCTTGGACACGCCCAGCACGTCGACCGGTCCCAGCATGACGTTCTGCAGCACGGTCATATGTGCGAACAGGTTGAACTGCTGAAACACCATGCCTAGCTCGGCGCGCATGCGGGCAAGATCCTTGCCTTCCTGCGGCAGAGGCTCGCCCTCGATGAGGATCTCGCCCGAGTCGATGGTTTCCAGACGGTTGATGGTTCGGCACATGGTCGACTTGCCCGAGCCCGAGGGGCCGATCACAACGACGACCTCGCCGCGGTCGACCGAGAGATTGATGTCGTTGAGGACGTGTAGATCGCCATAGTGCTTATCGACGTGTCTGAGCTCGATCAGCGGCTGATTGCCGGTGGAAGAGGTGCTCTGTGCCATGGTGCTCGGCTCCTTATGACTCGAAATGGTAAAGCGTTAGCGGATGATGGTCGCGCCGGTCTTGTGCGAAACATAGACAGCGGCCTTGTTGATCGCGACGTTGATGAGGATGTAGATGACCGCGATAACCAGGTAGACCGACACGAGGGCGTCGTAGTTGGTAATGAGCACGCGGGCATTTTGCATAAGGTCGGGGTAGCTCACCACGTAGGCCACGGTGGTGTCTTTGACTACGACCACGAGCTGCGAAATCAACGACGGAATGATAAACCGGATAGCCTGCGGCAACACGATTTTAAAGGTGATTTTAGCTTTGGAGAGACCGAGTGCCTGGGCGGCCTCGACCTGGCCGCGCGGCACGGCGTTGACGCCGGCACGGAAGATCTCGGCCAGCACGCCGGCTGCGGCGAGCGCGACGGGAAGCGTGAGCATCCAAAACGATGGCAGCGCGATCTTGTACTGGGGCAGCACCAAAAAGAAGAAATAGATGAACAGCAGGCTCGGCACGCCGCGGAAGAAGTCGGTGAGCACGCGGCAGACCAGCTGCAGCGGCTTAATGTCGCTGGTGCGACCGAGCATAAGGGCAAGGCCGAGCACTAGCGCGATGGCGCCGGCGGTGAGTGCGACTTTAACGGTGCCCTCAAAGCCGGCAAGCAGGAACTTCCAGGTGGTGAGGTGTGTAAAGAAATACCAATAGTGGACCGAAAGCTGACCGGTCACATAAAAGCGCTGCAGCACGAGGGCAACGAGCGCGGCGACGGCAACAAGCGAGATGGCGGTGCCGATGCGAATCTTGGCGCGCATCTTGGGGCCGGGAGCCTCGTAGAGCGCATCGCGCATGGTGAGCGCGGAGGTGGAGTGCTTGCTCATCGGAGGATCCTCACCTTCTTATCGATATAGTTGCCAATGTGGCTCACCACAAAGGCCGTGCCCAGGTAGCCGAGCGCCGAGATAAAGAACGCGGCGACGCCGCCGAGCGAGCGCGTGTTGATGTAGCTCACCACGCCGGTGAGCTCCTGCGGTTTAAGCGGCACCTGACTGCCGAGCGCGGTGGTGAGCATGACGGCGATAAAGAGGTTGGTCATGGGCAGCACGCTCGAGCGCAGCGCCTGCGGAATCACGATCTTGGCGAGGATACGGCTGAAGCTCATGCCCAGCGAGCGGGCGGCTTCCACCTGGCCGACACCGACGGTGTTGATGCCGCTCATAAAGTTCTCGGAGCCAAAGGCAGAACCCAAGAGCACTGTGGCGACGATGACGCAGGTGCGGTAGGGCAGGACGACCTTGAGCGGGGGCAGCGCATAGACGACGATAATGAGCAGCGCGATGCCGGGGATGTTACGGAAGACCTGGACATACAGGTCGCCAAAGACGCGCAGCGGCTTGAGCGGCGACACGCGCATCACGGTGACGGCGACGGCCAGCACCATGGCGATGGCAAACGACTCAAGCGTCATGCCCCAGGTTGCTAGCAGCGCGTCGATATAGTTCTGGCCATAGAGCGACCAGAGCTCGGAGAGACTCATGCGGACCTCCCGCCGGTAAGGAAAGGGGCTCCCGTGTGTACGGAAGCCCCGACAACTCAGTGAGGAAACAGTTTAGCGCAATAAAGCGCATCGTGCGTTTCCGTATGGTTTCGTAGCGGCCGTTACTAGGCTCGCTGCCTAGGCGCCGATCTCGGGCAGCTCGGGAACATTGGTGTCGCCCGTACGGTCGCCAATGCAGATCTGCCACAGCTCGGTCCAGGTGCCATCGTCCTCGATCTTCTTAAGGAAGTCGTTGACAAAGGCGACACCGTCGGAATCGAGCGGCAGGCCGATGCCGTAGGGCTCCTTGCTGCCGAAGGGCTTGCCGGCAATCTTGTACTTGCCGGGCTCGCGGACCAGGGCGCTCTGCTGCATGTTGTTGTCGATGACGTAGGCGTCAACGCGGCCCTGCTGAAGTGCCTGGCGGGCCTCCTCGTCGGTCTTGAACTCCTGTTGGCTGGCCTTGGGGGAGAACTCCTCCAGGATGGCGGGGCCGTTGGAGCCGGACTGGACGGCGACGTTCTTGTCGGCCAGGTCGTCGACGCTCTTGATGTCGTCGTTGTCGGCGAGCACCAGGATAGCCTGCTGGGTGTAGTAGTAGGGACCGGCGAAGGAGACGAGCTTCTTGCGCTCGTCAGTGATGGTGTAGGTGGCAAAGACAGCGTCGACCTGGCCGTTCTGCAGGACGGACTCGCGCGTGTCCGAGGTCACCTGGGTGATCTCGACCTTGTTCTCGCCCAGAATGTAGTTGGACAGGAGCTGTGCGATACCGGCGTCGAAGCCGCGGGTCTGACCGTCTTTCTCGTTGAGGAGGGAGAAAAGTGTGGAGGTCTGAACGCCACCGATCTTAAAGACACCGGCGTCCTTGACGGCCGTGGCCCAGGTGCTGGCGGCGATGGCGTCGTCATCGGCCTTGGGGCCGTTGTCGACGAGTTTGTCGAATGCCTTGGCATCGAGTATGGTGGAAGCCTCGGTATCTTCGGAGCTCTTGGAGGAGCCGACGGCGGAACCCTTGTCGGCCTCGGCGCTGGTGTCGGAGCAGCCGGCAAGACCAAGGCCGGCAACGGTTGCGAAGGTGGCGGCAACGAAGCCGCGGCGGTCGAGAACGACCTGCTGGGAGAGGTTCTTGCTCATGGTAGAACACCTTTCTCAATAAAATCCCTAGCGGTTGAGTAGAGTTATACCCTATCCCGCTCAAATGGGTCAACACGAAATAACTCAGAAACATACTTACCTTATGGGTTATTCTACCTACCATAAAGGGACAGGCACCTTTGTGGTGGTTCTTGCAGATGTGGTGGCCTGTCTCGCTGCTTTGTCTCAATCTGTAACAGGTAGACGAGGAAATGGGTTCTAACTGTTACAGATTGAGATTTTCTCTTCAGGGGAATTCGAATGTCTCGATCTGTAACAGTTAGACGGCCAAAAGGTCTCTATCTGTTACAGATTGAGACAAAGGTCAGGGGCAAAGACGGTTTGTCTAGATCTGTAACAGTTAGACGGGAATTCGGGCCCTAGATGTTACAGATTGAGATAATCGCGCGCGAAAATAAAAACCTCCGCAGGGGTGCTTCCCTTGCGGAGGTTTTTTACTCGTTAAGTAGCCTAACGGCTTCGGCGGCCATGTTCTCGGCCGTCATGCCGTTCTGAGCGAGCAACTCGTTGGGGTCGTAGCGGTCGGGGAAGCCCTTGGCGATGCCAAAGGTGCGCGTGCGCACGGGCGTGCAGGCCAAGTAGCACGCGACGCGCTCGCCCCAGCCGCCGTCCAAGATGCCGTCTTCGAGGGTGACGACAACGCGATGCTTGGCGGCAAGGCTGTCGAGGAACTCGCGGTCGAGCTCGGTTGCATAGCGCGGGTTGACGAGCGTGGCCTCGATGCCGTACTCGGCAGTCAGACGGTTTGCCACGCGCTCGCCCAGCTCAAAGAAATCGCCAAGCGCGAGCACGGCCACGTCGCGACCCTGGCACACCACGTTGTAACGAACGGCGCCGTAATCGGCGTCCTCGGCAGGCGCAAGATCGGGGCGGCTTACCAAGCCAATGCCCGGCACGCGAATCGCCACGGGATGCTCGCGGTGGTCGAGCGACCAGCTCAGCATGGATAGGTATTCCTCCATGCAGGAAGGCGCCAGGTAACGCATATTGGGGAGAGCGCCCAGCATAGAAATATCAAAGAACGAAAGATGCGTCTCGGATGTGGTGCCAAAGATCGATGCGCCAAACACCAGGATGGTTGCGGGGACATCGTTGAGGCACAGGTCGTGCCACAGCTCGTCGTAGGCGCGCTGCAAAAACGTGCCGTACACACCAAAGACTGGCTTGGCACCCGAGCGCGCAAGCGCGGTGGCAAAGGTCACGGCGTGCTCCTCGGCAATGCCCACATCGACGAACTGTTTGCCGGCGGCGGCGCGAAGCTCGGGTGTAAAGCCCATGATGTAGGGCGTGGCGGCCGTGATGCCCACGACCTGCGGATCGTGCTCGATGGCGGCGCTGAGCGCCTCGCCCGTAATGTCGGCATAGGTGCGCGGCGCAGGCTCGCTCGGATGGCCCGGGCAGAGCTTGCGCCCAGTCGCCATGTCAAACGGACCCACATGATGCCAGCGCTCGGGGTCGCTCTGGGCTGGCTCAAAGCCCTTGCCCTTTGCGGTGGAGACGTGCAGCACGATGGGATGATCGATATCGCGCAGCTCCTGCAGCGTGTCGACCAGGGCCAACACATCGTTGCCGGTGTCCAGATAGCAGTAGTCGAGCCCCATCGCGCGGAAAACGTTGCGCTCACAGGTGCCGTTGCTGGCGCGCATCTCGGCCAGATTGCGATACAGGCCGCCATGGTTCTCGGCAATGGACTGGTCGTTATCGTTGACGATGATGATCAGGTTGCTGTCGAGCTCGGCGGCATTGTTAAAGCCCTCAAACGCCAGACCGCCCGAAAGCGAACCGTCGCCAATGATGGTGATGACGTTGTACGCATCGCCCGCCAGGTCACGAGCGTGCGCCAAGCCGCAGCCCAGGCTCACCGATGTGGAGGTGTGGCCCATGGCGAACAGGTCGTGTTCGGACTCGTCGGGATTGGCAAAGCCAGAGGCCTCGCCGTAGCGTGCCGGGTCGATATAAGTGTACGCGCGCCCAGTCAGCGCCTTGTGGGCATAGGTCTGGTGCGACACGTCAAAGACAATTTTGTCGGTGGGGGAGTTAAACACGCGATGAAGCGCAACCGTAAGCTCAACGACGCCCAGGTTGGGGGCAACGTGCCCGCCGACGGCGGCGGAGCTTTCGAGGATGGCGTGGCGGATCTCGCCGCAGAGCAGCGGAAGCTCGGCGCGATCGAGAGCCTTGACGTCCTCGGGCGTTGTCGTTTGCGTAAGCAGCATCGTTGTGGGTTACTCCATGCGAATCGTGCGCCGGCACTCCCTCGGCCGGCACAATTGCACAAGACAGTCTCGCACATTTTGGCGTTTGATATGTGACGGCGGCGCGGTAATTCGCCAACTGGTGGGGCAAAACGTTTTGTCCGATGCCATACTGATAAGTTCCATGATGATTTTATTCATTGCGTGCAGGCTGTGGCTTGCCGCCGAGCGCCGCCGGAAGGAGGCCGCATGTCCGATACCGTTCGTGCCGAGAAAATCGCGTGCGAAGTAGACCATGCTGCCCGTCAACTGGCACAGGCGGGCCGTCTGGACCTGACGCGCGAGTTTATCCAGCATGGCGATGTGACGGTGTATACGCATGTGACCTCGGTGGCGCGGGCAAGTCTGTCATTTGCCGAGCGCTTGGGCCGTGCGGGCATTTCGGTCGACCGCGCCTCGCTGCTGCGCGGGGCCCTGCTGCACGATTACTTTCTCTATGACTGGCACGATCCCGACCCAAGCCATCGACTGCATGGCTTTCGTCACCCGTTTTTTGCCCTGGCGCGTGCGGAGGAAGATTTTGAGCTGACGTCGCGCGAGCGGAATATCATCGCGCGCCATATGTTTCCGCTGGTGCCGGTGCCGCCGACGTGTCGTGAGGCTTGGATTGTATGCCTGGCAGATAAATGGTGCGCTCTGCGTGAGACGGTCGCCGGCCGTCTGCGGCGCAAGGACAAGGCGGACGATGACGTGAGCAGCGAATCGAACGAAAAGAGGAGAGGGTAGACGGTGGGAACCGCGATCGACATGGCATTTGACGGCGCGACGCTTGCCGCCTGTCCACTCTCGGCACTGGTGCTCTCGTTTGCCTTTTACGGGTTTTGCGGCTGGGCGTGGGAGTCGACGGTTTGCGCCATGCTCAATCACGGACGATTTGCCAACAGTGGCTTTTTGCTGGGGCCGTGTTGCCCTATCTATGGTGTGGGCGGCATAGCCTGCTGGCTTTTGCTGCGCGGGATTCCGGATGCCTCGAGCCAGTTTGTTGCCGCGGCGCTTGTATGCAGCGTAATCGAGTACAGTGTGGGCCTTCTATTGGAAAAAACAACAGGCGCGCGCTTTTGGGATTACTCACACCTGCCGTTTAACCTGCACGGACGCATCTGCCTGTACTGGGCCTGTGCGTTTGGCTTGGGCGCGCTGTGCATTTGCCGTTTAGTGGAGCCGGCATTGCTGGGGCTGCTTGGCCATCTGCCGGTGCTGATTGTGCGGCTGTCCGCCTTTATCGTCGCGGTCGCGATGATGGTCGATGCGGTGTGCTCGTTGGCCAGCTGGCGCCGCCTGTCCGATGAGCTGGAGCGTGTGCGTGTCGACCTTGCCGACCGCATCAATGAGTCGCTTGCCGATGCCTCCGACTCTATGCTCGAACGTATTCCCGATTCGGCGATCGATTCGGTGGCGCAGACGCATATCCGCGGTCGCGCCGTTAACGCGTGGCTGGCCGAGCTGGGCGACGCGGCGCTCGATGCCCTGCGCGAGAAGGCTTCGATGCCGACATTTATCTCGGATGGTGCTCGCGGCCTGGCGCTCGCTGCCCGCCGCGTGGCCGATGCCGCGCCGAGCATGCCGCGTCCGTCGCTCAGTCGTCGCCTTGCCGGAAAGCGCATGAGCCGTCCGGTGCCGAGCGTGTCGCTCAGCCGCCGCGACCTACGCTTCTTTAACGCCTTCCCGCGTCTGCGCATCAATCGCTACGAAGGCGTCATCCGAGCTACCGACCTCCGCGATCGAGCCCGCGAGCTGTTCCGGCGCTAGCCAGAGCGGGGCCAAGCGCGCCCTTCTTGTTCGCACATTTCCCGTTCGTTTCGCGCCCGTTGCCGCGCCGTTTCCAAGATTGCGGCACCGTTTCCATTCGACAACGCGGCGTTTAACAACGCCGTATCTGGTCTACACCAGTTGCCCCTCGACCGCATTATGGGCGCCGACAACGTCCATGCGACCAAGGGGGAGCGAATGTACGATACGGGATCGACAACGTTTATGCTCATCTGCACCATGCTCGTGTTTTTAATGACACCGGGTCTGGCGTTTTTCTATGGCGGCCTGTCCAGGCGCAAAAATGTCATCAACACCATGCTCATGTGCTTTGGCGCCATTGGCCTGGTCGGTGTGCTGTGGATTGTTGCCAGCTGGTCGCTGGCCTACGGCGGCGACGGCTCGAGTCCGTTTACTGGAGGCCTTGACCAGCTTCTGTGCCTGCCGGTGCTCAACCAGGTGCTGCAGGCGGCCGAGGGCAACGCCGCGGACGGCGCCGTCTACCCCCAGATCATCAACATCGCCTTCCAGATGGCGTTTGCCATGATCACCGCCGCCATCGTCACGGGCAGCCTGGCCGGCCGCGTTAAGTTTGGCGCCATGACGGCTTTCCTGGGCATTTGGCTGCTCGTGGTCTATGCGCCGCTCGCCCACATGGTCTGGGGCGGCGAGGGCTCCTTTATCGGTGACATCATCGGCGCGCTCGACTTTGCCGGCGGCGACGTGGTGCACATTTCGTCCGGTCTCACGGGCCTGATTCTCTGCCTGATGCTCGGCCGTCGTCGCGGCTTTGGCATGGTGAGCTACCGTCCGCATAACGTGCCGTTTGTGGCGCTGGGCGCCGGCCTGCTTTGGTTTGGCTGGTTTGGCTTTAACGGCGGCAGCGAGTTTAAGGCCGACGCCGTGGCGGCGCTTGCCATCCTCAACACCGTGACGGCCAGCGCGGCAGGTATGGTCTCGTGGCTTGCCGTCGAGCGCGTGCGCACTGGTCGTCCCACGCTGGTGGGTGCCAGCACCGGTCTGGTCGCGGGCCTCGTGGTGGTCACGCCGGGCGCGGGCTTTGTCGAGCCGTGGGCGGCGCTGGTCATGGGCCTGATCGTCTCGCCCGTCTGCTACTTGGCTATCAGTCATCTCAAGACCAAGTTTGGCTACGACGATGCGCTCGACGCGTTCGGTTGCCACGGTATCGGCGGTATCTTGGGCGGCGTGGTCACGGGCCTGTTCTGCGTGCCGGAGCTCTCGTGGACCGGCAAGGGCGGCCTGTTCTACACGGGCGACATGTCACTGCTCATCTCGCAGGTCCTGGGTATTGTGGTGACGGTCGCCATTGTGCTGGTGCTCGACTTGGTGATCGCCGCGGTGGTCAAGGCGCTGTTCCACGGCAGCCTGCGCGTGGACGAGGCAGACGAGGCGCTGGGCCTGGATGCGAGTCAGCACGGCGAGAGCGCGTATCCCTCCTTCTCGGGACTCGATTAGCGGCACGGCTTTCCCAGGCACCCGACCTTGCCCCTCAAACCGTCGCTTGCGTACCGAAGTACGCGGCGCTCCTCTTTCGGGGCAATCTCGGGCACCTGGAAAACCCGTGCCATGTGAAGGTAAATCAATTACTTTTATTGAAGAGAGGAATTCACTATGAAGAAGATTACAGCGATTGTTCGTGCCGAGAAGCTTGAGGTTCTTAAAGACGCGCTGTTTGCTGCTGATGTTCGCGGCATGACCATCAACCAGGTGCAGGGCTGCGGCGCACAGCATGGCTGGAAGGAATACGTGCGCGGCAACGAGCTGCTCGTCAACACGATCCCCAAGGTGCAGTTCACCCTCATCTGCGCCGACGAGCATGTCGACGGTATCGTTGACATTATCTGCAACGCCGCTCGCACCGGTGCCGTCGGCGACGGCAAGATTTGGGTCGAGCCGGTCGAAGAAGTCATCCGCATTCGCACCGGCGAACACGGCCCGGCCGCGGTGTAGAATCGACCGTCTGCCATCCGCAACGTTAAAATGCTGCAATGAGGCACAAGACTTGCGTTGCGGATGGGCGGATTATGGGTCGCAATAAATATCCCGAGGAGACGGTCGCGAAGATTCTCGACGCGGCACTGGAGCTATTCTGCGCACAGGGTTATGAGGGGACGAGTATTCAAGATATCGTTGACCGTCTCGACGGCATGACCAAGGGCGCTGTCTATCATCACTTCAAGAGCAAAGAAGAGATTTTCAACGCCGCGTTTGATCGGGCGATGACTCCGATTGTTGAGCACCGCCGCTCGATGCTTGGCGTCGGTAATATGACCGGAGCCCAAAAGCTCAAGCGACTGTACGCTCCCGAGTCCGTTGTTCCACAAATTGAGCTATGGGCACGTATGCGTCCTGCAGCAGATCCGGTAAAAAGCTCGCGCCTACTGGCGATGCAGTACCAGGGCTCATTTGACGAGTCGGCCGATGGCTGTCTCTTGCCAGTGATCGAGGAGGGCATCGCCGACGGCTCCATTGCGTGCGAATGCCCGCGCGAAGCGGCGGAGGCCGTATCGTTGTTGGCGAATCTTTGGCTGCTGCCATTGTTCCGTCCGCTCGAGCCCAAGGAGCGAATGCTCGCTCGCGCACAATGTTTGGCGCAGATGGCTGCCGCGGTGGGGCTCGATTTGGGTAATGAAGTGCTTCAGACAACGGCGCAGATTTGGGACGTATGGGACCGCGCCGGGTGGTAATATAGATACCAACGGTATGTAATTGATTTGTGAGGGTAGCCACGGCTGCCCTTTTCAAGTCATTAAATACATACTAGTGGTATGTATAGGGGGTGGGCTTATGGCTGGGCTGAGAGACGTCGGCGTCTCGTTGAAATCAAAAACAGTGCGGTCAATCAGGCTCGCGGAACTTCTGGTTGCGCAGCTGTGCACGTATTCGATGCTGTCGGCGCTGTGCTTTGCGTATCCACTTTACTTGTTCGATTGCAGTGGATCGTCAACGTTATATGGCGCCGTCGTGGCGACGGCGTTCATACCCGGCGTACTCGCAACTCCGGCTGGTGGGATCTTAGCGGATCGGGGAAGACACCGCGAGGTCCTCGTGTCCCTCGGCATTGCTCTGATGACTGCATCACTGCTGTCTATCCCCATGAAGCGCTCGTTGCCTCTTGCGGTCGTCGTAGTAGCGATACTTTGTGTTCAATATGGTGTTCAATCGCTGCTAAAGCCAATGCTCCAAATTGAGACGGTGCGTATGGCGGGTGAAGAGAAGGTTGAGCGGGCCACTGCATTGGTTTCGCAGATGACCATGGTGAGCAATATCTTGGGTCCTGTGGTCGGGACGGCAGTCTATGGGTGCTTTGGCATCGATGCTCTTTGCACAACCGCGTCGGTGGCGTTTGCGATTTCAGCTCTCTTGTTTGGGGTCGCACTCAAGCAAAACGCCTCATCTGAAACGATGAGAGACGGCGCGACTCGCACGACATGCCGAAACGATTTTCGGGAGTCGATTCGGTATCTGTTGCAAAATGCATCATTGGTCGCTGTGATTTTGCTTGCGGCAGTTTTGAACCTTGCGTTGGTTGGGCTAACGATTGGCGCTCCCATTATTGTTACAAAGCATCTCGGTATGCAATCGTCCTGCGTTGGGATAGTTGAGGTTGCTCTGGGCCTGGGTGGTCTTACCGGCAGTGGCTTGGTCGGCATTTGGCCGCATCGTTTTTCTTTCAATGGCATATGCCGATATGTTGCGATGATCTGTTTTGGAGTCGCGCCGATTATTGTTACGCTGCTGTTCGGCGTAGATGTATGCGTGTTCACCGTGTTTGCGGTTGGTTCGGCATGGGTCATGGTGTGGGCGAGCATTACGTCGGTTGAAATCACCGCGTTTGTTCAGCGGGTAGCGCCGACTGAGCTCTGCGGAAAAGTGCTTTCGGTCGTTTACATGGTCCTTTCCTGCGCAACGCCTATCGGCCAATTGACGTACGGGGTTGCATATGATCGATGGACACCGGCGATTGTATTCGCAGCCATGTTGGCGGTGCTGACGTTGACGACGGCTCTGTTTTATCGGCTGAAAAATCGATTGCGGCGATTGTCTTAACGCGCTGGGGCACCGTGAATTTGTGAAGGCGGTGGTACGCCGCGCCGGGACGGCATTGTTTGGACATGCCTCTCCTTCGTCTACAATATCGGGCAGACGAAGGAGAGGCATGTCCATGATCAAGATGTTCGCGAGTGACTTAGACGGAACGCTGCTGAACGCCCTGCACGAGGCGGATGGGACCATCCGCCGCGCCATTCGCGAGCTGACTGAGGCTGGCCTGCACGTGGTTCCCGCGACTGGACGCTCGACGTTGCCGATCGGCGAGCATGGCTTTACGGGCTTGGCGCTTGACGCCTGCTGCTCCAATGGATCCATCGTGCGCGACAGCCATGGCGAGGTGCTCAAGACTTGGACCATCGACCCGCAGGTCACTGAGGAACTGCTCAAGGCGTTCCCGGACATTTGCTTTGATTGCTCCACGCCCGATGGCATGTTTTCGAGCGGTTCGTTCGAGATGCATCAGGCGGGCTTTAAAAAGGACAGCCCTATCAAGCGTATCGTGATGCGTGGCATGCGTGCGCGTGGCGGGTACCACGAGGAACAGTACTTCGACCAGTCGATCGGTGACATCCTGCGCCATGACGTGTGCAAGATCAACTGCCGCGTGACCTCGCCCGAGCTGGAGCGCGACCTTAAGGCCTATCTTGCCGAGCGCTCGGACCGCGTGGTCAACGCGCCGTTCGATCCGGTGATGTTTGAGATCACGGACGTGGCGTGCAACAAGGGCGAGAGTGTGGCTTGGCTGGCGGGCTACTACGGTATTGCCGAGGACGAGGTCGCGGTTTATGGCGACGGCGGAAACGACATCGCCATGCTCAAGCGTTTCCGCCACAGCTACGCGACCAAAAACGCTAGCGATGCAGCCAAGGTCGCCGCGAGCGCAACTATCGGCAGCTGCATGGTCCACGCCGTCCCCAAACACATGCTCGCCACCATGCATAAGCAGAGCTCCCGCACCATCATCGAATAATGTGACAAAGGGACTGCCCCCTCGTCACATTCCAAATATTGCCTTTACGTGTTGGTACACACGGTGTGCAATAATACTCGCACTGTGCAATAGCGCACAGGCTGAGTAACAAGGAGGACGCTTGTCCCAGCTCGAGAAATGCGATCGCCGGTCCCTTCGCTCGCAGCGTGCCCTTCGCCAGGCACTTGCCAGCGAGCTTGCCGAAAGCGGCGACCTTTCGCGCATTAATGTCGCGTCGCTCACCGAGCGTGCTGGCCTTACGCGCCGCACGTTCTATTCGCACTACCGCGATATTCCCGACTTTATCAATCAAATCGAGGACGGCTTGCTGGCCGAGATCCGTGAGCGCATTGAGCTCATCACCGCAGCTCAGCTGCCCGATCTCTATCACAACATCGATGAGCTCGAGCCGGCGCCCGGTTCGGTTGAGCTGCTGCGTTATCTTGCGGCCAACCGCGACTTAATCGGTGCGCTGCTGGGTCCGGGCGGCGACCAGGCCTTCATTAAAAGGATTATCGACACTGCGCGTGAGGCTGTGGTGCCGCGTGCGCAGACGGGCATTTTGGGCCTGGCGCTGGGCACGTTCTTTGACTACTACGTCACCTACGTCGTGAGCGCCGAGGTCGGCATGATTCAGCGCTGGTTTGAGCGCGGACTCACCGAATCGCCCGAGGCCATGGCACGCATTATGACGGTGCTCGCTTTTGTGCGCCCCGGCGACCTGTATGGCCAACCCATCGATATCAACGTGCCGGAATACGGCATGAAGCTATTGAACTTGCAGCTCGAGGACGCGGCCGACACCGCCGCAACCGTCGAGTCCAACAACTAAGAGGAGAGACAATGAGCAAACTCGTCGAGGGCATCAAGGACCGCATGGTTGCTGCCGCACGCGAGGCCGCGCCCACCGTGATGGACGCTGCGCAGAAGGCCGCGACCGCGGCTGTCGAGAAAGTTGCCGAGGCAGTTGCCGATGCCAAGAACGTGGCAGGGGAGACGTCCGTCGCCGCCGAGCCCGCTACCGCTACTGAGCCCGTAGCCGCCGCCCACGCCCCCGAAGGCGCGATTTTCAACCCCAAGAACGCTCGTGGCAACCTGCACCTGGGCATCGACGTGGGCTCTACCACCGTCAAGCTTGCCGTGCTCAACGATGATAACCAGATCGTGTATGCCAAGTACCAGCGCCACCACACCGACGTTCGCGCTTGCGCCCGCGACCTGTTTGAGGGCGCCGCGACCGTGCTGCCGACGGCCCAGATGACCTGCGCCATCACCGGCTCGGGCGGCCTGCTGCTGTCCCAGTGGCTCGACCTGGAGTTTGTCCAGGAGGTCATCGCCAGCAAGCGTGCCGTCGAGACCCTCATCCCGGCCACCGATGTCGCCATCGAGCTGGGCGGCGAGGACGCCAAGATCATCTACTTTGACAACGGCATCGAGCAGCGCATGAACGGCACCTGCGCCGGCGGCACGGGCGCGTTCATCGACCAGATGGCAACCCTGCTGCACACCGACGCGAGCGGCCTTAACGAGCTCGCGGCCAACGCCACCACCATCTATCCCATCGCCAGCCGCTGCGGCGTCTTTGCCAAGACCGACGTCCAGCCGCTGCTCAACGAGGGCGCCCGCCCCGAGGACGTGGCCGCCTCCATCTTCCAGGCTGTCGTGACCCAGACCATCTCGGGTCTGGCGTGCGGCCGTCCCATCCGCGGCAACGTCGCCTTCCTGGGCGGCCCGCTGCAGTACCTCTCCGAGCTGCGCCACCGCTTCTACCTCACGCTCAACCTGGACGAGGAGCACCGTATCGTGCCCCAAAACGCTCACCTGTTTGTGGCGAGCGGCGCCGCCATGGCGCACGAGTCCAACAAGCTCAGCACGTTCCCGCAGCTCATTGAGGCTATCGATGCTCTGGGTGACACGCAGGGTGCCGAGGTCGAGCGTCTGGATCCGCTCTTTGCCACCGACGAGGACTTTGCCGAGTTCAAAACCCGCCACGACCAGGAAGTCGTCCCCAAGGGCAAGCTCGACGGCTACACCGGCCGCGTGTTCATCGGCATCGACGCCGGCTCCACCACCATGAAGGCCGCGCTCGTGGGCGAGGACGGTCAGCTGCTGCACACCTGGTATGGCAACAACAACGGTGACATCCTGGGCACGGCCAAGGTCATCATGGCCGATTTCTACAACCACATCCCCGCGGGCTGCACCATCGGCCACGTGACCACCACGGGCTACGGCGAGGCGCTGCTCATCGAGGCCCTCAAGGCCGACTCCGGCGAGATCGAGACCGTCGCGCACCTGCGCGGCGCCAAGGCATTCCTGCCCGGTGTCGAGTTTATCCTGGACATCGGCGGCCAGGACATGAAGTGCCTGCGCGTGAAGGACGGCGTGATTGAGCACATTATGCTCAACGAGGCCTGCTCATCGGGCTGCGGCAGCTTCATCGAGAGCTTCGCCGTGTCCATGAACATGGACGTGCGCGCGTTCGCCGACGCCGCCATCCATGCCAAGGCCCCCGTCGACCTGGGCAGCCGCTGCACGGTCTTCATGAACTCGCGTGTCAAGCAGGCGCAAAAGGAAGGTGCCACGGTGGGCGACATCGCGGCCGGCCTGTCCTATTCCGTCATCAAGAATGCCCTGTTCAAGGTTATTAAGCTGCGCGATCCCAAGGAGATCGGCAGCCAAGTGATCGTCCAAGGTGGCACCTTTATGTCCGACGCCACACTGCGCGCGTTTGAGCAGCTCACCGGCGTTCATGCCGTGCGTCCCGACATCGCCGGCTGCATGGGCGCCTACGGTGCGGCCCTGCTCGCCCGCGATCGCGCCGGCGCCGACGGCACCTCGACCATCCTTTCGGCCGGGGACATTGCGCACCTCACCGTGACGCAAAAGCATGTCCGCTGCGGCCGTTGCTCCAACAACTGCCAGCTCACCGTTAACGACTTTGGCGGCGGCAGGCGCTTTATCACCGGCAACCGCTGCGAGAAGGGCGCCGGTCACAAAAAGCAGAAGACCGAGGCCCCCAACCTCTTCAAAAAGAAAAACGAGTTGCTGTTTAACCGCGAGGTGTTGAGCCCCGACGAGGCCCCGCGCGGCACCGTGGGTATCCCGCGCGCACTCAACATGTACGAGAACTACCCCTTCTGGCACGCGTTCTTTACGCGCCTGGGCTTTAGCGTGCAGCTGTCCGACCAGTCGAGCAAGAAAACCTACCAGGCGGGCATCGAGTCGATGCCGTCCGAGAGCGTGTGCTATCCGGCCAAGATGAGCCACGGGCACGTGATGAACCTCATCGACCGCGACGTCGACTTTATCTGGATGCCGTGCGTGCGCTGGGAGCGCAAGGAGGATCCGACCGCCGGCAACTGTTACAACTGCCCCATCGTCATGAGCTACCCCACGGCGCTGGCGCTCAACATCGACGAGATTCGCGAGCAGAACATCGAGTTCCTGTATCCGTTTGTGCCCTATCACGACAAGACCGAGCTCAAGCACCGTCTGTATCAGGTGCTCGCCGTCGACCGCGTGGCCGATGCCGAGGCCGGTCGCGGTCGCGTGCGTGGACCCAAGATCACGCGCTCCGAGGTTGATGCCGCCGTCAACGCTGCCTTTGAGGCCGATGCGCGTTTCCATGAGGACATCCAGACCATGGGCGAGGAGGCTCTTAAGTGGGTCGAGGACCACGGTGGCCACGGCATTGTGCTCGCCGGCCGCCCCTACCATAACGACCCCGAGATCAACCATGCCCTGCCCGAGCTTATCTCGAGCTTTGGCTTTGCGGTCTTTACCGAGGATTCGCTCGCGCACCTGGTAAAGCCTGAGCGTCCGATTCGCGTCGTCGACCAGTGGATGTACCACAGCCGCCTGTATGCCGTCGCCCGTTTTGTGACGATGCGCAACGACCTGGATCTGATCCAGCTCAATTCCTTCGGCTGTGGCCTGGACGCTCTGACCACCGACCAGGTGCAGGAAATCCTTGAGGCCAGCGGCAAGATCTACACCGTGCTCAAGATCGACGAGGTGTCCAACCTGGGCGCTGCGCGCATCCGCATCCGCTCGCTCATGGCGGCGCTCAAGGACCAGGAGGCCGAGCGCTTGGCCGAGGCTACGGCAGCGGGCGAGGCCTACGAGCAGGGCGACGCCGCGCCGGTGGCACCCTCCATGGATGCTCCCGCATTCGCGAGCCGCAAGTACACGTTCGAGGCGCAGCGTGAGAGCGCCTCGACCGCATGGCCCAAGGTGCCCTTTACCGAGCAGATGCGCGAGGAGGGTTACACCATCCTGTGCCCGCAGATGGCGCCGATCCACTTTGACCTGGTCAAAGAGGTGTTCCGCGGTGCCGGCTACAACCTGGAGCTGCTGCCCTCGACTGACCACGATGCCGTCGAGGCCGGTCTGCGCTATGTGAACAACGACATCTGCTATCCGTCGATCCTGGTGACGGGTCAGATCATGGAGGCCATCGAGAGCGGTCGGTACGACCTGTCCAAGACAGCCGTGGTCATCAGCCAGACCGGCGGTGGCTGCCGTGCCACCAACTACATCGCGCTTATCCGCAAGGCCCTGCGCGAGAGCGGCCACCCCGAGATTCCGGTGATCTCGCTTTCGGCCGTGGCGCTGGGCGAGGACAACCCCGGCTTTAAGATTACGCCGGCGCTGCTTAAGCAGGCAGTCTACGCGGTGCTCTTTGGCGACGTGATGATGCAGATGCTCTATCGTTGCCGCCCGTACGAGGCAACGCCCGGTGCGGCGAACGCACTCTACGAGGAGTACATGGCGCGCGCCCGCAAGCTGGCGCCCAAGTTAAACAGGCATAACTACACCAAGCTGTGCCGCGAGGCCATCCGCGCGTTCGACTCCATGCCGCTCGTGGGCGAGGGCACCAAGCCGCGCGTGGGCGTGGTCGGCGAGATCTTGGTCAAGTTCCATCCCACGGCCAACAACCACGTGGTCGACGTTATCGAGCGCGAGGGCTGCGAGGCCGTGGTGCCGGGCCTGCTCGACTTCTTCCTGTACTCCATGAGCAACGCCGAGCTGCAGAAGGACGAGCTGGGAAGCTCTCCCACTACGCGCGCGGGCATGCAGGCGCTCATCAAGCTGGTGGACTGGATGCGCACGCCGGTGGAGGAGATGCTCGAGAAGTCCCGCCGCTTTGAGGCGCCCGAGCGCATCGGCACCATGGCCGACAAGGCCCGCACAGTGCTTTCGGTGTGCAACAACATGGGCGAGGGCTGGCTGCTCACGGCCGAGATGCTCGACCTGATCGATCACGGTGCGCCCAACATCATCTGCACGCAGCCCTTCGCGTGCCTGCCCAATCACGTGGTGGGCAAGGCCGTAATCAAGGAGCTGCGCCGCCAACATCCCGAGAGCAACATCGTCGCGGTGGACTACGACCCCGGCGCGTCCGAGGTCAACCAGCTCAACCGTATTAAGCTCATGATCAGCGTGGCCAAGGAGAACATGCGCGCCGGTAAGGGCTTTAAGCTCGAGAAGGTGGCGCCGCTCGCGATGGACGAGGTCACCGGCCAGATGCGTGCCCATGACGGCTGCGTGAGCTGCGGACCTGCCAGCGAGGAGGCCGTGGCATCGGTCGCCAAGCGTCTGGGGCGCGGCATTAAGAAGTAACTGGCCTGCTATGGGCTAGATGTGAGACAAACGGGTGGTAGCCGTACCGGCTACCACCCGTTTTTACTGGACATATGTGGTGTAAATTGCCTCGCTTTCCCCTCCTGCGAGCTTGGATTTCGGAAGTGCGGGGAAAAACTCGGAACCTCCGAGCACACCGCCCTTTTCGACTCTTGTGACCTGCGGTTTTGTTGCCTAAAAAGCCGGTCTGGTCGGCGGTATTCGATTTTTCCCCGCACTTCCGAAAACGGTTGCCCGGTGGCACCAATAACGGGCTACAGAAAGCTAAGATAATGAACAACTGTAGCCGTTCGCCGCAAAAAACCATCCGTTTATAGAACCCACCCCCAGCGCGCGTCATCCTTACGGTTGAATAAATACACATCTATGGAATTACGTAAGAGAGGACCGTTCCATGAGCTACAAGACCGTTTGTGTTGCCGGCGGCGGCGTGTTGGGAAGCCAGATTGCCTTTCAGGCTGCCTACTGCGGCTTTGATGTAACGATTTGGCTGCGCAGTGAGGGCAGCATCGGCCGCACCCAGCCCAAGATCGATCATGTGCGCGAGGAGTACATCGCGGCAATCGAGGGTATGGCGGATGGTACGGGCGAGTGGTGTGCCGGCATCGCCGATAGCGACCAGACCTTCGACAGGGAGGCGGCGCTCGCCGCCGTTGAGCGTGCCTACTCCACACTCAAGCTGGAGCTCGACCTCGCCAAGGCCGTTGCCGACGCCGACTTGGTCATCGAGTCCATGGCCGAGGACACACAGGCAAAGATCGACTTCTACAAGAAGCTCGCTCCGGTCCTGCCGCAAAAGACCGTCATCGTGACCAACTCCTCCACGCTGCTGCCGAGCACCTTTGCCAAATACACCGGCCGCCCCGAGAAGTACCTGTCGCTGCACTTTGCCAACTCCATCTGGAAGAACAACATGACCGAGGTCATGGCACAGGATCAAACCGACAAGCGCTACTTCGACGAGCTCGTCGACTTTGCCAACGACATCCGCATGCTCGCCCTGCCCGTCAACAAGGAAAAGAACGGCTATCTGCTCAATTCCATGCTGGTGCCATGGCTGCTTTCGGGCCTTGACCTGTATGTCTCGGGCGTGAGTGACCCCAAGAGCATCGACCTCGCATGGACGCGCGGCACTGGCGCGCCCAAAGGTCCGTTCCGCGTGTTCGACACAGTGGGCATCCAGACGGCCTACAACATCGTCATGCAGTATCAGAAGGTACCGGGCCTGGTGGGCCCGCTGCTCAAAAAGATGATGATGCCCTACAACTTTAAGGCTATGGCCTCCGCCCTCAAGAAAATGCTCGACGAAGGTAAGCTGGGCGAAAGCTCGGGCGAGGGCTTCTTCAAGTACTAAAAATGATCCCTCGGGGACGGAGGAAAACGGATCATTTTTGGTCGCCAGCAGTGAGAAGATGGACCCAGAAATAGAAAGGAGTGGCAATGGGCCGGCTCGGGCTTTGAGGACAAGTTACTGCAGGCCCAGGGCGATTTTTCGCTCAATGCGGGCCAGCACAGCGTGACGTATCTGCCGAGTTCTGACATGGCAACGGCCGGTTGCTACCAGGTGCTGCTGTACGACAACAACTTTGGCGCGGCCGAAAGCTATCCCAAGTTCGACTGGGGCCAGCTGGGCGCCGCGGTGGTGACCGACTACAACAAGGGCACGCATTCGTTTGGGCGCATCTTTACAGTGGACGAGGCGGCCCGCACCTACGAGCTCGAAGACCAGATCGCGGTGCCGTTCTCGGGCTACGTCAGCAGTGCGCAGCGCGTCGGCGATTCAAATAGCATGCTCGTGGCATCGGGCCAGGCCAAGACCTTTATCGAGTACGACCGCTACGGACTGCCCATCGCCACCTGCGAGATGGAAGCCGAAAAGTACATCTACCGCGTGTACAAGTACGAGCTGTAGGGCTGTGCTTAGGTTTGACCAATGGAGTATGAAAACACGCCGTTCGCCGATGCCCCCTCCGCGAGTGGCGGCCATATGGTTTGATGTTAGAAACATATAGTTGTCGCCAGCCTGCTGGCGACGTCCTCCCTGATATCGGAGGTTCCGGGTATGTTTCGCGCTCCGTTAAACAACTATCGGTTGGACTAACTATGGGTCGCAGTGCTATTTCGATAACCCTTGCAGTGGTCTGTCTGGCTGTGCTCCTGGGTGCTACAGGGCTGTTTGCTATGAGCCGAGAAACGTCCTATATGCAGGAATGCGCTTCCGAAGGGTTTGCCATTGATGGTTACTATCGGGATGACAAAACGAGTCGGGAAACCCTGGCTTTTCTTGAGGAGGACAACTGTCGATGGCAGCTGGTCGACCAAGACGGAATCTGCGCAGACGGGCAGTTTAAGCGTATGGACGACCCCAATATCCTGGTGTTAAAGAGGGAAAACGGCGAAGAATTCGGTACGGTCCACGTGGCGTATATGTCGCGCCGACGCGAGCGGGGCCAGCTCTATCTATTTAGAAATAGCAAAGTGACCCGATTTTATCTGGTGAGCACCAAACCTGCGTTTACGGTGGAGTCGGGCGATGTCGATCCGGCCAGTTGATTCACGGCAATAAAACGGCGAGCGGGGCGCGGGTGTGAACTGAACCCCGCTATTTGCTCGTGTCCGTATCGCGTCTGCGCCTCGTCATAACTTGCGTCCGTGCGAGCGCTTATCCCGCGCCGGCATTACTTCACGTCAAACTCCACGCGATCGAGCTCGGGCACGTTGAGGTCGATGAGCTTGCGAGCGACGTGGCGGTCGTGTGCCCCGAGCGCCTCGCTTGTCGTCACATGGGCGACAATCTCGCGCTCGACGATGCCCTCCTCCTCGCCTTCGGTAGCCGAGGTCTCGACGGCGACGGTGTAGTCCTTAAAGCCTGGCAGCACCGCCGCAAGCTCGCGCGTGGTCTCGGTGACGCCGTAGCCGTCCTGCACGCCGGCCTGCGCCGAGCCAATGGAACCCGCGGTCATAACGATGCAGGGGATGGCAAAGATCACCGTGCCCACGATGATGCGGCGGCGCACCTTGCGCGATAGCTCGTCGACCTCGGCATTTTCCTCAGCAGTTACAATGCCGTCGCCGTTCAGGTCGCGCTTGAGCGGCACGCGCAAAAGAAGCAGCACGGCCTCGGCGGCCAGTGCGATAAAGACCACGTTGATGCCAAACTCGTAAAGCGCCGAGAGAAACAGCGACCCGCTTGCGATGGCGATGCCATAGCCGGCCGCGCACAGGGGCGGCATGAGCGCGGTCGCCACAGCCACGCCGGCGATGAGCGTGGCGGGTTCCTGGTCGCGCGAGTTGCCCAGGCCACCCGCAAAGCCGCCTGCGAGTGCGACGGCAAGGTCCCACACAGTCGGTGTCGAATTGTCGATGATGGCGGCCGTGGTGGTGCCAAGGGGCGAGAGCTTAAAATACAACGTGGACGTGACCAGGCAAAAGGCCATCTGTAGAGCCAAGCTCGCGATGGCCTCGACGGTAATCTCGCGGTCGAGCGTGGCGATGCCGTATGCCATGGCAAGGACCGAGCCCATGAGCGGGCAGATGAGCATGGCGCCTACAATGGCGATATCCGAGTCGATATCGAGGCCGATGCTCGCAATCAACATGGCAATGATCAGGATGCACAGGTGAGAGCCAGTCAGGCGCGCCCCGTTTACAAAGCGCTTGCGAATCACGTGATAGGGCGCGCGTCCCTCGCGAATGTTGAATGCCTGCTTTAGAAAGCGGCTTGCGTTCTCCATGGCCTCGCTGTGGGCGGGGCGGATGCCATGGCGCCGATGATGGCGTTCGCGCAGTCGCTTGATCTGTTGTTTATCGAGTTCCATGTCCACCTCGTTCTGGCACGTGCCGCGTATCCCGCCCGTCGTCTTTACTCTACACCGCGTTGAGCGAGGTGTCAGACAGGGTTTGTTGACCTGGAAGTCAGGCCAATCGGCATGACTAAAAACGCCGTGAGGATCATAAGAGTCAAATAGACAAAAAGTGCGGGGCCGGATGGTCTCCGACCCCGCGCTCTGTACGGGTACGTTGTTGTTGGGTTTATCCCAGCAGGCTCAGACCGACGGAGACAAACGCCAGGATAACGCCGACGATGGACTCGCCGCCCAGCAGGCCGCTGGCAACAACCAGGCCCTGCTCCTGGAAGGCGGCGTCCTTGGCGGCCTTCTCCTCGTCCGAAAGACCGGCGGCGGCGTCGCGGTGAGCGGCCCACTTGTCGTAGGCGAGTTTAACGCAGGAGCCCAGGAAGGCCGTAAGCGACATGTAGAACGGCAGGTACACGCCTAGACCGATCATCATGGCCGGAATGCCGAACCAGTACATGACGATGCCGGCGATAAAGCCGCCTGCGAACCACGGTACGCTCGGGATGCCCGAGACCATGGTGGCGACCACGCTTGCCTGTGCGGCCACAAAGCTCTTGTCGGGGCCAAAGGCGTCCGGACCATAGGCGGTGACGAGCGCGACCATGACAGCGGCGGCGACCAGGGCGCCCACGATGCCGCCGATGGCCTGGCCGACCCACTGTGCGCGCGGGTTGGTGCCCAGCACGGCGCCGGCCTTAAAGTCGTTCATGACGTCGCCCGCAAGGCCGCACGCCACAGCCACGATGCCGGCGATAAAGAACAGCTTGACCTGAGCGAGCTGCGCGAAGGCTGCCACGATGAGCATGACGATGAGGCCGAAGATCTCCATGGGGTCGATACCCGTCTGCCCGCAGCTCTGCGCACTCATGATGGTGGTGACAAAGGTGAACAGCGTGACGATGACGGCTGGAACGGGACCAAGGTCGAGCGCGATGGCGACGATCACGGCGATGGCGGCGGCGCCCAGGCCGATGATACCGGCGTCGAGTTTAAGGGAGCCCGAGATGAGCGACTGCTCATCGGTGTCGGTGGAGCTGTCGGCGGCGAGGCCGCGGACGATACCGGCGACCTGCGGCAGGATGTCCTTGAGGACGACGGCGACGCCAAAGCCCATCATGAGGCCCATACCCAGGGACTTAACAATGCCCTGTGCGGTCATAACGTCAAACAGACCGGCAGCGGTGCCGCCGACAATGATGCCAAAGTTGCCCAGCAGCGCGCCGGCAAACCAGAAGGCGACCGGGGCGAAGCCCACCAAAAAGCCGATGGACAGCAACATGGGCGAGTTGTAGATGGCAAAGGTCACGCCGGGGATGTTGAGCGTACACAGCATGCTGGGCACCACGCCCAGGGCGTCGCGCAGCACGCTGTAGATGCCTGCGATGGCCATGGAGCCAAAGAGCTGCTTGCCGGTCTTGCCGCCGGCCTCGGTAGCGCGTAGGGTCTGAGCTGCGGCGTTGCCGGTGGGGAACTCCAGCGCGGCGTCCACGATAAAGTGACGGTGGATGAGTGCCGTGGCCAGTAGGCCCAGGATAGTGCCGGCGAGTGCCACGATAAACATGTCGAGCCAACTGATCTGGTCGGCATAGCCCAGCATCCAGGCGCCCGGGATGGTAAACGCCAGACCGCCGGCGACCATGGCGCCTGCGGACATGATGGTGTGGGTGACGTTGGCCTCGTTGAGGCTGGCGTTGCCCATGAGCTTCAGGAAGAACAGCGAAATGACGGCAGCGAAAATGATCGGCCAGGGGAGGGCGCCCATCTTGAGGGCAGTATAGGCCGAGCTTGCCGTGATGATCACGCAGCCAAGGACGCCGATGACGACGCCGCGCAGCGTGAGTTGCCCGCGCATCGAAGCGCGGTTCGAGGGATTGCTCATATAGAACTCCTTTGCGTATATCCGCTTCCCCCGGGAGCGCCGCTACGGATACGGCGCGGGAAGTCGGGTTACCAAGGGCCGACGCGTGAGCTCACGTACGACCGCGCATCAGTATAGCCGCAAGGTAGTCAATTTGGGATGGGGCTTTTTAGCTGGTTTGGGTAGGCGATATACTGCTGGGCAGACGAAAGGAGCGCCGACGATGCTTAATGGGTGCGCATATATATTGACGGTCGACGTGGGCAACACATTCATTCGCTTTGGCCTGTTTGCCGAGGATTCGGCCGCGGCGCAGGAATGCCCGCTTGCGACGTGCGAGATCACGACGCCGTCGAGCATCACGGCCGACGAGGCGCGTATGAGGCTCGTACAGGTCATGGGCGCGCTAGCAATCGATGCGGGCATGCCGGGTGTGCTCGTTCCCGCGGCGGCCGTGCTGAGTTGTGTGGTGCCGGCGCTCGAGCGCCCGTGGAAGGCGGCGCTTTCCCGCACCTGCACGGGGCGCGTGCTCACCGTGGGGCCGGGCCTCAAGACCGGCATGCCCGTGCACTACGACGATCCGGCCGAGATCGGCCCCGACCGCATCGCCGACGCCGTGGCGGCCCGTGCCGTCTACGGCTCTCCGTGCATCGTGATCGACCTGGGCACTACGACCAATATCGAGGTCATCGATGCGCGCGGAACCTTTGTCGGCGGCGTTATCGCGCCGGGTCTGGCGCTTGGCGCCCGCTCGCTTTCGGCCGCTGCGGCGCGCCTGCCGCAGGTCGAGCCCTCGGCACCCACGCATGTGATCGGTCGCAACACGCGCGAGGCCATGCGCTCAGGCGTGGTCTTGGGCGAGGTGGCCCGTATCGACGGCATGCTCGACATGGTGCTCGCCGAGATGCGCGCGACGAAGGCCGCGGGGGAGGGCGATGTGCCCATCGTCATTACCGGCGACGATGCCGAGGCACTTGCGGCCCTTGTCGGCCATAGCCTGACGGTCGACGATGCGCTGACGCTGCGGGGTCTCGCCGAGCTCTACCACATCAACCAAAAGCCTCGCCGCGCGTAGCGATGGGGGCGATGGGACAAAAACGTCTCCACCTTCCACCTGCTACAATGGGTCAAACTATTGCGATTTCGGAGGTGTCTGCCATGTCGGACGATCTTCATCAAACCGCGTCGGGCAAGCGCCGCGACGTTATTAGCTGGGATGAGTTCTTTATGAGCGTGGCCATCGCCGCGCAGCGCCGCAGTAAGGACCCCAACACGCAGGTGGGCGCGTGCATCGCCAGCACCAACCACCGCATCCTTTCGGTGGGTTACAACGGTACGCCCTCGGCGCTCAACGACGACTTTTTCCCGTGGGGCACAAGCGACGACCCGTTGCAGGACAAGCACAACTACGTGGTGCACGCCGAGGCAAACGCCGTGCTCAACTACCGCGGCTCGCTCAAAGACCTTGAGGGTTCCACGGTCTACGTCACGCTGTTCCCGTGCCACGACTGTGCCAAGATCCTGGCGCAGGTGGGCGTGGGCGAGGTCGTCTACCTGGACAATAAGTATGCCGACACCGATGACGGCCGTATCAGCAGCCGCATTCTCGACTCTTGCGGCATCAGCTACCGCCAGGTCATCGTCGATGTCCAGATTGGTACCGGGGGACAAGCTCAGCAGTAGCGCGTGCCAACGCCAGCTGGCGGCAAAACAGCCAAAAGAGACCCGTCCCAAATTGACTGCTCGTGAAAGTCGTGTCCGCACGCATGGCTGGCGCCTAAGCGGGTACATGGCTGTAGTAACATAGCCCCTGTCCGCGGGCGTGCCCGCGTTATTGTGAGAAAGGAGCCCCTGTGGCTGTTAACGAAGAGCTGCTTAAGAAGGTTCTTGAAGAGATTCGCCCCAACCTGCAGGCCGATGGCGGCGATATGGAGTATGTGGGCGTCGACGACGAGGGTGTTGTCAAGCTGGAACTGCAGGGCGCCTGCGCCGGCTGCCCTATGAGCTCGCTAACCCTTTCCATGGGTATCGAGCGCATCCTGAAGGAGCACGTGCCCGGCGTTACCCGCGTCGAGCAGGTCAATGCTTCCGGCGAGGCCGAGGACCTGTACGACGAGTACGCGCCGTTCTAAGATGCGAAAGCTGCGGACGGTACGCTCCGCATAGACGTTACGCCCAGATATGCGGCTGCGAGCGCAAGGCCCGCGGCCGCATTTGTATGTAGGGAGCAGGGGATCGATATGCTCAACGACCTCTACCACATGCTTGATCCCGTCGCAATCTCGGCGGGCCCCATCACCATCTACTGGTACGGTCTGGCCTACGTGGTCGGCGCTCTGCTCACGGCGGTCGTTATGTACCGCACGCAACGTCGTTGGGGCTTCGACATTACGATTGATGACCTGACGAGCGTCGTGGTCGGCGCGGTCTTTGGCCTCATTATCGGCGCTCGCCTGTTTTACGTCGTCTTTTACGGCGATGGCTACTATTGGACCCATCCGCTCGAGATCTTTGCCACCAACGAGGGCGGCATGAGCTTCCATGGCGGCCTGGTGGGCGGCATCTTGGGCGGCATCATCGTGTGCCGCATGTATAAGCTCGACGCTTGGACCGTCGCCGACCTTGCCGTGATCGGCGCTCCGCTGGCCCTGTGCCTGGGACGTTGCGCCAACTTCGTGAACGGCGAGCTGTGGGGTAAGCCGACCGATCTGCCCTGGGGTGTGGTCTTTGGCGGCACCGCGGGCGATATGCCGCGCCATCCCTCCCAGCTCTACGAGGCGTTTCTTGAGGGTGTCGTGCTCTTCTGTATTTTGCAGGTGCTCAGCCGCAAAAAGCCGCTGCTGCCCCAGGGCACGTTTATGGGCGTGTTCGTGATGGGGTACGGCATCGTCCGCTTTCTCGTTGAGTTCGTGCGCATGCCCGATGCACAGCTGGGCTATCTGCTGGGCGGCGTCATCACTATGGGCCAGCTGCTGAGTTTGCCGCTCGTGATCGCCGGCCTGGCGCTCATCATCTTCGCCCGACACCGCAATCGCCCCCAGCGCGTCTATTTGGACGCCTAGCCGCCACATACCACCACAAGGGGGACAGGCACCTTTGTGGTGGTTTTGCCGGGCAACGATGACAGAACCGTAACGTTTCCCCAGATAAAACCTGCCAAAATAAACCTGTCCCTTTTTGGCAGGTTTCTAGAAAGGCTATTCGGACTGTGAAGGATTCCGACCTCTCTGCAACGGCTGCGCGCGACGCCGCCCGCATCGTTTGGTTTAAGCGCTATCCCGCCAAGCAGACGCTCATCGCATTTTTGCTCGCCCTGCTGGCGACTACGGCGTTTTCCATCGATCCCGCCCCGGTGTCGAGCAATGCGGTCCTGGCGATCGACCCCAAAGCGACGGGCACGCTCTACGTGTGCTACGAGGTACTTCTCTCGTTTGCCGGCCATACCGACGCAGTGATGCTGCTCGCGCTTGCCTGCTTGCTCACGCTGCCGTTTCGCTATGTGTTCTTTGGCCGCGGTGACGCTTGGCGCCCGTCGGTCGTGCTGCCATCGCTGTTCTTTGCCGTTTGCATGGTGTTCGGCCGTAGCTACGACCTTACCGATTCGGCAGAGATTGTGCTGGGCGACAAGGCACGCGTTATCTGCGCCTGGATTGGCGGCGCGGGCTGGATGCTTCTGGCGATTGTAGCCTTCTATCTGGCTTTTGAGTTTTTGGATTGGTTGAGCTCCCGCCGCATTCCGTTTTCGGAGACCCACTTTGGTCGCGTGTGGCGTGTTGCCCACGCCGTGCTCTCGGTCCATCCCTTTGTCGGGCCGTTTCTTGTGCTCATGATTGTCTGGGCGCCCACGCTTATCGCCTCGCTGCCCGGCCTTTTTATGGGAGATACGGGTGCGCAGATTCGCCAGTGGTTCAACTACCCCAACGGCACGAGTGACTACCTGCGTCTGCTCAATCCCAATGTGTTGCTCAACGGACATCACCCCGTGGTGCATACGGCTATCATCGGTTCGTGCGTCCAGCTGGGGCTTTCACTGTTCAACAGCGCCAACGCAGGTCTTGCCATCTACACCTGCGCTCAGTTCGTCATTACGGCCGCCTGTATGGCCTATTCCATCTCGTCGCTGCGCAAGCTAGGCGTGAGCCTGCCGGTCCGCGGCGTGATCTTGCTGTTCTTTGTGTTTATGCCCATGTTCTCCAACTACGCGGCCCTGCTGACCAAAGATGTGCTGTTTGCCGACGCGTTTTTGGTGCTGCTGGTGCAGACCGTGAAGCTCGTGGCCTGCGGCCTGCCCCGTCGCGATGCCAATGCCGCCCGTGCGGGCGAACAGAGGCCCGTGCTCTTTGCGCGCCATGACTGGCTGCTGCTCGCTCTGGGCGCCATGGGTTCCACGTTTCTGCGCAACGGCGGTTTGGTGTTTCCCCTGGCGGCCTGCGTGATTGCGGCGGCGTTTTGCGCTTGGGACGCGCATGTGGCCCGTCGCGTGACCAAACAGTCTGGCATCGCGCCCTTGTACGCCACGCCGCGCTTCCGCTGGGTGGGAGTTCTTGCGGTGCTTGCACTCTGCCTTGCCTCTAATATGTACTTCACCAAGGTCTTTATGCCGGCACATGACATCACGCCTGGTTCCAAGCGCGAAATCCTCTCGATTCCGTTCCAGCAGACGGCTCGTTTTGTCCAAAAGCACGACGGCCTCAACTCGGGCGTCAACCCCACGGTTAAGGAGGACGGCACCATCGTGGAGGCTCCTTGCGACGGCTTGGTGACCGACGAAGAGCGTACCGTGATCGACCGTGTGCTCAAGTACGAGAATCTGGGCCGCCGTTACAACCCGGATAAGTCGGACGCCGTCAAAAACTGCTTTAATGAGTACGCCTCGCAGGAGGACATCAAGGCCTATTTTGAGGTGTGGGCCCAGATGTTCAAAAAGGACCCCGAGTGCTATATCTCGGCGCTCGTCAATAACTACTACGGGTACTTTTATCCGAGCGCTCGCGATGCGTGGGTCTACAGCACGGCGCGCAGTGCCGAGATCATGGCGAAGCCCGATAACCTCAAGTACTTTGACTTCCATCCGGTCGACAGCAAAGCCGTGCGCTGGTGCGACCACCTGATCAACCTGTATCGCGTGGCGGTGCAGCGCATCCCGTTTATCTCGCTCACCATGAGCTCGGCCACTTACGTGTGGATCATGATCGTCGTGGTGGTCTACCTGTTGCGCCGCCATTCGTGGCGCGCGCTGGCCATCTGGATACCGCTGCTGGGCGTGCTCGCCGTGTGCCTGATCGGCCCATGTAACGGATCGACCTACATGCGCTACCTGTATCCGGTCATCGCCTGCATGCCTTTTGCCGTCGGTGCCACGATCACCCGCAGCGACCTCCTGTGGACCTAGCCCAAGATTGGCGCACTGGGGGCAGGTTGCTTTGCGCTAAGGGGCTGTATCATCATGGTGGCTTCATTTTTTTGTTTATCTCACAGGCCAGTAGGTATATCATTTATAGCGTTTGTTTATATTGCCCGAGCATCCACGCTGGGCTTTAGGTCGAAACCGATAGGAGACACGTATGTCCGGACACTCTAAGTGGGCCACAACCAAGCATCGTAAGGGCGCGCAGGACGCCAAGCGTTCCGCCCTCTTCTCCAAGCTCAGCCGCAACATCACCGTTGCTGCCCGTCTCGGCGGTGACCCGCTGCCCGAGAACAACGCCAGCCTCGCCGCTGCCGTTGCCAAGGCCAAGGCTCAGTCCATGCCTAAGGACAAGATCAAGTCCGCTATCGATAAGGCCTTTGGTTCGGGTGCCGATGCCGCCGTCTACGAGAACATCGTGTACGAGGGCTACGGTCCCGCCGGCGTTGCCGTCTACGTCGACTGCCTGACCGACAACCGCAACCGCACCGCCGCCGATGTTCGTTCCGCCTTCTCCCACGCTGGTGGCAACCTGGGCACCTCCGGTTCCGTCGCCTTCCAGTTTGAGCGCAAGGGCCAGATCGTCGTTGCCAAGGAGGTCCTGGACGAGAACGCCAAGAAGGAGACCATGATCGCCAACGGTGCTGCCGGTGACGAGGATGAGTTTATGATGGCGATCGCCGAGGCCGGTGGCGAGGACTACGAGGACGCCGGCGAGGAGTGGATCGTCTGGACCGCTGCCAACGACGTCATGGCTGTTTCCAAGGCACTCGAGGAGCAGGGCATCCAGGTCAAGGGCTCCGAGACCACCATGGTCCCGACCACCCCGACCGAGGTTTCCGGTGCCGACGCCAAGAAGGTTCAGCGCCTCATCGACCGTCTTGAGGAGCTCGACGACGTCCAGGACGTCTACAGCACCATGGACATGACCGACGAGGTTATCGCTGCCCTCGAGGAGGAGTAGCGCCCGCACGGATTGAGCCGTGCATATCTGGGCATAATGAAGCGAGCATGCAAGCCTCGTGGAATAGATGAGCCGGATCCGCGTGCATGAGGCACCGGACCCGGCTCTTTTATAATGATGCGAATCGTTTTGCATTCTGTGGATCGAGATTTGAAGGGAGCGCTGCATGCGCGTGCTCAAACGAGCCCTGGCGATCGTGTATCTTGCCGCCGCCGTCGTGGCGCTGGGTACGTTAGTCTGCCAGTTTTGGGGGCCATATACCTATCGCTTTATGCTGCTGATGCGCGATCCGCTGCCTCGCATCGTTGTTACGGCGTGCGGCGGTGTCGTGGCGCTCGGCGTGCTCGTGGGTTTCTTCCGCCTGATGTTTGCTCGTCGCGAGCCGTCCTGCGTGCATCCGGCGGGGGAGCGCAATATCGAGGTCACGCTCGCTGCCCTCTCCTCGTGTGCTCGCACCGCGGCAGAGCGCGACGACCGAGTGATGATCGAGCATGTCGAGGCGCGCGTGCAGGGCTCCGACGAATCGCACGTCCGTTTTAAGGTCGACGCCATCGCGCTCGACGACCGGGACGTGGCTTCCCTTGCAGCCGCGATGCAGCAACGTATCGAGGAGGCCTGCGACACCATGCTCGGCACGCCGGGCACGACTGCGCGCGTTCGTTTTTTGCCGTCCAAGACTACCGTCCAGACCGTGGAGGTTTCCGGTGAGTGATACCAATCAAGACAAGACTGTCCGCACCCCGCGCCTGACTATCGATCAGAGCGCCGCGCCGGCAGGCGAGGTCGTCGATCCCAAGGTAGAGGGCGCCGAGTCGCATGACGCGGTCGCCGATGATTTTGATGAGGCCATGGGTCTCATCAAGGGTACGGGGGCAGCCATCTGGAGCTATGCCGTCCGTCATCCCAACACCACGCTTGGAGCCGTCGCTGGTTTTGTGCTCGCCGTGCTGGTGCTCACGCTCGGCCTGTGGGATACGCTCGTCATCGCATTCTTTGTGTTGATCGGCGCCGTGATTGGCCAGATCCGTGACGGTGAGAATGGGATCGTCAACTTCTTCGGTCGTCTGTTTAGCGGCCGCTAGCATGTATTCGACCGCCGCGTGTGCGGTGGGCATAAGGAGGAACCATGGCTTTTAACACGAAGGTCGATGTGGCCGATACCGAGCTCGAGGTAGACGAGACCGTCACCGCCGAGGCCGAGGACGTAACGCTCGAGGACGAGGCGCTCGTCGAGGCCGAACCCGCCGACGATGCGGACGAGGATGATGAGGAAACAGACGAGTCCGAGGACTCGCTGACCTATTCCAACGGTGTAATCGAGAAGATCGTCGCCATGGCCACCCGCGAGGTACCGCACGTCCTGGGCATGAAGGGCAACCTCATGCACTTTGTGCAGGAGCAGTTTGGTGCCGAGAATCTGACCAAGGGCGTGACGGTCGAGGTCACCGATGACAACCGCGTGGTCGTTAACATTTCCGTCATTATCGAGTACGGCGCCTATGCGCCCGCGATTTTCGACGACGTTAAGGCGCGCGTGACCGAGCGTCTGGCTGCGATGACCGGCCTTGAGGTGGCAGGCGTCAACCTGCGCATCGAGGATGTCATCACCCCCGAGGAGTATGAGCACCGCACCAACCAGCACGAGTAACCTACCAAAAAGGTAACCTGCCAAAAAGGGACAGGTTTATTTTGGCAGATTTTATCTGCGAAAACGTCAAACGGCCGGTCGCACGGATGTATGTGCGGCCGGCCGTTATTTGTATGCCCCCGATGTAGGCATACCGCTCGTCTAACTAGGGGTTGCAATCGTCGCGTTCCGCGTTACCCTAATGGGCGCATTGTTTCCAAATTGTTAACGAGGGGTTGCCGTAATGGCTGACGAGCGCGAAACAGAAAGCAAGGCATGGGCGATTGAGGCCGCCGCGGCAGAGGCGGCATTGCGAGCTGCCGAGGAGGTGCATCGTCCTCCCGTGGTGCCGATGGAGCGCGTGGTCGATCGCACCGATATCGAGCGCGGCGAGCGTGCCGGCCAAAAGCGCAGCCAGGAGCCAGGCTTCCCGCGCTTTTTCGCCGAGCTCAATCTGGGTCTGATTCTTACGGCCTTTGCCATCGTTGCGTTTAAAACCCCTAATCACTTTGCTTTTGGCGGCACCTCGGGCGTGTCGGTTATTCTGTCCACGCTGTTCCCGACCCTGCCCGTCGGCGTCTTTATGTGGATTATCAACGCGGTTCTCGTCGTTTTGGGCTTTATCTTTTTGGAGCGCAAGGCAATCCTGTGGAGCGTCTTCGCCTCGTTTGCGCTGTCCGCCTATGTTTCGCTGTTTGAGCTCTTTATTCCGACTGATGTTTCGATGACGGGCGATATGTGGCTCGACCTGTGCTTTGCCGTGATACTGCCGGCGCTCGGCAGCGCCATCGTCTTTGATATTGGCGCCTCGACGGGCGGCACAGACATCCTCGCCATGATCCTCAAGCGCCGCACCACGCTCGAGATTGGCCGCGCGCTGCTGTTGGTTGATATCGGCATCGTGGCCATCGCGGCCTTTTTGTATGGTCCGCGTGTCGGCCTGTATTGCGTGCTCGGCCTGTTTGCCAAGACGCTCGTGGTCGACAAGGCCATCGAGAGCATTCACCTTCGTAAGGTCTGCACGGTCATTTGTTCCGAGCCCCTTAAGGTCGAGGAGTTTATCGTCAAGCATCTCAACCGTACGGCGACCATCAGTCGCGGCTACGGTGCCTTCTCGGGCAAGTGCGTGACGGTGATCATGAGCGTGCTGAGCCGTCGCGAGGCCGTGCAGCTGCGCCGCTATGCGCGCGAAGTCGATCCGGGTGCCTTTATCACGATTGTCGACAGTTCCGAGATCGTCGGCAAGGGTTTCCGCGGTACGAACTAGCGCGAACGCATTCAACGAACCGCCTGCTGGCGCCGTGTACCTTGCAAATCGGTCATCTTTGAGTATTTGAACTCACATTGGGTGATAATGATGCCAAAGACATCGTTTGCGATCCAGGTGATTCGCTCTAGATACGAAGGGATGATTCTATGTTCTGCTCGCAGTGTGGCGCCCCCATGGGCGATAACGACAAGTTCTGCGGCGTGTGCGGTGCCCCCAATGCCGGCGCTGCAGCCTCCGCCCCTCAGGGTCAGCCTCAGCCTCAGCAGTTTGTTCCGCAACCGCCCGTGGCGAATGCGCCAAAGGGCTGCACGGCTCAGGCGTTCCAAGATATGACAAAGACTCCGGGCGTGCTTCAGCGTGTATGCCAAATCGCGTTTTTGCCGGCGCTGATTTGCGTTGTGTCGGTGCTCGTGTTGTTTATTCCCGTTATTGGCGGCATTGCGGCTGCCATCGGCTTTTTGGCAGCTTGCATTGCGAGCGTGTGCGGTTCCGGCTTTGGCATCGAGTGGGGTCGCGATCTGTCGCTTAAGATCGATGACGGCATGGATCGTCCGCTGATGCGTTCCACGTCGTTTGGTCTCGGAGTCTTTTCGAGCGTTATTTCGGTCGTGCTCGAGGTTATCGCTGCCATTCCCGTTATCGGTGTAGTGCTTTCGCTGGTGGAGGGCGTGGTAATTGGCGCCGCGGGCTCGTATTCTTATTACGGCTCCTATGCACTCGAGGCAGCGCTGTTCGGTTCGCTCGGCCTGCTTGTCCTGGCTCTGATTGCCTCGGCGATTCTGGGTGTCTTCTTTAAGATGTTCGCCGACATCGCCGTGATGCACTTTGCGGTGACCGGTCGCGTCGAGAGCGCGTTTTCGCTCGATAAGGTTTGGGCGGCCTTTAAGCACAACAAGACCAAGCTGTTCTGTGCTTCGTTCCTTCCCGAGTTTTTGACGGGCCTGGTTTCCAACGCCATTACGTGGATCTTGACAGCTGTCTTTGGTGCCATCGCCGGAATTGGCGCGTACGGCTATTACTATCGCCCCACGGGTATCGAGGCGATTGTTACCGCCGGTGGTGTCACGCTCGTATTGTTCCTGGTGCTGATTGCATTCGTCACGGTGTTCCTTACGGTCTTTGGCAAGATGCTCAAGCACCGTGCCGTTGGCTATTGGGCTGCACGTTATGCAAGCGAATGGGCCGATGAGGACAAGGACGACGTTTTGACTTTTGTGCTCCCGGGTGAGAAGAAGCCTGCTCCTGCGGGATTCAATCCCACGGCAGCCACTGGTGCTGCGCCTGCCCCGGCACCCGCGCCTGCACCTGCCCCGGCACCTGCTCCTGTCCCCGCACCGGCGTCCGAGGCGACGCCTGCGGAGCCCGATTGGGATGCCGTTGCCACGCCGGCGGATGAGCCGGGCGATAATCCTGCTGCCGAAAACAATCAAACCGAATAGCCGGTCGAGGCGCCCTGGGCAACTGAGCCCGGGGTGCCTTTTTCTACTGCGAAAGCAAGAAAATGCCTGGGAAAACGGTTGCAGCAAAATTTCTCGGAAATTGGTCAATGTTGCGCAACAACGTCGCGGCTATTGTTGAGAACGTAGACGTGTAAGGTTTGAAGGCGTGCGACGCCTTAGGAAAAGGAGAGGCTCATGTTCTGTCCCACTTGTGGTTCTCCCATTTCGGATGATGCCAAATTCTGCCCTGTTTGCGGATCCGCCGTTGGTGCCGCTTCTGCCGCTGCGGCCCCGCAGCCCCAGCCCGCTCCGGCCCAGGCTATTCAGCCCGCGCCCCAGCCTCAGCAGCAGTACACCGGTCAATACGCCCAACAGTCCGCATCCGCTCCGATGGGCTATGGCCCCATTAAGGCTGACCGCAGCCTGATCGGCTGGCTGCTGCTCTCTCTTGTGACCTGCGGTATCTATTCGTTCTACTTCCTGTATTGCTTGGCACGCGACGTCAACACGTTGTGTCAGGATGACGGCGATTACACGCCGGGTCTGGCGGAATTCATCCTTCTATCGTTTGTGACCTGCGGCTTCTACGCGTACTACTGGTATTACAAGATTGGCAACCGCCTGCAGGCCAACGCTCCTCGCTACGGCCTGGTGTTCCAGGAAAACGGCACCACCGTTCTTCTGTGGCAGATCTTCGGCGCGCTCCTGTGCGGCCTTGGTCCCATCTTCGCTATGAACATCGTCATCAATAATACCAATGCCATGGCAACGGCTTACAACACTCGCCTTGGCGCTCGTGCCTAACAATAAGGGCGGCGTGAACAGCTCCCAGGGACATAGGGGCACGGCAGAGCTCCTTCGCCGCGCCCTTTTTTGCACCGGCGCGCTCTTTGTCGCCTGGCTCGCGCTCTACCTGCTCGACATTGGCTGCATTTTTCGATTGATGACGGGCATTCCTTGTCCGGGATGCGGCATGACGAGGGCGTGGCTGGCGGCGCTGCGCCTCGATTATGCGGCTGCCTTTGCCTACCATCCGCTGTTTTGGGTGGTGCCGATTGCGTTTGTGCTCGCGTTCGTGCGCGAGGAGGTGGCATCGAGCAAGCTAAAGCGTGGTATCGACATTGCGGTCACCGTGTTGTGCGTGCTGGTCGTCGTCGTATGGATCGTGCGCCTCATCAATCCGGCAGATGCCGGTCTGCTCTTTGGCGGCTATGCGCCCGCCGGAGTTCCCGACGATATCATCCACCTCGAACCCCCACGCTGGCTCACCATCCTTCGCTCTTACCTGGCGTGACGGAGGACGCGCTAGAAAAACGGTCGACACATAAGCGGGGGCGGACGTTTCGACACGTCCGCCCCCGCTTTGCTTTAGCCAGGTTGTTATGGATGGGTGTGACGACTACTCGTCGTGCTTATCCTCGTGACGAGCGGCGGCGCGGGCTTCGTGGATGCCCTTGATTGCGGCATGGCGAGCCGTGCGGGCATCATGGATGGCGTCGCGAGCCTCGGCGGTCGTCGCCTTGGCAGAGCGTAACTTGGCGGCCAGATCGGGGTTGGTTTCGGCGACCGCGGTGATCGCGGGACCGTCGAGCTCCTCTTGCGTGGGCTCGGCCAAAAAGTCGATAGCATACTGGGCTGCCACCATGGAGCCCTTGGCCAGCACGCTCTCGTCAATCTTGTAAAAGCAGGAATGTTGGGCGTACGTGGCGCCAATCTTGGGGTTGCGCGTACCTACAAAGGCGAGCACGCCCGGTACGCGGCGCAGGTACTCCGAAAAATCCTCGCCCGAAAGCGTGCCGCGATAATGGCCTTGACCGGCGGGACCCAGACACTTAATTACGGCCTGACGGCAGCGCTCGCTCGAAGCTGCGTCGTTTTCGACCTTGTAGTTGGCGATGGTATAGTCGGTGAGCTCTGCCTCGGCGCCCAAGGCGGCCGCAGTATGTTCAACGATGCGGCGCATAAGCTCCGGCATTTCCTCGTGGGTCGAATCGCCGTAGGTGCGCACCGTGCCGGCGAGGTAGGCCGTGCCGGCGATAACGTTGCGCGCGGTGCCGCCGTGCAGCTCGCCGACGGTGATGACAGCCGGCTCGTAGGGGCTGATCTCGCGCGAGACGATGGTCTGCAGGGCGTTGACGATCTCGGCGGCAACCATAACGGCGTCGTGGCCGCGCTGGGGCATGGCGCCGTGGCATGAGGTGCCGCGGACGTCGATGCGGAACCAGTCGGTATTGGCCATGCGCGGGCCGGGCTCGCAGCTCACGGTGCCGGCGTCGACCTCACTCCAGATGTGCGCGGCGTAGGCGCCATCGACGCCGTCGAGCACGCCCGTGCCGATCATGAGTTTCGCGCCCTGACCGTTTTCCTCACTGGGCTGGAAGACGATGCGGACCTCGCCGTGGATGTCGTCGGTCATATGGCGCAGGATCTGCAGCGTGCCGAGCATCATGGCGATGTGGCAGTCGTGGCCGCAGGCGTGCATGCAGCCCTCGTTGACGCTGGCAAAATCCTCGCCGGTCTGCTCGGTGACGGGCAGGGCGTCGATATCCGCACGCAGCAGGATGCGGCGGCGCGGCGTGCCGTCCTCGCGATAGGCGTCGGGCGCGGTGCCGCGAAGGGTCGCCACCAGGCCCGTCTTAAGGGGACGCTCGTAGGGGATATTCATGGCGTCGAGCTGGTTGGCGATGTCAGAAGTCGTGCGCTCCTCGGCAAGGCTCAGCTCCGGGTGCTTATGGAAGTGCCGGCGCTGCTTGATGATATAGGGTTCAAACTCGGTAGCGATATCTTTGATGGCTGCGGTGACGTCGTCAGCCGCGCGAGCCTCGGTCGCCGCCATAATCTGCTGTGCCTTGGTCTTCGTCATGGTCGATTTGCTCCTTACTGGTTTATCGCAAAATCGTACAGGCTCTTTCCAGTATGCCACCTGCCACTTGGCCTGGCAAAGCTGCCGTTTGCCGCTTGGCATTTTGTAACCGAGGCGGGGGAGTACACTCGGGGGTGTTGAATTTTCTGCCAGAGATGGGGATGTCCATGCAACATATCGATCGGATTATCCGCTCCAAGAACGTCTTTACCGCGCAAGACGGCATCGATACCGCCCGCGAGCTGGCGATTGCCATCGCAGGCGACCGTATCGTCGCAGTCGGTGCGCCCGATGACGTGATCGCCGCCGCTCCCGCCGCCACGTCGGTTATCGACTACGGCGAGCAGTTTGTCTGCCCCGGTTTCCATGACGCTCATCTGCACTTCTTCCATACCTCGGTCGGTTCCTCGCCGTACATGCTTATGGATATGGGCACGTCCGAGGCGGCGCTGGTGCAACATGCGCTCGAGTTTTCCCAGGACCTGCCCGATGACGCTTGGGTTGTGACGCAGGGCTGGCGCGACTACCGTTGGGACCCGCCCGAGCATCCTACCAAGGCGTCGCTCGATGCGGCATTCCCCGATCGTCCCTGCGTTATGTATTCGGGCGACGGGCACACGCTTTGGCTCAACAGCCGCGCACTCGAGGCGCTCGGCGTCACGCGCGACAGCGAGCCGCCAGCGGGCGGCAGTTACGACAAGGACGCAAGCGGCGAGCTCACGGGCATTGCGCACGAAGCGGCTGCCATGCAGCTGCTGCCGCGCTGCCTTGAGTGGCTGGGCGAAGGTCGCATCGCAAGCGCTTACGCCGATCAAATGAGGCGCATGGCCGAGCAGGGTATTACTTCGATCTGCGATATGTCGCTCATGCCCATGCCGGGCTGCGATTTTATCCGCGACGATGTCTACGACAAATTGCAGACGGCCGGTAGGCTGGGCATTCGTGCCCATCTGTTTCCCACGCTGCTGGATGACCAGTCGCGCTTGGAAGAGCTGCAGACCCGCTACGCGAACAACGCGCTGCTCTCGGCGCCAGGCTTTAAGCAGTTCTTCGACGGCGTGTCGAGCGAACACACGGCCTATCTCACCGAGCCCTATACCAACCCGCGCTTCCCGGGCGACCAGGGCCGTCTGACGGTCCCGGCTGAGCGCATGCGCAAACTGGTTCTGGCGGCCGCGGAGCGCGGTCACACCGTGCGCATCCACGTCATTGGTGACGGTGCGATTCATGCCGCGCTGGATATCTTCGAGGAGGCGGCCGATCTGTACGGCCTGCCCCAGCACGGCCATAACACGCTCGAGCACCTGGAGAACCTTCTGCCCGAGGACATCGACCGCCTGCGCAAGCTCAACGTGGTTGCTTCGAGCCAGCCCTGCCATATCACGCTCGACCCGGGTGGTCCGGAGCGCGATCTGGGCTTGGAGCGCAGCCGCATCATGTGGCCGTTTGCGACCTATAAGCAGCGCGGCATCCGCCAAGCCTTCGGCACCGATAGCCCCATCACAGCCGTTACCAGCATGAACGTGCTCTACACGGCTATCACGCGCCAAGACCCCAAAAGCCACTGGCCCGAGGGCGGCTGGTTGCCGAGCGAGCGCATCGATGCGGCAACAGCCTTGCGCAACTACACCCTGGGCAGCGCCTATGCAGCGGGCGACGAGCAAAACCTCGGCAGCTTGGAGCCCGGCAAGTATGCCGACCTGGTAGTCCTGGACCAAAACCCGCTCACCATCGACCCCCAAGAACTTCAAGCCACCAAAGTCCAAGCCACCTACCTGGCAGGCAACTTGATTTACGAGCGCTAACCCCACATCCCACCCCTCAGTTGCGGTGAAATAGTCCCTAAAATCGGCCTTCAAGCCCAAACAGGAACTATTCCACCGCAACTTAAAAGAGCGCGTCCCAACAACGTGCCCCCTATCTTGTGCATTCCATCCGCATCGCCATTTTGCTGCACTGACTTTTCTGAATGCCGGGCCCTAGTTAGTCAACCTGGCTCCCAGGGCGGACCGGAGGGCATGAAGTTTGTCGCGAGTTCCGCACGCAAAGGAAAGCACTTAATGTGCTTTCCGTCTTGCGCAGGACTGTAGAGCAGTAAACTTCATGCCCTCCGGTCCGCCCCGGGAGCCACCGCTAAGTTATCCCCCGGCATTCAGAAAATCTAAGTGCCAAAAAATAAGATTTTT
>CAUFWM010000008.1 GCA_959596505.1 uncultured Collinsella sp.
TGCACGTTAATGTCATAGACATTCTGCTGGTCAAAATAGGCGTCGACCGAATCGCGCAGGTCCTCGCAGCCCGCCTTAAGGCCGCACATCACGCTCACGCCGAGCGCGGTGATGACCACGATGGACAAAAAGCGCTTAAGACTGCCTCGGATTGTGCGGTAGATGCCGCGGCGAAAAACCGTCGGCACCATATCGTTTGAGCTTTGAGCGGTACGGTAGGTCGTAAAATCCTGCTCGCGCTCCGTATTCTGCGCGTCGTGGCGTAGGCTGTTTTGGCGATCTTGGTCCATGGGCGCTACCACTCGATCGTCTCGATAGGCACGGGATTTTGCTGGACCGTCTCGCTCTCCACGCGGCCGCTCCTAAAGCGGATCAGACGATCGGCCATGGGCGCCAGCGCGGAGTTGTGGGTGATGATGATGACCGTAATGCCCTGCTTGCGGCAAGTGTCCTGCAGCAGCTGCAAGATCTGCTTGCCGGTTTTATAGTCAAGTGCGCCCGTGGGCTCGTCGCACAAAAGCAGCTTGGGGTTCTTTGCCAGCGCGCGGGCAATGGACACGCGCTGCTGCTCGCCGCCCGAAAGCTGCGCGGGGAAGTTGGCGAGGCGCTCACCCAAGCCAACCTGGCAAAGCGTTTGCTCGGCATCGAGCGAATCGGGGCAGATTTGCGCCGCAAGCTCAACATTTTCGAGCGCCGTCAGGTTGGGGACCAGATTGTAGAACTGGAAGACAAAGCCGACATCGGCGCGGCGGTATTCCACGAGCTGAGCCTCGTTGGCGGAGCTCACGTCGCGCCCGTCCACCGTCACGGTGCCGGAGGTCGCCGTATCCATGCCGCCCAGAATGTTGAGCGCCGTGGTCTTGCCGGCACCCGAAGCACCCAGAATGATGGCGAGCTCGCCGCGCTCGACCGTAAAGCTCGCGCCGTCGAGTGCGTGAATGCGGGCGTCGCCCTCGCCGTATGCCTTGATGACGTCTTTGAATTCGATATAAGCCATCGATCGGTTCCCATCTGGTCGGATAACTCTTTAGTATTACCCATTTCGCACCGACTAAAAAGGGACGGGTTTATTTTGGCAGGTTCTATATGGGGAAACGGCAGCTATAGATGAGGCGCCGGGGAGGCAGAGAAATCATCGATGGGGTCAGGCCGACCGCCAAACACAACGCACGCATCTCAATCTGTCAGCCAAATCATTCGAACAACTGTTCGTTTCTATGATATGATTCCGCTATCTAAGCAGGCCAATACGCAGAAAGGCGGCCAACATGGCGTTCGACTTTAAGAAGGAATGCAAGGAGCTCTACAGACCTGCAAGCAAGCCGAGTATCATAACTGTCCCGCCTATGAGCTACGTTGCCGTTCGCGGAAAGGGCGACCCAAATACCGAAGGTGGCGAGTATCAAAATGCCCTGCCGCTGCTTTACGGCATCGCCTATACCGTCAAGATGTCAAAGAAAGGCTCAAGGAGTATCGAGGGCTATTTCGACTTTGTGGTACCGCCGCTCGAGGGCTTCTGGTGGCAAGACTCCCCGAGCGGCGACATCGATTATGTACGCAAGGACGATTTCAACTTTATCTCGTGCATCCGCCTGCCCGATTTCGTCACTCAGGATGACTTTGACTGGGCGGTCGCGGAAGCCACGGCCAAAAAGAAACTGGACTTTTCTGCCGTCGAGCTGCTTAAAGTTGACGAGGGTCTCTGCGTTCAATGCATGCATACCGGACCCTACGACAACGAACCGGCGACCGTAAACGCTATGCATGAATTAATGACCGAGCAGGGCTATGTCCCCGACTTCTCAGACTCCCGTTTACATCACGAAATCTATCTCTCCGATCCACGCAAATGTGCACCGGAGAAACTTAAGACCGTGGTTCGTCATCCTATCAAGCGCGCTGAATAGCGTGGAGCGTCATTTCACGCGCTAGGTTTTAAGCCAGCCAACCAGCCGCCTCCTAGGCTGTCAAGCAATTATCTTGACGCGGCCCGTCGCATCTTATAAGTTTGTTTTGCTAAAGCTGGAAAGCCTCTCAACGATGCGCAACTCCAGCTCTTTTTCTATCAAGAGGCTTAAATGAAATACCAAAAGTCGTGGATATCCATCAACGAACAGATAGCGCTATTGACAGAAAACAAGGGTCTTAAGTGCTCTGATCAAAGCGAACTCGAGCGAGCTTTGGTCGAAGTCGGCTACTACAGACTGTCGGCCTACTGGTTTCTCTACAAAACCAAATGCAAGTCCGGGATTACCATCTTTCGCGAAGGCACAACATTCGAAACCATCATCTGCTCGTATGAATTTGACTGAGCCCTCCGGCAGCTAATGTTTGATGCGGTCGACAGAATTGAGATCTACCTCAGAAGCAAGATTGCCTATCTTGCCTCTGAAGAACGCGGACCTTTCTGTTATCCAGATGTCGCCATAACGAGGCTCAACTCGGCATGTCCATCGCGCTTTGCGCCGCGCTGGGCTACGCAGCCGTCTTTTGCAGCGCCACCAATACACTGTTCGCGCCCATCCTGATTGGCTGTGAAGTCTTCGGCTTTGGTAACTTGCCGATGTTCTTTATTGTCTGCGTCGTGGCTTATCTGTTCAACATGGATAAGTCCATCTACGCCCTGCAGGAGCGGGCGTAGATCGATGTCCAGGCAGGTGGTCTCAGCCGGAAACGGCGTCCCACTCTGAGGCTGTATTCCGGGACACGGTTTCCGCTTGGAACGCCATTCGGAAAGCGCATCCCGCTTTAAAACGGAATTCCGGGACGTAGTTTCCGTCTGAGCCTCCATTCGGAAAGCATGTCCCGTTCTTTCACGGCATCTTGGCTATGCAAAGTGCTCGAACGTTAGTCCTCGTACGCGCCCTCAAGCCGAAGCAGCCACTCCTTGCGGTCAAGCCCGCCGGCATACCCGTTAAGCGAACCATCGGCGGCAACCACGCGATGGCACGGCACAATAATCGAAATGGGATTGCGCGCGACCGCGGCCCCCACGGCACGGGGAGACGCAACGGGTGCTTCGTTTCCCGATACACGATGTCGAGCCGTAACACGCTGGGCGATCTCACCATACGTAGCGACCTCGCCACGCGGGATAGAAAGCAGCTCAAACCAAACCTCGCGCTGAAACGCCGTACCAATCATATGCAACGGCGGCGTAAACCGAGGCTCCTGCCCCGCAAAATAAGCATTCAGCCAAGCCCAAGAACGCTCAAGTACCGACGAGGCAGCACCGTTTGTCGGATTCACCGAAGACATGCCGCCAGCACCAGAAACCGCATCGGCGCCTTCAACATGTTCGGGATCTTCTTTGAGAAGCGTGGAGCCAAAGTGCTCCTGCCCCTCAAACCAAAGCCCCGTCAAACCGCGGCCATCAGCGGCAAGCAGGATTTCGCCCAAAGGCGAAGCAAACGTCGTCGTGACCACCAGCGGCTCCTTTCAAAACTCCGCAACATAATACCGCGAATTGTGCAGACAACCCCAATCGACCCCACAGTCCCCAAAGGCGGCAGGCGCAAAGCGCCGAGGCCGCCGCCGGGACCAGGGCTCGCAACAGCCACGCGCCCCCACATCAGCCCAGCGGCCTCAACCAACAACAGCCCCATCGCAGGCCGCTCGCAGCAGCGTCACCGCAGGCGGGGGCCGGGCTTAGTTTTCAGAACACTCCGCAGACCAGTGTGGCGCCTTGTCCGCGGCTCCGAAGGAGCAGGACAAGGCGCCACACATGGTCGAGGACGTTCTGAAAACCAAGCCCGGCCCCCGCCGGACAGGTCACACTACTCGCAGAGCAGCTTAGCGATCTGGACGGCGTTGGTTGCCGCGCCCTTACGGATTTGGTCGCCGCAGCACCAGAAGGTGATGCCACGCGCAGCCTCGGGGTTCGAGATGTCGCGGCGCACGCGACCGACCCAAATCAGGTCCTGGTCGGAGGTGTCCATCGGCATGGGGAAGCGGTCGCGTGCATCCTCGGCAGCCATATCGTCAACCAGCTTGACGCCGGGAGCGGAAGCCAGCGCAGCACGGGCCTCCTCGACCGTGATGTCGCGCTCAAACTCGAGCGTAATGCTCTCGGAGTGCGAGCGCAGCACGGGCACGCGCACGCAAGTGCAGTTCACGCGCAGCTCGGGCAGATGCATGATCTTGCGGCCCTCGTTCTGCAGTTTCATCTCCTCGGAGGTAAAGCCCTCCTCCTTGACGCCGCCAATCTGCGGAATAAGGTTGCTCGCGAGCTGGGCGGCAAACGCGCGCGGCTCGGGAATCTCCTCGCCACGGCCCAGAGCGGCCAGCTGAGCCTCAAGCTCGGCCATACCGGGAGCGCCAGCACCCGAAGCCGCCTGGTACGTCGAGACGATCATGCGCTTCACGCCGGCGAGCTGATGCAGCGGCCACGTGGGAACCAGGCCGATGATGGTCGCGCAGTTGGGATTGGCGATAAGGCCGTGATGCCATTTGATATCGTCGGCATTGATCTCGGGCACGACCAGCGGCACCTCGGGATCCATGCGGAAGGCATGGCTGTTGTCGACCACGACGGCGCCGCGCTTTACGGCCTCGGGCAGCAATTCCTTGGCGATATCGTCGCCGGCAGCGCCAAGCACAATGTCACAGCCCTCAAAGGCCTCGGGGCAAGCCTCTTCGATCACGATTTGCTCGCCGCGGAACTCAACGGTCTTGCCCGCGGAGCGTGCGCTTGCCAACAGCTTGAGCTTGCCGACCGGGAACTCCTGCTCGTTGAGGCACTCGAGCATCTGGGTGCCCACGGCTCCCGTCGCGCCCAAAATAGCAACCGTGTACTGTTTCATGCTTCCCCCTTTAAAGGTTGTGGCTTTTGCCCGCACGCCGAGCAGGCCGATTATTGTTGCCAGTTTATACAAGAACAGGGCGGGCATGAAACCCGCCCCGTCGAAACGAAACCGAAACGAAACGCCCCGCCGTAGATTTTTGAGACATGACCCAAAAATCTATCGAGCAGTCGCTACTTTTTGAGCGCGGCCAGGGTGGGATCGGCCGGCGCGGGGGCCTCCAAGTCGGAGACCTTCACAATGCCGTTCTCATCGGAGAAGGCACGGTAAATGGTCTGAATCGCCAGGTCGAAGTCCTTCTCCTCGACGCCGATAATGATGTTGATCTCGTCGCAGCTCTGCGAAATCATGCGCACGCTCACGCCGGCCTGGCCAAGCATACCAAACAGATGGCCCGAGATACCTGCGCGGCCGCGCAGGTTACGGCCGACGGTAGCGATGAGCGCCAGGCCCTCGACAACCTCGATCTCGAGCGGTTCGACCTCCTGCTGAATGTCGCCCACGAGCGAGTACAGCGAATCGTGAACGTCCTGCTCCTGCACCACGGCGCCAAAGCGGTCAACACCGGTGGGCATGTGCTCGACGGAGACGTCATAGCGCTCGAAGACCGAAAGCGCACGGCGCATAAAGCCGACGCGGGGCTTGGTGCGGTCGCGGGCGACGTTGATGGCGACAAAACCGCGCTTGCCGGTCACGCCGGTAATGATGGGCTCTGCCTCGCCCTCGTCAGCCGTCTCGCTAATGATGGTGCCGGGGTCCTGCGGCGCATTGGTGTTCTTGATGACCAGCGGAATACCCGCCTCACGCACGGGGAACACGGCCTCCTCGTGCAGGACGCTTGCACCCATGTACGAAAGCTCGCGCAGCTCCTCGTAGGTAACGCGGGCGATGGGCTGAGCCTCGGGAACAATACGCGGATCGGCGGAATAGAAGCCCGAGACGTCGGTCCAGTTCTCGTACAGGTCGGCGCCCAGGCACTTGGCCAGGATCGAGCCCGAGATATCGCCGCCGCCACGGTCGAGCAGCTTGATCTGGCCCTCTCGCGTCGCGCCGTAGAAACCGGGCATAACAAAGCCGCCCTGCTGGCCGTACTCCTGCACCAGCTCGGAGGTGCGATTCATGCTGAGCGTACCGTCGTGATGGAACGCCACAACCGTCGCGGCGTCCAGGAACGGTAGGCCCAGGTACTCAGCCATCAGGCGAGCGGTAAAGTACTCGCCGCGGCTCACAAGCTCCTCGGTGGAGTAGCCGCCCGAGCGGGCGCGCTCGGCAAAGGCCGCGAACTCCTCGCGGATGGGATAGGTGAGCTCCAACTCGTCAGCGATATCAAAATAGCGCTGGCCGATGTCCTCGAGTAGTTCCTCGCACGACACGTGATACTTAACGTGCGCGTTAACCAGGTAGAGCAGGTCGGTTACCTTAGTGTCGCCCTTAAAGCGGCGGCCGCAGGCGGAAACCACCACAAAACGGCGGGCAGGGTCGGCATCGACGATGGCCTTGATCTTCTTAAAGTGTTCGGCGTCGGCGACCGAAGAGCCGCCAAACTTGGCAATCTTAATCATGGGCTTGAGGTTACCTTTCTAAAAGCCTCTGCAAACCTGTTTTGCGCGCTCTGATACCATGGTTTCACCGATTGGGACCAAGGCATCCGAGGAGCAGTGTTATATGGGAACTTATCATAGTACACGAGGACGCACTTTATCGTGCTCAAGTAAGGTGGCAATCCGCACCGGCATCGCTCCCGACGGGGGTTTGTTTGTCTCGGACGAGCTCGGCACCCAGCAGGTCGATATCAGCTCGCTTGCAGATAAATCGTACTTTGAAATCGCTCAAGATGTGTTGGGAATGTTACTGAATGATTACACGGCCGAAGAAATTTCGGCGTGTATCGACGAGGCATACCGCGGCACGTTTGCGAGTGAAGAGGTCACGCCGCTCGTCAAACTCGACGCCGCGCCGAGCGCCGACGCCCCTCAGACCTATGTGATGGAGCTCTTTGGCGGCCCCACAAGCGCCTTCAAGGACGTCGCCCTGCAGATGCTCCCCCGTCTGATGGCCCGCACTTCCGCCAAGGACGGCGGCGCCGAGCGCATCATGATCGTCACCGCCACGTCGGGCGACACCGGCAAGGCCGCACTCGCCGGTTTTGCCGACGCTCCGGGCACGGGCATCACCGTCTTTTATCCCGAGGGCAAGGTCAGCCGCGTCCAGAACCTGCAGATGTCCACACAGGAGGGCGATAACGTCGCCGTCTGCGGCATCCGCGGCAACTTCGACGATGCCCAGAGTGCCGTCAAGCGCATCTTTGCCGATAAGGAGCTTGCCGAGCGCCTGGAGGCTGCTGGCACGGTGCTTTCGAGCGCCAACTCCATCAATGTCGGCCGTCTGGTACCGCAGGTCGTCTACTACTTTGCCGCCTATGCGCAGTTGCTGCGCGCCGGCGCCATCGAGGCCGGCGACGCCGTGGAGTTCTGTGTGCCCACCGGCAACTTTGGCGATATCTTGGCCGGCTACTACGCCAAGCGCATGGGTCTGCCCGTCGCCAAACTCGTCGTGGCCAGCGACAAGAACAACGTGCTCGCCGACTTCCTGACCACCGGCGTCTACGACCGCAACCGTCCGTTCTTCACCACCATCTCGCCGTCGATGGATATCCTCATCAGCTCTAACCTGGAGCGCATGCTGTACTTCCTGTCCGATGGCGACTGCGAACTCGTTGCCGGCCTTATGGAGCAGCTGGCACAGACTGGTCGCTACGAGGTTCCCGCCGACCTGCTGGCAAAGATTCAGAGCGTCTTTGGCTGCGGTTGGGCCAGCGAAGACGAAGTCCGCGCTGCCATCAAGAGCTGCTGGGATGCGAACGGCTACGTAATCGACCCGCACACTGCTTGCGGCTATCACGTCTTTGAAAAGGTCGCTCCCGCCGAGGGCGCCAAGGCCCGTGTGCTGCTTTCGACCGCCAGCCCCTACAAGTTCCCGCGCGCCTGCTGCGACGCCCTGGGCCTCGACGTTCCCGAGGACGACTTTGAGGCCATGCGCGTGCTCGAGCAGGCAACCAACACGGTCGCCCCGGCCCAGCTCGCCGAACTCGAGTCCAAGCCCGTCCGCTTCGAAGACGTCTGCGACGTCGATGAGATGGCCAGCTACGTAGAGCAGGCTGCAAAAAAGATGGCAACCAACTAAACCCCATATAAGGCGCTGGCGAAAGCCGGCGCACTTTCTTTTAATTTGGCTCCCCAGCGCGGTGAGGAGACGGCGTAGGTCGGTTTCACGCTTGCTCCGTCGCGAGTTCCGCACGAGCCGAAGGCCACTAAATGTGGCCTTCGTGCGAGCAGGACTGTCCGAGCAGCGGAGCAAGCGTGAAACCGACCCCCAGGAGGACCAACAACAATGATCAAGATCACCGTCCCCGCCACCAGCGCAAACCTAGGCATTGGCTACGATACCCTCGGCATGGCCGTCAGCCTCTACTCGCACTTTACCTTTGAGCGCGCCGACAAGCTCACCATCACGGGCTGCCCCGAAGAGTTCCAAAACGAGAACAACCTGGTCTATGTGAGCTTTGTCGATGCGCTGGCCGCATGGGGCGAGCCGGCTTTTCCCGTTGCCATCGACATCCAGACCGACGTGCCCGTCGCCCGCGGCCTGGGCTCCAGCTCCACCTGCGTCGTCGCCGGCATCATGGCTGCCGCCGCGTTGACGGGCCATACCGTCGACCGCGCCGAGCTCGTCCGCATCGCCACCGAGGTCGAGGGCCATCCCGATAACGTCGCCCCCGCTATCCTGGGCGGCGCCGTCTGCTCCTTTACGCCGACCGATTCGCTCCCCCAGTGCCTGCGCTACGAGGTGAGCGATCGTTTGCGTTTTATTACCGTGATTCCACCTTACGAGGTGCACACGAGCGAGGCACGCAAGGTCGTGCCGCAGGAGATTCCACTCTCCACCGCCGTGTGGCAGATGGGCCGCATCGCCGGCATGACGCGCGGCTTGGAGACTGGTGACCTGGACCTGATTGCCGCCGCCAACGACGACCGCATCCAGGAGCCCTATCGTCGCCGCCTGATCCCCGACTACAACGCCGTGCGCGACACCTGCCTTAACGGCGGCGCTAAGACCATCTGGATTAGCGGCTCGGGCTCGACCCTCATGGCTGTGACCGACGACACCATCGTGGCAAAGTTCCTGCAGGTCAAGCTGCGTGAGCAGTTCCCCAAGTGTGACACGCACATTCTGACGTGCGACACGGAAGGCGCCCAGATCGAATACCTGTAGTCGCCGTCCCGTATACTCGCCGGGGAGGCCAGGGGGCTTTGCCCCCAAATCGTCCTCGGACATGGCAGGACCCCCGCTGCGCACTTCGTGCGGCGGGGGTCCTGCCGTCCTGCGGAAAGATTTGGGGGCAAAGCCCCCTGGCCTCCCCTATGTTAACTTCGCCGGCAGCGGCTACAGGGACCTACGCTCTGGAAAGGCGCCGGGCTGATAGTTTGGCTTTTTATTGGTAGGGGCTCTTGCTAGGCTGGAGCACTTCCTAGAGGCGGGCATCGGCTGTGTGCTTGGTTTAGGCGGCGCTGGTTTCTTTGTATTCGAAGACTGGTTCTAGGAGGTCCTCGATGTTGCAGTGGAGGGTTTTTGCTATGGCTCTTACGCTTGTAACCGAAGCTTCATTGATGTTTCTCTGGCGCTGCTCGTACATTTGGATTGAGCGGAGTGACACACCCGATTCGTATGCCAGGTCTTGTTGGGTTTTCTTGAGCCTCTTTCTTGCTAACGCAAGTTTGGTTTGCCTGGACGCTTTCTTCGCCATATCGCAGACGAGACGAGCCATGCGTTCCTCCGAGGCTTCGTGCCAGGGGTAGTACAGGCTGCGTAGCACATCGAATGGAACGACATGCAGCAAATCTTCGAAAGACTCTCCTAGGCGCCACTGAAGGTATGCCAATATCCAGCCTGTCCAATATTCCGGTGTCTTTTCGAATCGGTAGGTTCGATTTGGCATCGGCCTTGATTGATAGCCCGACCTTTCGGCGATAAGCGCGAACAGCTCAACGCCCGATTTTCCCGACACTACCCATGCGTTGCCGCATTCGAACTCGCGGGCTACGCCGCTCAGGCAAAAGAGTTCAGCAACTTCCGATCCTTCTGCCCCATAATCGTTAACGGCATAGTCAAAGCAGTCGCCGAGGTTGTTCATTGCATCCTCAAGGTAGTAGACGGGGTATGTCCTACTCGGCCCACGATCCGTTAACTCTTGGATCATTTAAATCAACCCTCCCTGCCATCAAATCCCTAATGTCGACACCATCAGAGTCAAATCCGTTTACAGTATCCAGGTACTTTCGTCGAGCGTTCTGTTCTCGCTCAAATCGTTTGGGATAAAACTCAGCTCCCGAGGCCTGCTTCCAATCGCGAAACTTAATCGCCGAGAACGCACGCTCACTCATAAGCGCATATTGAATGCCCAAATCCCCCAAAAACATAATGCGCTGCAATTGCCTGAGCGAAATCATGCCGTTGACAAACTGTCTTGCAAACGAGAAATAGGAATCGTCTGCACGATAGCCTCGAATAACGTCATAGGGAGAAATATCAATCAGGCAGTTATCCAGCAGATAACGAAGCCCCTCGCGTGCTACTGGCGTTGAAACATTAAACTCTCTGTTATTCGCCAGAATTGCAAGCCAGTTGAGAATCGAGAACTCACCTGATTCCAAATCCAAAATCGCAAGGCCATCTAAATCAAGCTCATATCGATTGGCAATGCCATCAGACTCGGTCCGACATGCCCACTCCATTGCCATTTCCTCATGCGGTGTGCAATAAAACCCGCGCCCATAGTCATTGAATTGCCTGCATTTATCCAACGATGGATGCTCGACAACAACCTCCGACCCGTGCCAAAGCTCCATATCGACCTCCTAAAAAATATCACCCCAGTGATAGTTTACCAATAACTATCACTGGGGTGATATGAACGGGGGCTTTTGACGGTTTAACCCTGACTAGAGGCAGGCTTCGGCGATGCGGCGCTTGAGTTCGTCGATGCCGGTGCCAGTCTGGGAGCTTGTAATGATTACGTTCTCGGCCGGGACGTTGAGCTGCTTCTTGATGGCTGCCGCCTGGCGGGCCTGTTGGGTGCGGCTGAGCTTGTCGGCTTTGGTGAGGCAGACGATAAAGTTGAACTCGTTGCCCTGCAGGTAGTCGATCATGTCATGGTCGAGTTTACTGGGGTCGTGGCGAATGTCCACCAGCGACACAACCAGGTTGAAGCTGCGCTCGGAGTCGAAGAAGTCGCCAATGAGCTCGGCCCAGCGGTCACGTTCGGCCTTGGAACGACGGGCGAAACCGTAGCCCGGCAGGTCGACGAAGTGCACATCGTCAGCCTCAAAGAAGTTGATGTTGCTCGTCTTGCCCGGCGTACTCGAAACCTTGACCAGGTTCTTGCGGCCAAAAAGCTTGTTCATAATCGACGACTTGCCCACGTTGGAGCGGCCGACAAAGCTCACCTCGGGGCAGGTGGACTCGGGAATCTGCGAAACCTTGCCATAGCTGGCGACGAACTTGGCAAGCTGGTAGTTAATGGAATCGGCCATGGACACTCCTTGGTCGTAGGTTCTTACAAATAGACGCGCTATTGCGCAGCGGCAATGCGGCGGACGATATCGAGCGTGATGTCACTTGCGACACGCGCGTACTCGAACAGATCGAACTCGCGCTCGCAAATTGCATCGTACGCCTCGTCACAATTATCGCTGATAGCGCGCAACACCAGGCAATCGACACCATTTTTGGTTGCGACATGGGCAATTGCCGCGCCCTCCATGCCGACACAATCGGCATGCGTCGCCTCGATAGCGTCGTTGCGCATGGTGGCGCCCGTCACAAAGCGGTTACCCGTGGCAATCGTGCCGACCAGGAACTGCTTGGTGCCCTCGTTCGAAGCGACTGCATTTTTCGAAGCGTCAACAAACCCACGCTCAGCAAGCACGTCGGCGGCAATATCGACCAGCGCGGGCGTCGAGCCAAACTCCTCGAGCCCCGGTGCGGACTCGGCGATAAGCGCGGTATCGGTATCCAGATAGCGTAGGCGTTTGCCAATGACCACGTCGTCGATATGGAGCTTGGGGTTCAAACCGCCCGCGATACCCGAAAGCACAACTGCATGTGGAGCATACTTGCTAATGAGGTGCTGTGTTGCGGCGGCAGCGTTTACCGTGCCCATGCCCGCCGTTGTGGCGACAACTGTCAGGCCGTCGAGCTCACCGCTCACAACGGTCAAGCCTGCCTCCCGTGCCTCGCAAACGTCGCTCAGCTCTTCCTTAATCTGCATGATCTCTTTTTCGAGCGCACCGATAATCGCGATGGTAGCCATACCATTCCCCAAACCTATACGAAATTCTCAACCAAGGTATGGTACCAGCATTTTGTTTGACCTCGCCAAACGAACACGCTAAGCCAGTGCAGCTCGCGTATCAAACAGAGCCTTTGCAATCGCAGCCGTAACCTCGCTCGAACGGTCACTCCATGGCATCGATGTCATGACGCTCATGACATAGGTACGGCCATCGATGTCGATGAGGCCTGCATCGCATGTCGAATAGTAACCACCCTCGCTAATCCAGCCTGCCTTGTTGCGCACCAAAACCTGCTCATCCGCAATGCCATCGCGAATAAACGAGCGCGATGTTGATGCCAGAAGGCCCGACAACCACTGTGAAGTCTCGGTATCCATGCTCAGATACTCGCTCATCTCGCGCCATAACCTCGCAGAAGTGCGCGGGCAGTAGGTCGGAAAATCACTCATCGGATCCAGTGCCGTATCGTAATCGATGCCAAGACCGACAATCCAATCCTCGTAACCGACACGGTCAAACGCCGCACGTAACGCAATAAACGAATCGTTGTCTGAATAAACGACCGCAGCCTCGATCAAGTCGCGCACCGCCTGCCAGCCCATACTGTAACCACCATACGTGGCTAAAGGCCAATCGAGCGACACCTGACCCGATTCGACCAACGTCTCGCAAATATAGAGCGCATGTAACTGCTCGCTCCATACACCTCGACATCGGCGCTATACGTCACGCCTCTACCGCTCGATAGGTCGTAGAACACTACGCCCACTTCACCCAGCTCCTGCGCCCGGCTCAGGGCATCCTGGAGCGAAGCAAGGCTCTTATCCTCCAAGGTAGGAATCTTGTTATCCACCAACGAGAAGGTCTGAACGGTATCACTCGAAGGGATATCGTTAAAGTCCGCCTTCGAAAGCCCCGTCTTGAGGTTCGCTGTCGACAGGGTTTGACTTGCGGTGACTTTAGATTCAGAGACCTTTTTGTTTTGCGTCTGTACCGTTAACGCATCTGAGTGTGCCATTCGCTCCGACGCGTAGGTTTTGGCGGTAATTCCGAGGATAATAACCGCCGACGTTAGCATCCCAATGGCGGCAATCTTCCTCACGCGGATGCGAGTGTCGGCAAGGCCACGCGAAGACGTGTCCTTCGTCTCATATCTGCTGCCATGCTGCGGCACATACTCGTCCCGCGATGCGATGTTTCGCACGTGGTCTCCTGACTGCTACCGTTTATATACGAGCAGCATGATACCGAGCAGGCATTTCTTTCCAAAGATATTCAGCGGCGTTTAAGGTGTCTTTAAAGAAACCACAAGCGTATTTATCCAAATGGCACGATTCTGTTGCGCATCTCACCGCAACCTTGACCAGTCTTTTTGGGACGGGGCTCTTTGGCAATCAACTTGGTGCCCAGGGGCGCTCATTTAAGTCTGTCCCCAATGAGTGCCTTTGGGGAGCGAAAATGGCTCGCTAGCCGATGGCGTTTTTGAGTTCGGCGCGGCGCTTTTTCATGCCCGTCATGACGGCGTTGCGCAGCTCGGGCATGCGCGCGGTATCCATCTGGGGCACGCCCTCAAGCTTATAGGGAATCCCCAACTGCTCATATTTGACGACACCCATGGTGTGATACGGCAGCATCTCCAGACCGACCACGTTGTGCCATGGAGCGATCAGACGACCGAGTGCCTCGCACTCCTCCACCGTGTCGGTAATGCCCGGCACCACCACGTGGCGGATAACGACCTTAATCTTGCGACGTGCAAGCTCATCGCCAAACGCTAGGATGCGTGCGGGATCACAACCGGTCAGCTTTTTATGCTCGACCGGGTCAGCATGCTTAATATCGAGCAGTACCATGTCGGTCTCGTTGAGTACGGCATCGAACTTCTCGGGATGCGCGGGATCGAACACATAGCCGCAGCTATCCAAGCAGGTATGCACGCGGCCATCGGGGTTGTTGTGCATTGCACGGAACAGATCGGCCAAAAACTCAGGCTGTAGGAGCGGCTCGCCGCCGGACACCGTAATTCCGCCGCTGCGATAGAACTCGTGGTTGCTCTGGAACTCGTCCATCAGGTGCTCGACGGTCACCATGGTGCCGCCGTTAACCGACCAGGTATCGGGGTTGTGGCAATACGCACAGCGCATGGGGCAGCCCTGAACAAACACCACAAAGCGGATGCCGGGTCCATCGACCGTTCCCATCGTCTCAATCGAATGCACGCGGCCCAGGGCAAACGCAGAGTCCTCGGGACGAGCGTCCACACCCTCGAGCGTCATCTCAGCCATTCCCGCTACCTTGCCTCTCATTGGTTTTAGTTACATAAATGCCAGAGCCATTCTAGCCCATACGCATGATGGTGAAACGGTTTAGTGGTCAATTGGGTTGTTCTATTTGGCCCCACACAAAAGCGGCGGGAAGGTTGTCACAACCCGCCCACCGCCGAGGCAATAGAAATCGATAGACTCCAGGCCTTACGCCTTAAGCGTGAGCACCGCGCCGAAGGCGGTCGGGCCGCAATGGCTCGAGATGACGCCGCCGACCTGAGTCCAGGTAATGTCCTTAAAGCCAAGATCGTGTGCATAGACTTCCATGTCGTCGCGCAGCTCCTCGGAAAGACCTACCGAATACGCCAGGCCAATGTGCGAGTAGTCAATCTCGCCCTTGGCAACCATGTGATCAATAAAGGCGCGGGCGCACTTGAGCATAGAGCCGCGGAACTTCTTGGTTGCCACGAACTTGCCGCCCGTCACCTCAATGCAGGGCTTAATCTTGAGCAGATGGGCGCCTAGGAACGCGACGTTGGACAAGCGGCCACCTGCCTTAAGGAAGGCAAGGTCGGTAGGAACAAAGCCCAACAGTACGCGGTCCATGACGGAGTTCGTAAATGCAAAGATCTCGTCGACGGTGACATCGGGGTGAGCCTCGATGTATTTGGCGGTCTCGACGACAACGAGCGACTGGCCCACCGAGACAAAGCGTGTGTCCATGGAGAACACGTAGTCGCGCCCCTGGGCCGCAATCTTAGAGGACTGATGCGAACAGGTCGTGGCCTCGGAATATGCAAGATGCAAAATAGTCGCGTCGGGTTGCTCGGCATGGATGCGGTCGTACACATGCGCAAAATCCGCTGGCGAACAGCCACTGGTCTTGGGCATCACACCAAACTCGTTGCAGCGCGAATAAATCTCGAGCGGATCGATCGAGCCGTCCTCGACGGTCTCGTCACCAATCGTGACATGCATAGGTACGCGCACGATGCCGTAGCGCTCGCAGAGCTCCGGCGTCACATCCGACCCAGACTCAACCACGATTACATACTTGCCCATTCTTATCACGACCCATCTCGACGTTGGCTTTTCAATACATGACACGCGCCGCCGCACTGTTGCACAACGGCGTCCAAGCGCCAAAGAGACGCCGCCCCTTGCGCACAACAAAGGACAGCGTCTCCCTGGAAAACTCCGTGCTTATCTGAGATTCTACACGGTTTATTAAGGAGTGTTACTTATTCCGCAAACGGTCGCTATACGCGATAAACGGTAGTTCGCTGCAGCAACTGCGACACATTCCGCCCAGCAAGTCCAATCGCGCTCCACACACGGTTAATGCGCGAGGCGGTAGAAATCCATCGACGCCGCACCCTCGGCGTGCAGCTCCATCGCCGGAACCGCCGGCGAATAGGTACGGCTCGTAAGTGCTGCCTCTCCACCGTTGGCAAAAATCTCGACCATCGTAGTGTCCGAAAGCACGCGCAGGTCGCGAAGTTCGCCGAGCTCGATCGACCTCTGGTCGCGTCCATAGCCTTCGTCGCCCATATCGAGGGTAAGCATCCCGTCCGTATAACGCACAAAGACACCCTTGCGGATTTCGAGCTCGATCATCTTGGCTCCCTCGCAGGAAACCACGACATCAAACAGGCGTCCCGGCTCCTCAACGGTCTCATCGCCTGTCGCGCGAACGCAGTCGCCGCGCATTCTCTCAATCTCGTGCGCCGGCTGCTGGCAGAGCTTGCCATCGCGTATGCTCAGCTCTCGCGGCACCGTCAACGCGCACTGCCACCCGCGCGCCACCGTCGGGCTTTCCGCCTTCGCATCGGGGCAACCCGACCATCCGATCATCAAACGCCGACCCACAGCGTCCTCAAAGGACTGCGGGGCATAGAAATCAAAACCGGCATCAACCATCGGAGGCATGCCCTGGCCGACGATCTTAAAGCTCGGCGCCCCCCAATCGGCCTCGATGGAGAACCACACGCACTGATGCGGATTGCGGTAACGCCAGCCATCGGCGGGCACGCCCTGCGGGCAGCAAACGAGAATAAGCTCGCCATCAAGCTCAAACAGATCAGGGCACTCCCACATAAAGCCAAACTTCTCGCCCAGCTCAATGCGCATCGCATAGCTCCAGCCCTCTAGATCGCGCGAAGTATAGACAAGCACACAGCCACGATCGTCTTTCGTACGAGCGCCCAGAACCATGTAGTAGATACCATCGTGCTCAAGGATCTTAGGGTCGCGCACGTGCGTACCGATATCGTCGGGGTAATCGACCGGCCCAACAGCTATGCGCTTCTCGCCCAATTCGTCGGGATTCTCGGCAACCATATGAATTTGGTTTTGCTCACGGCCCGTCAACACGTAGTCGTAATCATCGCGGTCAAAATGCTTAACGTTGCCGGTATAGAAGTAGTGAATCTTGCCGTCGTGTACAAAGGCAGAACCAGAATACGCTCCGCTCGAATCCAAATCGGAATCGGGGAACAGCACAGGGCCGTGATTCTCGTACGTCACAAAATCCTTTGTTGTCAGATGGTTCCAAAGCACTGGACCGCCATGCGCAGCATCGAATGGATCGTATTGGTGATAGATATGATACGTATCACCGATCTGCACCAAACCGTTGGGGTCGTTGAGCCAGCCAAGCTCAGGCTCCACATGGAACAGGAGCCTATCGGGGTCGGACGCGATGCGACCCGCCGTCTCATCCTGTCCGGCACGCCACTGCTCATAGTCCGCGCGTGTCACCTTATTTTTTTGATTAAACATCGCCGTTGACTTTCTCGTCTATGGGAAAGGACGCTCGACTCACACGAGTCGAACGCCCTTCCCCAAATGGACTTATCCTCAGATTACGCTGAACGGCTCAACTAGAAGCTGACATCGAAGCCAGCGCCAGCGCCCTCTTCATCAGTGGTCGGCACGCCCTTTGCCTTGTTGTAGGCAAAGATCAAGACGATCGGCACGATAAAGGCGATGAGATTGCCAGCCACATACCACACGAGCGTCTCGGGCGTGACGATGAGCAGGCCAAGCACGCCGGTCAGACCCTGACCGATGGCGCGCACCTCAAAGAGCTTCACGAAGGCACCGCCGCAGCCTGCACCGATGCAAGCGCAGATGAACGGGATGATCGAGTAGCGCATGTTTGCAGCAAAGATTGCGGGCTCGGAGATACCGACCAGCGTCGGGATAAAGGACGACATGCAGATGTTGCGCTCTTTGGAATGCTTCTTATGAATGAGGTACATGCCGATGGCGCCGCCGCCCTGGGCGATGATGGAAACCGACCAGATTGCCTGGATGTAGTTGAAGCCAGTCGTGGCAACGAGGTTTGCCTCGATACCCTGGATGAACTGATGCGTACCGGTAACGACGAGCGGCTGCAGGAATGCGGCAAAGACAAAGGCACCGAAGACGCCCATCCTGTTGTACAGGATATCGATTACGCCGGCGAGGACGTCGCCGATCAGGTTGCCGAGCGGGCCGAACACGGTGAACAGGGCGACGTTAGCAAGAATCAGGGTAACGGTCGGGACAAAGACGAACGAAACGACCTCGGGGATGTACTTCTGGGCAATCTTTTCGACCTTGGCCATAAACCAGGCAGTCAGGATTGCAGGGAACACGCCGCCCTGGAAAGCAACCATGGGAATGGAGAGCGGACCAAAGTTCCAGTACTCAGCACCCGTCGGGTCCATAACGAACGTGTTACGGTTCATAAGGCTCGGGTGAACCATGACGATACCGACGAGGATGCCCAGGATCGGGTTACCGCCAAAACGCTTGACCGCGCTGTACATAACCAGGACAGGTAGGTAGTCGAAGGTGGTGGCGATAATGGCAAAGAAGCTTGCGAGGTTCTTGAGGAACTCGCTGTGATCGGCAAGGCTGCCCTCCATGCCAAAGAGGCCGTTGGCAACGATCAGCGACTTAAGGCCGATGATGATAGCGGCGCCGACGAAGGCGGGAATGATGGGGATAAAGATGTCCGAGAATACCTTGAGGACCGAGAAGAACTTGCCCTTCTTGTCCGCCTCGGCGCCCTTGACCTCGGAAGCGCTGATCTCCTTAACGCCCGTCAGAGCCATAAACTCATCGTAGACCTTGTTGACGGTACCGGTACCGAAGATGATCATGAGCTGGCCGCTGTTGTACAGCACGCCCTTGACGCCATCGATGTTCTCGAGCTCGGCCTTGTTGTACTTGCTCGTATCCTTGAGCACCAGACGCAGACGCGTAACGCAATGCGTGGCGCCCTCGATGTTCTCCAAACCGCCGACGTTATCGACGACTTGCTGAGACACTACTTTGTAGTCCATGTTCCTCTCCATTCCTTTACGAAATCATAAGACGTTTTGATGCCATTACAGAGACGCGATCGTTGCATTTGCGCACTTGAGCGTACCGTCGGTGACCGTCAGCGCCACACCCTGGCCCTGCTTATTGCAGAAGCGCGCGTTAAGCGCAACATCATCGACAAAGATGGTCGCGATATCGTCGTCAACGACCAGGCGCACATGATGAGTGCCCTCGCCCTTAAAGAACAACGGACGCTCGAGGCCCATGTTGTTGACCTGGAACCACGGATACTGGGGGGCCGCCGTAAACTCGAGCTTGCCCTCACGCAGGTTGGCGCGGAACTCATAGGCAAGACCGGACTCGGCGTCCTCGGCAAGCTTCACCGAGAAGCCGGCAGCGTCACCGGCGAGCTCGATGTCGGCATCGAGCATATAGGTGGAACCGGCATCCGCGGCGAGCACCTGCTCGACCTTGCCCGACTCGCAGGAAAGCTCAAAGGCCTCGACTGCCTTAGCCTCGCCAAAGGCGCCAAGCATGCTGTCGGGGAGCTTGGTGCCGAGCGTTCCGTCAGCACGCTGAACGATCTCGAGAGGCATAAAGGTGCCACCCCACAGGTAAGAGCTGGGGTCACCGCCCTCGTCACGCGTAGGAACCCAACCAAAGAGAACGCGGCGCTCGCCATCAAATGCGGTACGCGCGGCATAGTACGCGCGGCCATCGAAGGAATCGTCCGCAGGAGTGATCCAAGGACCGTTGATAGAGCGAGACATGCGGTAACGGGTCTTGTTGCCATCACTGTACTCGGAGAACACCAGATACCACCAGTCGCCCATCTTAAAGAGATCAGGCATCTCGAACATGGTGTACAGGCCCGGATTCCACCAGTCGCCCTGGAACTCCCAGGTATCCAGGTCCTTGGAGGTGAACTTGACCAGACGACCGGTCATCAGACGCTTGTCCTCGCCCACACGCGTGCCGAGGATGAGCATGTACTCTTCGTTCTCCTCATCCCAAAGCACAAAGGGATCGCGCCAGTTGCGGTCATCGTAACCCTCCTGGGGCGGAAGCAGCGTCTCGGCGATGTTCTTCTCCCACTTGACGGCGTCGTCACTCGTTGCGTGAAGAAGAACCTGCTTCATCAAGCGTGCCTTGACCTTATCGCGATTGCAACCAGTGTAGAGCGCATGGTACTTGTCGCCCACCTTAAACACCGTGCCGGCATAAACATACTGGTCGACTTCCTCGTCGCCGCCACGCTCAAGGCTCTCGCCAAAGTCTTTGTAATTGACGAAGTCCTTGGTTGTCGCGAGTGCCCAGCCAAACGGCTCTCCGAAAGGTCCGGGGTTTCGCGTGTCACGCTGATGGTAGAGATAGAACGTGCCGTCCTCGCCGTACGGCATGATGTCGCCTACCCAAATTCCCTCAGGCTGGTAATACACCTTGTGCATCCGAGACTTCCTTTCCACGACATACTAACTCGGTACAATGGCAAGATATGTCAATCGTTTTCATATGTCAAACGTTTTCACACCAATACGTCTTTTCGCAGTTCCAGTCGTCGGCAAACGGTTGACATATGCCGGCGAACGGTCATCAGAGGTGTTTGAGGAATTCTTTTGGCACGGGATGAACTACGCGGTTTTACCCTCAATGAGTTCAACGGGGAGCTTGATATTCGATTCGGGCTTTTCGCCGTTAATAAGAGCAATGATGGATTGCGCCGCGAGCTCTCCGATGCGATCGATATCTTGGCGTACGGTTGTTAAGTCAGGCATAAACGTCATAGTGCGGCGGGCACCATCCGCGCCCACGACCTTAATATCGCCCGGAGCGCTCAAGCCGCGCCGCTTCATCACGTTAAGACAGATAGCCGCCATCGTGTCGTCTCCCGCAAAGATGCCGTCAATATCGGGGTTCTCATCGAGGATCTTCGCAACGACCGCGCTCTTTTCGTCGTCGGGCTTAACGAACTCAACCTCACGGACAAGCGCGGGCAAACCGGCCTGCTCAACAACATCGAGGTAGGCATCGGTACGCTTATTGGCAGGCATGCGCATGCGGCTATTGCTGCGCAGGCACAGGATGCGTGAACATCCGTCATCGATCAGGCGACGCGTGGCAAGTTCGCCGATGCTATAGCTGTCGCTCGCAATCTGAACAGAGGCTTCGCCAAGGTCGCAGTCGATACCAACCAGACTCAAGCCCATCTCGGCATACGCCTCGGCACCGATATTAAGCGAGTTGACGATGACGCCATCAACCATATTGCGTCGAAGCATGTCGATATAAGAGCGCTCAAGCTCGGGTCGATTGGCGCTATTGCACAGCAGCATCTTAAAACCGTTTTCGGCCAGGGTATGCTCAATGACTTGAACCACTTGGGCATGAAACGGACTGCTGACATAGGGGACGATCATACCGATAAGATTCAGGCGACCGTTGAGCATGGCACGGGCGATATCGTTGGGCGTATAGTTGATGCGCTTCATCGCGGCATGGACCTTATCGCGGGTCTCTTGGCTAATATAGCCGCGATTATTAAGCACGCGAGATACCGTAGTAGGCGAAACCCCCGCCACCGCTGCAACTTCCTTGATGCCAGGCTTAGCTGAATCCTTAGAACGAGCGCCCTCGCGAGCCATAGCAACCTCCCCCATCAACATGTCATACGTTTACATACGAACAAAGCATACCCCAACAACAGCGGGAAGACGGTAACAGCACAAGTAAGTAAACGACTCATCCAAATAATTAGGAGAGTTTCGCCTAAAGGGTGACTACACAGGACCCCGCCGGGGCTGCTTGGGCTACCTCCCAAAATATTCCGCAGGACGCAAGAAGCCCTCGCCGCACGAAGTGCGCAGCGAGGGTTTCTTGCATGTCCGAGGACGTTTTGGGAGGTAGCCCAAACAGCCCCGGCGATCCTGCGGGAGTTAAATCCCTTTAGAACTTGTCGTGGAAGGTACGCGAAATGACCTCGTCCTGCTGCTCCTTGGTGAGCGTGTGGAAGTTCACGGCATAGCCGGAAACGCGGATGGTCAGCTGCGGGTACTTCTCGGGGTGGGCCTGAGCGTCGAGCAGCGTCTCACGGTTGAAGACGTTGATGTTCAGGTGGTGGCCACCCTTCTCGGCGTAAGCGTCGAGCATGTGGACCAGGTTATCGGCCTGGGTCTCGGAAACTTCAGAAACCTTCATAATGTGTCTCCTTCGATTAATAGGCGCCGGCCGAAACCGGCGCACTAATCAGTAATCGTTATTGTTAGTATAGCACTAACAATAGTTACTCGCCCAGCTGATCAAGGTCGATATCGCCAAAGAACACCTGATCCTCCTTGCCGAGCGCACTCGGGATGATGGAGAAGGTGTTGGAGATGCCGTCCTGAGCATCGCGGAACGGGAGCTTGGAAACCGAAGACAGCGAAGCGATGGCGCCGTGGCTATCGCGCTTGTGCATGGGGTTAGCACCCGGGGCGAACGGCTGGCCAGCCTTGCGGCCGTCGGGCGTGGAGCCGGTCTTCTTACCGTATACGACGTTGGAGGTAATGGTCAGAACCGAGGTCGTGGGCACGGAGTTGCGATAGGTGTCGTTCATGCGGATGTACTCCATGAACTGGTGCACAACGTCGTGAGCGATCTGGTCGACGCGGTCATCGTCGTTACCGTACTTGGGGAACTCGCCCTCGGTCTCGAAGTCGACGATGATGCCGTTCTCATCACGGACGGGGTGGACCTTGGCGTACTTGATGGCGGACAGGGAGTCAGCCACGACGGAAAGGCCAGCGATGCCCGTAGCGAACCAGCGGTGCACGTGCTTGTCGTGCAGGGCCATCTGGATGCGCTCGTAGCAATACTTGTCGTGCATGTAGTGAATGATGTTCAGCGAGTTGACGTACACGCCAGCGAGCCACTTCATCATGTCGTTGTACTTGGCCACAACGTCGTCGTAATCGAGCGTATCGCCCTCGACGGCGCGATACTTGGGGCCGACCTGCTTCTTGGAGACCTCGTCAACACCGCCGTTGAGTGCGTACAGCAGGCACTTGGCCAGGTTGGCGCGGGCGCCGAAGAACTGCATCTCCTTGCCGATGCGCATGGAGGACACGCAGCAGGCGATGCCGTAGTCGTCGCCGTGATAGACGCGCATGAGGTCGTCGTTCTCGTACTGGATCGAGGAGCTGGCGACAGAAGTCTTGGCGCAGAACTTCTTGAAGTTCTCGGGCAGACGGGTCGACCACAGAACGGTCATGTTGGGCTCGGGGCTGGTGCCCATGTTCTCGAGCGTGTGCAGGTAGCGGTAGCTCATCTTGGTAACGAGCGTACGGCCGTCAACACCCATGCCGCCGATGGACTCGGTGACCCACTGCGGATCGCCGGTGAACAGGGCCTGGTACTCGGGGGTACGGGCAAACTTGACCATGCGGAGCTTCATGATGAAGTGATCCACGAACTCCTGAATCTGTTCCTCGGTGAAGGTACCGTTGGCAAGGTCGCGCTCAGCGTAGATGTCGATGAACGTGGAGGTACGGCCGATGGACATAGCGGCGCCGTTCTGCTCCTTGACGGCAGCGAGGTAGGCGAAGTACATCCACTGGATGGCCTCCTGCGTGTTGGTAGCAGGGTTGGAAATATCGAAACCATAGGTCTCGGCCATCATCTTAAGCTCGCCGAGGGCGCGGATCTGCTCCTGCAGCTCCTCACGATCGCGGATGTTGTCGGCGGTCATGACCGTCGGGGTGGAAGCCTTCTGGGCCTCCTTGTCCTTGATCAGGTAGTCGACACCGTACAGGGCGACACGACGGTAGTCGCCGATGATGCGGCCGCGGCCATAGCCATCGGGCAGACCGGTGATGATGTGGGCCGAGCGGCAAGCACGCATCTCGGGGGTGTAAACATCGAAGACGCCGGCGTTGTGGGTCTTGCGCTCGAAGGTGTAGCGCTCGACAACGTTCTCGTCGACCTTGTAGCCGTGCTGGCTAGCAGCCTGGCAAGCGATGCGGATACCACCGTTGACGTGCAGCGCGCGCTTGAGCGGCTTGTCGGTCTGGAGGCCGACGATAGTCTCCTTCTCGCGGTGGGCGTTATCGATGTAGCCAGCGGGGTGGCTCACGATACCCGTGACGATCTTGGTGTCCATATCGAGGACACCGCCCTGTTCGCGCTCCTTAAGCAGCAGGTCGAGAACCTCGCCCCACAGCTCCTTGGTACGCTCGGTCGGACCGACGAGGAACGACTCGTCGCCCTCGTAGGGGGTGTAGTTCTTCTGGATGAAGTCTCGGACGTCAACCTCTCCCGTCCAAATGCCTTCCTTGAAGCCTTCCCATGCCTCCTGCATTGTGTAACCACGCTCCTAGTTACGTGTAATGCGGCGCTCTCTCACACCGCTGCTTATTGAATTCTTGAATTTTCGGCTTGCACTACCGGCTTCTTCCGTTCTTCACCACACGTTGGTGCAGGGAAAACGTTTGTCCACCTTGGAACTACAACCCAAAACCCAAGATTTCACCCGTCTGAGAAGGATAACATAGCGACCCTCTCCATCTGGGCTGTTATATGTTTCTTTTTTTATATCATAAGGGCGTTTTTTACAAATCCGCAGGAAACGCGAGCGCGAACAACTACCGTTCACCGATTTGTATGTTATTTTTCCTTGCCTTTGTACGACGTTCGCTCTAGCTGTTATGCCAGCTTTAGCAGGGTAAAGTGTCCCAAAGACCCTACAGAAACTGCAGGGCGGCCACGGGATCCCCCGTGGCCGCCCTGTGGCGTAGCTAGTTTTTAGCTTTGATTACCGTTTGGCATTAGGCGGCTGCGGAGGCCTTGTCGGTCGTTGCCTTGCCGTTGCTCTGCTGGCCCTCAAAATGCTTGTAGCACCAGCTGGTGACCAGCGGGGTCAAAATAGCCGTAACGATTGCGCAGGCAGCAACCTGTGCCGTGGCCGTCGCGAGCACCGCGCCGCCGTACATGGCCTCGTTGACGCTTGCCATGGCAGCAGGCGTGGCCACATTGGCTCCGGCGCAGCTCGAAATGGCCGCACCTGCGACACCCGTACCGCCCGTGAGCTTATCGACCGCGATAACGGGAATTGCAAAGACTACCGAGCAAATCACGCCAAGCACGATGCCGGGAAGACCGCCATTGATAAGCTGGCCGAAGGTCATGGTCGAGCCCATGGCAAAGAAGACGAGCACGATGATGGCGGAAAGTGCCGGTGCCATCATCTTCTTAAAGCTCGGGAAGAGGTTGCCCAGAATAATGCCGACGACGATCGGCAAGATGGCGCCCACGAGCGACCAGCCGATCGGAGCCTGACCGGCAGCGCCGAGCACGATCATCGTGACCGGAGGGCCGACAACCAGCGTGGTGATGGCGACGGCGCCACGCTCGGCCTCATTGCCCATGGTGCCCATCAGACCAGCGTACATAGCGTTGTTGGCGCCGGTGCAAGCCGCCAGCATCACCATGGCAGAGATGCCAAACAGGTTGTCGTTGAACACATAAAGGATGAGCAGCGACACGGCAACGACCACGATCTGCTTGACGGCGATGATGATGGCGCCGCGTGCAGCGGCGGCAGGAGCACTCTTAAACGAAATCGTCGTACCGACGATGAGCAAAAAAGCGCCCACGAGCGGGCCTGCGCCCTGCTGGGTCATGCCAAGCGTAAAGCTGCCGAGCGTTTTGAACAGGTCGGGGAATAGCGTGTTGAGCAGGCAGCCCAGCAAAAGCGGCACCAAAATATTGGCACCCGGGATGGAGGACATCTTAAAGAACGGCTCCTTTGCCGCCGGCGCCTCCACCGCAGTCGATTCACTCATATATATCTCCTTTGGATGCATGCGAATCGTAGCCGCACGCGCCTATGTCAGAAAGAAGGCGACGGTCCCGAGTCGCAGGGGCCGTCGCCAAATAATCGTCGTGGGGTATTACCCGTCCAGGACGATGCCGCCGTCGCAGTCACCGATCTCGCCGTTCACGAAGCTGGCGAGGTCGGAAGCGAAGAACAGCACCATCTGCGCAGGCTCGCTGGCCTGGGCGGCGCGGCCCAGAGGGATACCGTTGATGATGCGCTGAGAGTTCTCGTCAGAGAGAATCGAGGTCATATCGGTCAACGTGAGCGACGGGCACACGGCGTTGCAGCGGACGCCGAACTTGCCGCCTTCCTTGGCGACTGCCTTGGTCAGACCGTTAACACCGGCCTTGGAGCTGGCGTAGGCGGCTGTGCCGAGCAGGCCGCCACCGATTTTGCCCGCAACGGAACTCACGTTGACGATAGTGCCGGCATGGGCCGCCTTAAAGTGCGGGTACACGGCGTTCATCATAGTGAAGGTACCGTTGAGGTTGATGTCGATGGTGCGACGCCACTCGGTGTCATCGATCTCGTCGAACTTCTTGGTGCTGATGACGCCAGCGCAGTTAATCAAGATATTGGTTTGCGGCAGGTCCGTAAAAATCTGCTCGACGGTCTCGCGCGCCTTGGGCGCATCGGCGACATCGAGCTGATAGAACTTGTTGCCCTCGCCAAGCTCGGTCACTGCGGCCTCGCCCTTAGCAGCGTTCCTTGCGATGAGCGCGACATGTCCGCCGCCCGCGACGATGCCCTTGGCGATCTCGAGGCCAATGCCCTGAGTGCCGCCCGTGACAATCGCGGTCTTGCCCGTGAAGTCAAATGCCATGACTCCATCCCCCTTTATGTAAGGTGTCTCCTTGCGGGAAGTTGGAGCATCGCACGTGGCGCTAATATGAGTCCCAGTCGTCATGGTGGTGACAACCCCTCGCCTAACCGCGGGCATGATAGTTCTTTGAAACGCTTTAGCAATTGAATGATTTTAAGTCTTAATGAGCTCTTAATATTGCCTACTGTATGAGGCCCGCGTATGGGGGTATCATCTTCCACCGAAAATAGTTTCTAGTGTTAGGGGTTTTCGGTGGAAGATACCGATTTCCATGAGCTTGGGCGTCAGCTCTTTACCGAGTTTGGCAGCATGCACCAGCGCGTTTCGCGCTTTGCCGACCAGGCTCTGGGTGGCGAGATGGCCGTCATGCGCGCCCTCATGCGCGCCGGCGGCTCGCTCACGCCGAGCGAACTCGCTGATCGCGCCTGGGTCTCGAGTGCCCGCATCGCCAATATCTTACGCGCCCTCGAGGCCAAGGGCTGGGTCGAGCGCGAGCACTCAAAGACCGACCGTCGTCGCGTACACGTCACGGTGACCGACAAAGGATTCCAGGATCTCGAAATCAAACGTCGGGAATTCGAGAACCGCACTGCGGCTTTCCTCGAGCAGCTCGGCGAAACAGATACCCAGGAGATGGTGCGCCTTCTTAGACGCGCCAACGAAATTATCGACCGCAATCAAGAAAGGAGAGATGCCGAGTGAGGATTCTCAAGCTCTTTAAAAAACATGTCCTGGCACTGTTTGCAGCTATCGTACTTATCGTAATCAGCTGCAACGCCGATCTGGCACTGCCTACCTATATGAGCGACATCGTCGACGTGGGCGTGCAGCAAGGCGGCATCGCCTCGCCCGTGCCCGACACCATTCGCGCCGAATCGCTCGATGACCTTGAGCTCTTTATGAGCGCCAAAGACGCCAAGACGGTAGAGGCTGCGTTTGGCAAGGCAGACAAAAACGGGATTCGCACGTACAAGGGCACCGAGGAAGAGCGTGCCGATGGAGGCAAGATTGCCGACATTATGAGCCTGCCCGAGACTGTCGTTCTTTCGCTCGACCAGGGCATCGACGCCGACTCCATGGGCGACATGATGGGCTCGTCCAGCGAGAAAGACAACAACGCTGCCCAGGCCATGCCCACCCCCGAGCAAATGGCAGCGATGACGCCCGAGCAGCTCGCCGAGATGCAGCAGAAGGCCGCAGCGGCGCAGAACATGCAAAAGCAGATTGATGCCGACGGCGGTAAGATCACCATGAAGAGCCTGCGCCTGGGTGTCGAGGGCGGTCTGGTAGACCAAAGCAAGCTCGTCGAAGGCGCCAACCAAATGGCGGACAAAATGGGCTCCATGTCGGGCTCCATCGTCACCCAGCGCGCCGTGAGCTATGTACAGGACGAGTACAAGGCACAGGGCATCGACCCCGCCGACGTGCAGAACGCCTACCTGAGCCACATGGCGACCACGATGTTTGGGCTGTGCCTGGTGTCGCTCGTCGCCACCATTCTGACCGGTGCCGTGGCGTCGCGCACCGCCTGCTCCATCGCCCGCGACCTGCGCCGCGAGACCTTCAACAAGGTTATGCACTTCTCGCCGGCCGAGGTGGGCAAGTTTAGCCAGGCCTCGCTCATCACCCGCTGCACCAACGACATTCAGCAGATTCAGATGGCCGCAACCCTGTTTATCCGCATGTGTCTTATGGCCCCCGTCATGGGCATCGTCGCTGTCATGCGCGTCCTGGCCAACCACACCGGCCTGGAGTGGACCATCGCCGTTGCCATCATCGCGGTCTCGGCCGTCGTCGGCGTGCTCATGGGCCTCACTATGCCCAAGTTCAAAAAGATGCAAAGCTTTGTGGACCGCGTGAACCTTACCGCCCGCGAGCTGCTCGACGGCCTTATGCCCATCCGCTCGTTCAACCGCGAGGAGCATGAGCTCGAGCGTTTTGACAAGGCTTCGCTCGACCTGATGACCACGCAGCTCTACACCAACCGCGCTATGAGCTTTATGATGCCGCTCATGATGCTCGTCATGAACTGCATCACCGTGCTCATCGTCTGGTTTGGCGCGCAGGGCGTGTCCGACGGCGTGATGCAGGTCGGCAACATGATGGCGTTTATCTCCTACACCATGCAGATCGTCATGGCGTTTATGATCCTCACCATGGTTTCGGTCATCCTGCCCCGCGCCGAGGTCGCAGCCGAGCGCGTGGAAGAGGTCATCACCTGCCCCACGAGCATCAACGACCCTGCCTCGCCCAAACTGCCTGCTGCCAGCGCGCCGCGCGGTGAGCTCACCTTCCGTGACGTGAGCTTCCAGTATCCCGATGCCCGCGCCGACGTCATCAGCGGCGTGAACTTCACCACGCACGCCGGTCAGATGCTCGGCATCATTGGCTCCACGGGCTCGGGCAAGTCCACGCTCGTACAGCTGATTCCGCGCCTGTACGACGTCACGGGCGGCAGCATTTCACTCGACGGCATCGACGTGCGCGACATGACCCTTTCCGAGCTGCGCCGCCGCATCGGTTATATTCCGCAGCAGGGTCGTCTATTCTCGGGTACCGTCGAGAGCAACCTCAAGTTTGCCGGCGACATGGTGAGCGATGATGACATGCACCGGGCGGCACGCATCGCCCAGGCCGAGGACTTTATCGCCGAGCGCGAGGGCGGCTACGACTCCCCCATCAGCCAGGGCGGCTCCAACGTCTCGGGCGGTCAGCGCCAGCGCCTGGCCATCGCCCGCGCCCTGGCCAAAAAGCCCGAGGTCGTGGTGTTCGATGACTCGTTTAGTGCCCTCGACTACAAGACCGACGCGCGCCTGCGCGAGGAGCTGGCCAAAAACGTTACCGACGCCGCGCTCGTGGTCGTGGCCCAGCGCATCGCGACCATCATGCACGCCGACCAGATCATTGTGCTCGACGACGGCCACGTGGTGGGCACCGGTACGCACGAGGAGCTGCTGCACAGCTGCCCGGCGTACCTGGAGATCGCACAGTCGCAGCTTTCCGCCGAGGAGCTGGGGCTTACCCAAGAAGAAATTGCAGCCGTTATGGAAGGAGGCAAGCGCTAATGGCAGACGAGACCAAGACTCAGATTCCCAAGCCCACCCGCCAGCGTGGACCCATGGGCCGCATGGGCGGCATGCGTCGCGGCGAAAAGGCCAAGGACTTTAAGGGCACCATGAGGCAGCTGCTCGGCTATATCGGCCAGCACAAGATTGCCGTGTTTACCGCCGTCGCCTTTGCCGTATGCTCGGTCATCTTTAACATTGTGGGGCCCAAGGTGCTCGGCCAGGTTACCACCAAACTGTTCGAGGGTCTGGTTGCCAAGGTCAACGGCACCGGCGATGTCGACTTTGCCTGGATCGCCAAGACGCTCGGCTTTTTGCTCTGCCTGTATCTGGCAAGCTCTGTCTGCAGCCTCATCCAAGGCTGGCTTATGACCGGCGTCACGCAAAAGATTTGCTACCGCATGCGCAAGGAGATCGCCGCCAAGATCGCCGTTGTTCCGATGAGTTACTTTAACGGCCACAGCAAGGGCGACGTACTCAGCCGCATCACCAACGACGTCGATACGCTGGGCCAGTCGCTCAACCAGAGCGTGACGCAGCTCATCACGTCGGTGACGCAGATTATCGGCGTGCTCGTCATGATGCTGTCGATCAGCCTGCCGCTCACCGGCGTCACCGTGCTCACGCTGCCGGCAGCCGCGATTATCCTGACCGTAATGATTCACTTCTCGCAGCCGTACTTCCGAGAGCAGCAGCAGGTTCTGGGCACCGTCAACGGCATTATCGAAGAGGACTTTGCCGGCCAGAACGTCATTCAGGTGTTCGACCGCGCCGAGGCCTCAATCGAGGAGTTCGACCGTCAAAACGACCGACTCTTTATTAGCGGCTGGCGTTCGCAGTTCCTGTCGGGCCTGATGATGCCGCTTATGAGCCTGGTGGGTAACATGGGCTATGTGGGCGTCGTCGTGGTGGGCGCACAACTCGCACTGACCGGCAATGCCACGCCCGGCGACATCCAGAGCTTTATCCAGTACGTTCGCAACTTTACGCAACCCGTGCAGCAACTGGGCAACGTAAGCAACACGATGCAGTCGATGGCAGCTGCCACCGAGCGCGTCTTTGAGTTCCTGGCCGCGCCCGAGGAGGAACAGAAGGCCGACGCGCAGATTCCCGAAAAGCGCCCCGGCCACGTGGAGTTTGACCATGTCAAGTTTGGCTACACGCCCGACAAGACCATCATCCACGACTTTAGCTGCGAGGCACAGCCCGGCCAGACCGTGGCCATCGTCGGCCCCACCGGCGCCGGCAAGACCACGCTCATTAAGCTGCTGCAGCGCTTTTACGATGTGGACGGCGGCTCGCTGCGCGTCGAGGGCATCGACGTGCGCGACTGGGACCGCGCGGCGCTGCGCGGCGAGTTTGCCATGGTGCTGCAGGATACCTGGCTGTTTAACGGCACCATCCGCGAGAACATCCGCTACGGACGTCCCGATGCGAGCGATGCCGAAGTCGAGGCCGCTGCACGCGCTGCACGCTGCGACCACTTTATCCACACGCTCGCCGGCGGCTACGACTTTATGATCAACGAGGAGGGCACTAACCTGTCGCAGGGTCAGCGCCAGCTCGTGACCATCGCCCGCGCCATTTTGGCCGACCGTCCGGCGCTGATTCTGGACGAGGCGACCTCCAACGTGGATACCCGCACCGAGGAGCTCATTCAGCGTGCCATGGATGCGCTGATGCAGGGCCGTACCAGCTTTGTCATCGCGCATCGCCTGTCCACGATCCGCAACGCCGACGTAATCCTGGTGATCCGCGACGGTGACATCGTCGAGAAGGGCACGCACGACGAGCTGCTCGCCCTGGGCGGCTTCTACGCCGATCTGTACAATTCGCAGTTCGACGAAGCGGCGTAAGCCCAATATCATAACTACAAAAAGATGGCCCGCTGATTACGCAGAATCAGCGGGCCATCTTTTGCCATTGCGCGCTTTAAAACAACCTAGAAGCAATCGCGATAACGTGGCCAGGCAAGGAGTGCCAGGGTCAGCGTCACGCCGATCTGGATGAGCGTCTGTTTGATATCGAGCGTGCCAGTAATCGCTACGGTGCGCAGTAGCGTCACGAATGCCTGGGGCAGACCGCCCAAAAACCAAAGTGCGGCACCGAGCAGCATCTTGTCACCCATTTGGGGCTCAGCGTCACACGCTTCCGTGAGTGCACGATACGCGCGGACCTCAAATGCAATCACCAATGCGATACCGGCGATTGAAACGAAAAGCGAGATTGATGACACTACGGGCACGAGCGGCGGCGCGACCGCACCTGTCGTCGCCTCCATAAGTACAAGCATCCCCGCATACGCGCAGGCCACGCCTGCAAGCGCCAACATGGACCGGCGAGCCTCCTGCCGGCGAACGATTGTCGTCACCCCACGAAACCCTCGAGCCATCGCCCTCTCCCCTCTCATCAAAGCCTTGCGGTTACTCGCCGCAACCGCTCTCGATCAGCTCAACCAGCGCATCGACGGCGGCCTGCTCGTCGGCACCATCGGCCGCAATCTCGACATCGCATCCGCACGCCATCCCCAAACCCATAACCATGAGAATCGACTTAGCATCCTTGGGGTCGCTGCCCTTGGTAACGTTGCGCACGGTCACCTTGCTTCCAAACCCGGATGCCTTCTGAACAAACAATGAGGCAGGGCGGGCATGGATGCCGCTTGCGTTTACAACGGTCGTGGTCTTTGAATACATCCGAGTCCTTCTTTCGATCAAGGTTTCCAAAAGCCGCCGGGACACCCGCCCTACAGGCATCCCGGCGAAGGGGCCGAGCTACTCGACCACGATGTTGTCACTCGCGGTGTCGGCGCCGTTACTGGCGATGAGCTTCTTGTAGTAGAAGAAGCTCTTCTTCTTGCCACGCTTGCCGGTGCCGTCGCCATGGTCGTCCTGATCGACCGAAATCTGGCCATAGCGTTTAGTCATCTCGGAGGTGCCGGAGCTGATCAGGTCGATGGGGCCCCACCAGGCATAACCAAAGACGTCGACACCGTCGAGAATCGCCTGGTGCATTTGCTCGACATGCTCTTTCATGTACTCGATATGCGCGTCGTCGTCGCAATAACCGTTCTCGTCGCGGTTCTCGGTCATGCCGTTACCGTTCTCGGCAATAAAGATCGGCAAGTGGTAGCGATCGTAGATGTGGTTGAGCGTGATGCGGAAGCCCACGGGGTCGATCGGCCAGCCCCACTCGGTCATCTCGAGGTACTGGTTCTTGATCTCGGTAAGCAGCTTACCGCTCGGCTCGGGGGAAATCTTGCCCTTATAGCGCATGATGTAGGTCATGTAGTAGCTGATGGAGATGTAGTCCACCACGCCGGCCTTGAGGGTCTCGAGATCGCCGTCCTCCATCTTGATGTCGACACCGTAGTCGCGGAAGAAGCGCTTTACGTAGTAGGGGTACTCGCCCTTGGCCTGGATATCGGTGAAGAACCAGTTGAAGTGGTCCTCAAACAGCACCTGGAGCTGATCCTCGGGCTTGGAAGTCTCGGCGTAGTTCTCAAGACGGCAGAGCATGTTGCCAATATGTGCCTCGGGGTCGATCTCACGCAGCTTGATGACAGCCTTGGCGGACGCGACAAGCTGGTTGTGCGCGACCTGGAACTTCTCGGGCCAGCGCCCAGCATAGGGGTTGGAGCCGTCTTCCTTCTCATCCCAGATCACGCCGCAGCAGGTGCAGGGGTTGGCATACACGTGGTTAATCTCGTTGAAGGTCATCCAGTACTTGACTTTACCCTTGTAGCGGCGGAAGAGCGTCTCCGCGTAATGCTCGAAAGCGTCGACAACGTGACGGCTCGCGAAACCGTTATGCTCCTCTGCCAAGTGGAGCGGCATATCGAAATGGTTGAGGGTAACCATGGGCTCAATGCCGTGCTTGTGGCACTCGTCGAACACCTTATCGTAGAAGGCCAGACCCTCCTCGTTAGGCAGCGCGTCGTCACCGTTTGGGAAAATACGGCTCCAGGAGATGCTCATACGGAAGACGCCGAAGCCCATCTCGCCGAGGAGCGCAATGTCCTCCTTGTAGGTGTGGTAGAAATCAATGCCGCGACGCTTGGGAAAGTCGTAGGCCATCTCGTTTGCCTTGCGAGCGGCAAGGGACTGACGCGTCACGGAGTTGAGCGGTCCGCCCTCGACAATGCCTTCGCGGGCACACGTCTCGCGGTCGAGCAGGATGACGTAGTCCGAGACGGCCGGTCCGCGTCCGCCCTCGTTCCAGGCGCCTTCGACCTGGTTGGCCGCCGTGGCGCCGCCCCAGAGGAAGCCCTCCGGGAAGGCATCGCCAAAGTCATAAGTAGAAAGATCAATCATGCTATGTCCTCATCTCTCAATGGTCGGAATCAATAGGTAACGAGTCGTTTTGAATTTAGAAACGCGCGCGGCTTTCACGGCGCTACTTCGCGGCGAGTGCACGCACGACGGGCATCATTTTCTTGGCCATGTGCAGCTCGGCACTGATGGTCATGAGCGTGTCTTGGGCGTGGACAAAGAGCAACGAGTACTCGACCTCCTCGCCTCCGGCCTGACGCTGGATCATCTCGGTCTGGGACTTATGGGCCTCGAGGATCTTCTCGTCGGCCTCCGCCAGGTGGGCCTCTGCCGCGTCGAAATCGAACTCTGCCAGGGCATCCATCGCCTTATCGATACAGGCACGGCCGTCGCCGGCGTTGATGATGACGCTCATCGCAACGGCGGGAATGTTAATGGGCTCTTCCTCGGCCATCGCGGTCTCCTTTCCTGTGGCCCCGGTCGTTTCCACAACCGGGGCATCGAATGATTACGTAATCCAGGGCAATGGGCCCCGGTGTCTCGCCTACTCGGCGACGGCGGCTACGGCAGCAGCCTCTTTGGCGGCCTTCTTCGCCGCCTTCTTGGCTGCCTTTTCAGCTGCTTTCTCTTCCTCGACCTTGCATTGATAGTTGTCGGCCGCCTTGAAGAACGGGAACCAGAGAATCGCGGCGATCAGCAGGTTCACGCAAACCAGGGCAACGTTGCGAATGTCGCCACCGGACATAAAGAACGCCGAGACAGCATTGGGCAGGAAGTTCATGTCGAAATTCTCAACGTGAAGGCTCGCCCAGCCCATGCTCATCCACAGATAGGCGTTGGCCGGCAGAATGATGGCTTGAAGCACCATAGGGATGAACATGAAGGGGTTGGCAACGATCGTAGAGAACACGAGCGGCTCGTTGATGTTGAACAGAGACGGGACGATCGTGGCGCGACCGAGCGTTTTGTTCTTCTTAGACTTGGCAAAAAGCATGTAGAAAGCCAGCGGGAGCGTGGCGCCCTCGCCGCCGATCATGATGTAGCGAGTAATGCCGTAGGCGTTGATGTTCGTCGGGGTAAGGCCGGCGGCATATGCAGCCATATTCTCGGCAAGGGCGGACTTTTGGATGGACTGCTGGATGGGCGAGAAGACCCAGCCGGAGATGCCGAAGAAATAGAAGGTGTCCATGACGAGCGGAATCGCAATAGTACCGGGGAGCGTCTGGGCAAAGCCGGTGACGGGCGACAGAATGATCGCAACGGCGCCAAAGACGTCAACCTGAAGCATGTTGGTGAAAAGCCACGCAACGAAGAGCGACAGCAAGACGGCGATGATGTTATCGAACCAGTTCTTGACGAAGTCGGGGACCATGCTGTCCTCCGAGAAGAACGTCATACGAGCCATGCGCTTGTAGATGAAGCCCACGACAAAGCCCACAACCATGGCGGTGAACATACCGCCGGCGCCGAACTTGGCCATCTGGAAAACGTAACCGTCTTCAGTGATCGTAGGGTTCATACACAGCATGAAGGCGCCTATACCGGTGAAACCGGCGATCATGCTACGGTCCTTGCGATCTTCCTTAACCGCGACGTTGTGCGGAATGATAAACGCCATGAACAGGCCAACGAGACCGAAGCTGAACGTCGTGAGCGGCGACAGATCGGGGAGCGTCGGGACAAAACGACGGATGATGTTCCAAAGGCTCGGGATTGCCGAAACCATAGAGAAGGGAACGATGTAGAGGACCGCGTCTGAGATGACGCCGAACCAATAAGTTGAGGTAAGCTTGTTCATCACGGGGACGACATGCTCGGTGATCCACGCCTGGACCGCTTCCATGAACTTTTGCAGCATGTTGTCCCCTCCTAGTCTTCGTCAAGCAGGTCGTAAGCATCCTCGAGGATGCTCTCGCCGTCGAGTGCCGCATAGTAATCCGGGTCGATGGCCATGACCTTCACGCCATGAGACGCCACCTGCGCCTGGATCTCGGGCACCTCGGAGGCGAAGTGCGGACCAAGCAGAAGGACATCAATCTTGTCGGCGTAATCCATAATCTCGGACTTGCTGACTGCCTTAATGGTGCAGTTGAGTCCCTTGGACTTTGCCACCTTGCGCATGCCGGCGGCCATGAAACCCGTCGAAGCGCCGATACCGCAAGCGAGGAGAATTCTGACGCATCCGTTCTCGTCTGCCATGAGGGGTACTCCTTTCCCAATAAACGAGTCCGCAGCGGCTCGGTTGCCGCCTCGGTCCTCGTACGTTTGGGGAGACCGTGTCGACCCGGCTTCCCTTGACCGTGACTGCACTATACGGCCTGCCCCTACCCTGCCGCGAACCCTCTTTTTGCCGCATGGCGGCAAAGTGTCAGGTTTTCCGCCATAGCGGCAATGCCGCAGTCTTTCCGTTCATGCGGCAAATTGAGACTTTTTCGCCCACGACCCTCTGCGATACCATGGCGCATGATGACAACATCGGGGCGCTTCATGCCCCGTGGGATGCGCCCTCGGCGGGCGCACGCTTCTATCTCGTTGGGAGTCGGCCGTGGCAAGCGCAAAGCAAAACCGAATCAACCGCATGGTCGATATTCTGGAGCATGCCACTTCATGGGTCTCCGCCTCCATGCTCGCCACCATGCTGGGCGCAAGTGAGCGTTCCATCCGCAACTATGTGACCGAGATCAACGGTCAGGGCGACACAATCATCGAATCGTCTAAGGAAGGCTACCGCCTAGCACATGCTGACGAGGCCCTTTCCTCACCGGCGTGCCCCAGCATTAAGTCCGCACCCGAGCGGGGCGGGGAACCCACGGGCGGCATCGGCATCGATGCCCGCTGCAACTATGTAGCATCGCACCTGGTCAACGCTCGGGAACCGCTCTCGGTCTTCGATCTTGCCGCCGAGCTCTGCATATCCGAAAGCACGCTTGCGAGCGCCGTCATGCCCGAGGTACGCGAACTCGCCGGCCGGTTCAATCTATTCGTCGAGACGCATGATTTCAAGGTAAGCCTCACTGGCCTCGAGCGCAACAAGCGCAAACTACTCGGGCACATCGCCACCCATAACTCTTACGGATATTTCTCATCGACGCGCACGCTCGAGAGTATGTTCCCCAATTTCGACGTCCAGCAGATCCTTGCGAGCCTCGTCGAAATCTGCCAGCGATCCGAACTCTTCATCAACGACTACGCGCTCTCCAACCTGCTCGTCCATCTCATGGTAATCATCATCCGCCTCACCTCGAACAACGAGCTCAGCGAAGTCGATGGCCCCATCGACGGTGACGGCCTCGTAGCGCAGCTCTCCCAACGCGACCAAATCGTTCGCTGTGCGGAGCATATTGCGTCCTATTTCGAGCAGGAGTTCGGTTGCGAGATTCCCCGCGCTGACTTCCAGCAAATCCTCTTGCTGTTGGCGCTTTCGATCGAACGCGTCGAATACCGCGAGCTCGATTTCGAAAAGCTGGCAAGCATCATCGACCCAGCATTCGTGGATACCGTGCTCGAGATCCTCGACGAAACGGGCGCCCGCTACAACATTCCACACTTCATCGACGAACCCATGCGACTGCAACTCGTGCTTCACATGTTCAACGCCTACCAACGCGCCGTCTACCACGTAAGCTATCCCAACCCGCTCGCCTCACAGATCAAGAGCGAATACGCGCCCGTCTACGACATGGCCGTCTACTTAACGCACCGGTTCTCGACCGTCATGAATGTCGAAATCGGCGAAAATGAAATCGCGTTCGTTGCGTTTCACATCGGCGCGTATTTCGAGCGTGTCGCGGCACCCAACAACCTTCTCACCTGCACGGTAATCGTCGAGGACTACCATGACTTCGCGCATAAACTCGTCGACGACCTAGAGATCGCACTCAAAGACGAAGCGCAGATTATCTCGATCATGAGCTGCGACCGTTATCTCTCCGAGCCGCCCGAATGCGACGCCGTCATTACCACCATCGATGTGACCGTCCCCGCCGGATGTGAGAAGATTCTGATCGGACCCATCCTCACCAAGCAGAACCTGCGCAAGGTGCGCGACCGGCTGGCCCGCATCCAAGAAAAGCATCGCCACAACTATGCGCGCACGCTGCTGCGTCATCTGATTAAGCCGGAGCTCTATTGTCGCAACGTCAACGCGACGAACGCCGCAGCCTGCATCGACGAGCTCGGTACTGCCGCAATCGCCGCTGGCTATGTCGATGCCGACTATGTTGCAGACGTCCATCTTCGCGAAGGAGTTTCCTCCACAGCATTCACCGATTGCCTTGCCGTGCCACACGCGATTTCGGTCTACCCGAAACGTTCGTTTATCGCCGTCGCGCATTGCGACACGCCCATCCCCTGGGGACGGCACGACATTCGCTTTGCTCTCATGATCGGCATCACACAGGACGATATGGGGCTTTTCCGAGACGTGCTCGACCTTATCATCGAGGTCTTTAGTAACGTTGAGAACACCATGCGGCTCCTTCAGACAGACGCCTACGACGAATTCGTTGATACTTTCTGCCGCGGCATGTCGTAGACGATGCCCCGTGGCGCCACTCCCTCCCGACATCCTCCGACGTTTACCCAGATAAAACCTGCCAAAATAAACCTGTCCCCTTTTGCGGGTTTCGGGGTAACAAGGGCTTGCACTTTAGCGTGCGACAGCGGATAATGCCGAACACTCAACAATACGCTTATTGCTCTTTCTATAGATTGAGGAGGCCCCTATGGCCATGGAATTCAAACGCAAGTTGCCGATCCCCATGGAGATCCGCGAGGAAATGCCGCTTTCTGCCGAGCTTACCGCCAAAAAGCAGGCATTTGACGCCGAGGTCGCCAAAGTCTTTACCGGCGAGGACGCACGCAAGGTGCTCATCATCGGCCCGTGCTCTGCCGACCGCGAGGATTCGGTCCTCGAATACATGAACCGACTGGCCAAGACCGCCGAGGAGGTCAAGGACAAGCTCATCATCATTCCGCGCGTCTACACCAATAAGCCGCGCACCAAGGGCACCGGTTACAAGGGTCTTCTGCACAACCCCAATCCCGAGGCTCCCGATGACCTGCTCGAGGGCGTCAAGGCAATCCGCCATATGCACCTGCGCGTTATTGAGGAAACGGGCTTCTTCACCGCCGACGAGATGCTCTATCCCTCCAACTACCAGTACCTCGTCGACTTGCTGAGCTATGTTGCCGTGGGCGCACGCTCGGTCGAGAACCAGGAGCATCGCCTGGTGTCGAGCGGCATTTCGGTACCCGTCGGCATGAAGAATCCCACTGCTGGCTCTACCACCGTTATGCTCAACTCCATTTACGCCGCGCAGGCGCACCAGAGCTTCATCTTCCGCAACTGGGAGGTCGAGTGCGACGGCAATCCGCTCGCGCACGCCGTTATGCGTGGCTACATCGGTCTCGATGGGCGCACCTACCCCAATTACCACTACGAGCACCTGGAGCGCCTGGCCGAACGCTACACCGAGCACGCCGGCTATGCCAATCCCGCAGCGATCATCGACTGCAACCACGACAATTCGGGCAAGCGTCCGCTGGAGCAGTATCGCATTTGCAAGGAAGTGCTCGACAGCTGCCGCCGCAACGAGTCCATCTCCAAGCTGGTCAAGGGCTTTATGATCGAGTCTTACCTTGAGGACGGCAACCAGCCGGTCGATGGCGGCGTCTTCGGCAAGTCGATCACCGATCCGTGCCTGGGCTGGGAAAAGACCGACTACCTCATCCACGAGATCGCGGAGCGTATTTAGTTACGCGGTTTTACCAAACGCCGTAACGGCTCGACGCTGCGCGGGCCGCATTTGGACAATCTGACGTTCAACTTCAAGCGCGCGACCAGAAGGTCGGCGCCCTTTCGTTTGATGTGGCAGTTAGGGACGCTCCTTTTCTGCCGGCAGTTTGGGACACTCCTTGGGTAGCCGTTGGGGACGTCCCCAACGACTATCTGGGCAAACGTCCAAACCGCCGTAAGGGAGTTGCCTTCCCTCGCGGCGGTCTTCTAGCAGAAAAACCAAGTGAGTAGGCTTTTTGCAGGAGTCTAAGCACACCCTAAAACGCCACGGCTCTGACCTGCGGTTTTATTGAGCATTTGTCGCGATGTGCTCGGCAGGTTCAAAAAAGTCTACTCACTTGTATCTGAGACGCACCAGATTGGCAAAAACCGCCGCGAAAGGGCCCCTGGTCCCTTCGCGGCGGTCATACGCCTCTGATTTTGCGACCGTTTTGCCCGCTTGTTACTCGCTGTAGCGGGTAGCGATGGCAGCTTGTACCATGCCGGCGCTCATGAGGTAGGTCACCAGGAAGTAGCCACCGTATGCTGCCAGGAAGATTGCGCAGGTGAGGCCCACGGTGCCGCCGATGCTCATATTTCCGAAAATGCTCACCAGCTCGATGATCACCTTAAGTGCCACAAAGGAGTGCGCCAGGCCCACTGCCAGCGGGAACAGGAAGAATACCGCTTGCTGCGCCATCACCGAATGGCGGATCTGGCGGTCGTCGCAGCCGATCTGCGCCAGCACGCGATAGCTGCGGCTGCCGTCGGCCACGTTGGAGAGTTGCTGGATCGACAGAATCGCCGCGCATGCAACGACCAATACAAAGCCGATGTAGATGGCTAGGTAGCTAATAAGACCGTTCATTTGCGCTGCTTGCGTGTACATCTCGGAGCGTGTGATGAAGATTCCCCATGACCCCGGCTCCTTGCCGTCAACGAGCAGATTGTCGAGCACAGTGTATTTAATGCTCTCGTCTGCCTCGGTCGTATCCATCCCCTGTTTGTAATTAACGAGCAGGCTACTGGAATACGGCTGCAGATTAAGTTGGGACAACAGCTCGTCGGCAACGACGACGGTACCCGGATTACTGCCCATCGCCGAGTTGGCGATGGCCGCCGTGTCCTTGTCCGACTTATCGGTTGCGGGCTTGAGCTCATGCCCGCCCAAGGTAAGGGTATGGCCGCCGGCCATGTATTTGGTGTACAGGTCGCCCAGCTCACCGCCCATATCACACGTAAGCAGGTACTGGTCGCGGCCAATGCTCACCGGCTCCTCGCCCATCATCTGGCGCAGTTTGTTGTACTGGCTTGCCGGCGTCACAAACAGACCCATCGTATCGGCATTGCTACCCCCGAGCGCCTTGGGAAGCCTTTTGCCCATGGTCTTGCACATCTCACCCGCAGACACCGAAGGGTTCGAACCGCCAAACGGGTAACTCAGATACGAATCGATCTGCACATGCTCACCGGCAACATCGGCGATATTGACCTTCTTGCCGGTCTCGTCGTTGTTGTCCGCCGACTTGCCCTTGCCGTGCCATGCGGAGTACAAATCGACCGTTGTATCGGCCAGCACCATGCGATCGGCCTCAGACGGATTGACATACTCTTTGTAGTAGTCGAGCGTATCGGGCGTGTAATAGACATACGTCTGAGACACGTCAACAGGGTTATAGCGCTCCAGGTTTTCGTTCATCACGTTGGCGATCGACATACCGCACGTCACCGAGGTAATGGCGAGGAACAGAATCATCGCGATGACACCCATCGAAAAGCACACCGTATTGACCTTGGCCGAAAGCTGACGCACGGTAAACATGTTGAGGCCGCGCCAATACACGCTGCGCAGGCTCTGCAGCAGCTTGATAAGCATGCCCGAGAGTCCCCAGAACAGCGCAAAGGTACCAACGGTAACCATAGCGGTCGTAATGCCAAACTGGCTCATGGCCTCTTGCAGCTTGCTGTCCGTCGCGGTTAGCGGGAATCCATCACGCAGCAGACGGTAATAGGCCACGCCCACCAGCACCACGCCCACGGCAAAAATGGCAATCGCGATCCAGGGGTTGCGTGTCTTGATGCTCTCGTTGCGACGCTCGGCACCCATAAGCTCGATGAGTTTGGTACGACGAACGGCACGAAGGTTCAGCAGTAGCGTGAGCACAAACATTACGAGCATGCAGGCAAGGGTCAGGTTGAACGCATGCACCGAGAAAAAGAAGTGGAAATTGGCAATCTGTGTCTTAAAGAGCGAGGCCGTAAAGAACGTCATGAGCTGGGAGAGCCCCACGCCCAGCACAATGCCGGCGACAAACGCGCCGACCGAAACAAATACGGTCTCGAGCGCCATGATCGTGGCAACGCGCCCGCGGCGCATGCCGAGCACCTGGTACAGGCCGAACTCCTTTTTGCGGCGTTTCATAATGAAGTTGTTGGCATACACCATCAAAAAGGCCATGACGCCGGCCAAAAAGTACGTCAGGTAGCCGAGCATGCTGCCCATGAGCTCGGACAGTCCCTCTTCCTCGATGCCGGCAATGTCGACCTGCATCGAGACGGTGTTGAAAGCATAGAAGACCGTGACGCCTAGGGTGAGCGTCAGCAAGTAGACGAGGTAATCGCGGCCGACGCGGCGGACGTTGCCCCAAGCGAGTTTACAGAGCATCGGAGCCCTCACCGCCCATCATGGCAACGACCTCCATAATGCGGTCGAAGAACTCTCGGCGGTCGGTATCGCCGCGGCGCAGCTCGGTGAAGATCTTGCCGTCGCGAATAAACAGCACACGGCTCGTGTAGCTGGCGGCAAAGCTGTCGTGCGTGACCATGAGTACCGTGGCGCGCAGGCGGCGATTCAGGGCCTCCAGGCTCTCGAGCAGCAGACGAGCGCTTTTGGAGTCGAGGGCGCCGGTGGGCTCGTCGGCCATAATCATAGTGGGGTCGGTGACGAGCGCGCGAGCCGCGGCAACGCGCTGTTGCTGACCGCCGGACATCTGGTAGGGATACTTGTCGAGCACCTGACTGATAGACAGACGCGCGGCCACGTCCTGCACGCGGGTCGAGATCTCTGCCGAGTTTGTGCGGGCAATGGTGAGCGGCAGGGCGATGTTCTCGCGTGCCGTGAGCGTATCGAGCAGGTTGGAGTCCTGGAAGATAAAGCCGAGCTCCTCGCGGCGGAACTGCGAAAGCTTGGCCTGCTTCATGCGCGTCACGTCCTGGCCGTTGATGCGGATGGTGCCACTCGTGGCGCTATCGATGGTCGACACGCAGTTGAGCAGCGTCGACTTGCCCGAGCCCGAGGCGCCCATGATGCCAACGAACTCACCGCGGTTGACGGTAAAGCTGACGTCGTTGAGCGCGCGGGTCACGTTGCCCAGCGCTCCATATACCTTTTCGAGATGCGCGACCTCCAGTACCGGGGTCGCCATGTGCGTGGTTTGCATACCGAGTCCTTTCTTGCGATTAGTCTACGGCATCTATAGTCGCAAGAAGCCGAGTCGGCTACCATCGATATGGCTTACGCTTGCCTTACCGTTGTGTAAGGTACGGGTAGCTAGCCTGTCACTTGTTGATGTTGAGAGAGGACTCCTGTTGAAGACCGTTCATGTTGCCGCTGGGATCATTCGCAAGGAAGGATCTGACGAGCTGCTTGCCGTGCAGCGCGGCTATGGCGACATGCAGGGACTTTGGGAGTTCCCCGGTGGCAAGCTCATGCGCGGCGAGACGCCCGAAGACGCCGTGCGCCGCGAGCTCATGGAAGAGCTGCAGGTGAAGGTCACCAACCTGCGTGATTTCTACACCGTTGAGTATGACTACCCCGACTTTCATCTCTCCATGGAGTGTTACTACTGCTCGCTCGCCGATGAATCCGATGAGCCTCAGAAGCACGACCGCCAGCTTGATATCCGCTGGATTCCGCGCACCTCGCTTGCCACGGTGGAATGGATGCCCGCAGACAAGGGGCTCATCGATGCCCTGATTGAGCTGAAGGAAGACCGGCTCGAGGCCAACGGCACTGTCAACGACGCCGAGGCCGCCACGACCGAACACCCCGCTACCAAACCCAAGCGCGCACCTAAGCGCCGTAGCAAAAAACGCCCCAAACCAGGTCTGCTCGACGGCATCGATACCTCGGACCTCTCCGCTGACGAGCGCGAACTGGTCCGCCGTCGCGCCGCCATCAAAAAGTCCATGAAGGGCAACAAGCGTGCCAACACCAAGCCCGAACTGCTCGTACGACAGCGCCTGCGCGCAGCGGGCCTTACGGGTTATCGCTTGGAATGGAAGGTTCCCGGCAAGCCCGACATCGCCTTTCCCGGGCGCAAGATCGCCATCTTCGTCAACGGCTGCTTTTGGCACCGCTGCCCCAAGTGCAACCCTAGCCAGCCCAAGCGCAACGTTGAGTTTTGGGAGGCAAAGTTCCGTCGCAACGTCGAGCGCGACCGCGCTGCCGTGGCAGCACTCACTCAAATGGGCTGGACGCCCATAACCATCTGGGAATGCGAGCTCAAAAAAGACCGCATCGACACCACGATGGAAAAGGTCATCGAGCAGGTGCGCGCCGCAGAGCCGCAGCGCTAACAGCGAGCATTCACACGCTCCGCACGTCCGCGCCACATCCACGTCACAAACCTTAGAAAGCCCTTAAGCTCAAAACCTTTCAAGAGTGTTACTCGATAGCTTTTACCTGCGGTTTCATCGCAACGTCAAACCTCATTAAGCCTTTCTTTAGCACTTCCTTATCTGCACCCGCGGCATAATGTAGCCAACGCACGGGACCTAGCAGCACACCCCGCGCGCAACCTTTTGGTGGACATCGAGGAGGCCGCATAAGCATGCATTCTTCCAATGACGCAACACAGCAGCCATCCCTAAAACATGCAAATCTTTTCTCCTTCCCCCCGACACAGAGAAACGGCCTCCTCGACTCCCCCACCACAAAAGCCAAACGGTCAACCGACCAGAGCCACAACTTGCGAGCATCCTTCGAAAAGCTCCAAGCATCCCTAGACAAGGCGTTCCCCGAACA
>CAUFWM010000009.1 GCA_959596505.1 uncultured Collinsella sp.
GCCCGTGGGTTATACCCTAAGAGCAAACCACCCTTTTTAAGGGTGGTTCTGATTTAACATTAATGAATTCGTTACTAAGTAGTGAGCCAACAGTTTCTGATGATTGAGCGTTCCGCTTATAAATCAATACAGGAGTCATGGTCATTTCAACTAATCCCTCCCATGCTTATTTGAAAGAAACCATAGCTTATTGGCTTATAGGACAAATTTTCATGAAATTTGACAGTTCGACTGTCATACTGAGTCCAGTGAATGATCAAGTAGAAATCCAGCTATTATGTTTAGTTCTATACACGCGTGCTTTGCTTTACTGTACTTATTATCCTTTGCAATCTCTCTATCCGCCACGGAATTTATAACCGGTGCTCGGTCGGCTCCGAGGTTATCAATCGGTGCCGTGCTTGCCTGTGCAAGCACTTACTTTCATTTCCATAATGCCCGCCTTGCTTGTTTTAGCGCGGTCGGTCTTTGCGTCTTTCTGCTATTACTTACGTTTGCCGCATTCAGGCTTTCGGCAAGCAATATAGCAATTAGGCGATTGCGCCACATATTTATCGCAACCTCACTAGTTGGGTTACTCTGGTCAACAGCCAACATATTCTGCTGTCTCAATTCATTTACTAATTTCAATTCTATTAAACCGGAAATTATTCTGGATACAGTTATCGGACTATATTCGGCGTATATCGGAGCTTATTCATATGTTGAAATAAAAAGCGCCAGTAACCCTTATGTATTTAGCAGAGTCTGTAAGAGCGGGGCGCACTCTAGCTGCGATCTGAACAAAGATGTTTCCCGTAATACCGTTCTCATTCGCGCCTTGATAACGCCGTCGGCGCTAATAAAGCGAGTTCGCGAGGGCATAACGCCTACGACAGGTGCTTATAAAGTCAACTCCGAAATTGAATTCTTATTACCTAAAGATCTGCAAATTTCAGAATCCATTACACTCCCCGTCCTGTTCCAAGGGAAATGTGAGTTGATGCGCAATCTTGTTGTGAACTCAAAGGACGGTTATCGTTGCAGAAGGCTTAACGATGCCGAGTTATTAAATAAGCTGACAGAAGAATTAAATAACTACTTTTCAGAATGCCATTACCCTCGCCTAATTGATTCCAAGAGTTTTTGCGCTTATATGCTGCAAACTAGAAGATATCAGACTGACATACAGTTTAAAGATGACTCTCTTTCATGCATTTGTAAGGCTCTTGGGGTAAATTCAGTTAAAGATTTGAATGCATTCCAAGATAAGACGGAGAACAACAGGCAGGCAGTCTTAACTTTAAAGTCATTGTTGGAATCATACAGATTCGCAAAACCCGTTTGTTATGAGCTAAGTCCATCTGATAAGGGTGGATTCATTGCGGCTCCAGTAATTACTGTTGAACGAACCGTTCCTCAAGTTCTACTTAGGGAAAGAGCAGAATCTATATTCGGCAAGGGTTTCCTGCACATCAAGCGACTACTAACCAAAAAGCGCATGCATTATTACTTTGGACTTGGAATGGCAGACTGCTGCGAGAGCTATCACCTGACGTTTCATGGTTTAAAGGACTGTTATCTATCTGGCCTAAATTTAAACTCAATCGGTCTTGGCCGCGATATATTCTTTGCCGACAAATTGATTGTTAGCAATCGTTATGATCAACAGTTTTCACGTCTCTACATTCATGAGGAACGTGGTTTTTCCGGAGCTGCCCTTGAGCTGTCTTACGAAAAACGCAGTCATAAGCCCATCGCGGCCTTAACAATGGCTGCTGTTCTATGTCTTATGGTTATGATCTATATCCATTTCGCGAGCAGCCTGCAACTTTCCAGTGACACGGCCGCAACTGACGTGGGCAGCGGTTTTAATACCTCGGACTTATTTAGATTGATCACAATTCTTTCAGTCGGCAATGTTATTTCCATTTGGCAAACAATGGAAGATTATTTCGCCGAAGAATGGCTATGGATGGGAGTCGGCGCTCTTGCCACTACAACAATCTCGGCGCTTGTGTTGGGTTTGATCCTGTGTATGAATGTAAAATGGATAGGCTTCATTCGATTGCTTTGGGAGCTACTAATCTGTCTTGTGTATTTTACTTCTGCCGGATCCGCATATGCCCTGTATGGAAAGATTAAGCTGCACGGTAATATCATGCATAAAGTTCCCGTGGCGAGATCCGTATCAGATAACTATGAGCGCACGCTGCGTCCCAACGATTTAGACAGTATCGCCAAAAGGTACAAGGATGCAATAAACTCTTATTCGGCAGATCCCTATTTTGACTATGTATTTTCCGATGCCTATGCAGATGGCGATATTCAGCCATATGCACAAGGGCGAGTATCAGAATATGAAATGGGTATTTATTTTTACCGTGCGCTCATTGGCTCTAATTGGAAAGACGGCTGGCTTTTCCCTGTATGGGCATCTTCGGTAAATCCGTATCATCAGGGCTCTAAGTCGTTTATCGATTTAGCAATGGGGGAGGACGTCAACGATGAGTAAGGCAGTGATCCCTATGGCGCGAAAGACATTATCGGCATTTATTAAGGACAAGCTGAAGCACGGCCGAAAACATTGCCACGCCAAGACATACGTCAATTCAAATGTACTTATCGAAGACTCGGATATTAGCTTCCTAATTAGGAGGAGTTCGTGTTCAGAAGCCAAAAATCCTGATAAGGAGTTTTTCTAAAGAAAGGCATCCGAGTAGATGGCTAGCAGAGAGCATGAGATTCACGATGACGCAGATTATGACGCCACGCGAACCCTTTTAATTATTGGAAACGGTTTCGATCTTTATCATAACCTGGCAACCAAGTATTCGGATTATCGCAACTGGCTGAAAGTCCATGATAAGCAAGTGGTTAAAGACTTTGATTCGTTTGTCTATGCGGTAGAATGCTCCGATTTTGAGAATAGCCTTGACTGCACGCGCGGTTCAGCCAGGGAAGATAATCCTCGATGGTGCTCTCTTGAAGAATCACTCGGCATTGAATGGAACGACCTTTGTTATGAAACTCTCGATCACACGTATCCAGATCTAACCGAAAACAATCCAGGATGGGACGATTTCTGGATCGAGTTGCACATGCATCTTGAATACCTGAAGAAGCTCACTAGGGATCACTTTCGGGAATGGGTAGAGTCAATCGATGTGTCTAAAGTAAAACCTGTACTTGATTTACCAGACACAGCTTCGTTCATTACCTTTAATTACACTCCAACGCTGGAGTATGTCTACGGTGTTCGTCCAGACAGGATCCTCCATATCCATGGTTGCGTCTTGGATAAAAACGAGCTTCTTCAATTTGGCTCTCCCGACAATAATCCTTTCGAGCTTCAGAAGATGCTTGAAGACAAATATGGAATGGATGATTTTTACGGTGCGACTATTCAGCAGGGTGTAACTGTCGCATGCGATCGCTGCGCAGATACATGGAAAAACATCGAGGGTAACTACGACGCCCTAAACCAATTCTTGGACACCCTTGCCAAGATTGATATCGTAATTATCATGGGCAACTCGTTCGACAAAGTCGATAAGCCGTACTACCGCGACGTTCTGGCTCCACGCTACCGCGATGCCGAATGGGTCTTTTGCGAGCACGATCCCAGCGAGGATAAACAATATGATATCGATGATTTTTGTCGTGAACTTGCTATCTCAAACCATCGCATCACCAGTTACGCAGAGTTTGATAAGAGGCTTGATTAGTCGAGAGCCGAATTCCAGAGTGCCGAGACCGCATCTGTCTTAAGTGGGAAAGATGGGGCGTTTCGTTTTCACCTAAAGATCCTCATCCCTAGAATAATTGCATGAGGTTCTAGAAGAGAACTGGATGCTCACTGGTTAAAATTACTAGGGGGCAGGTGATTATCGAATGCTATTCTCAGGAATTATTGAAAAGGAGCTTTCCGATCGCATTCGCCTTACTTACTTTGATGTCATCGAAAATGACGACTTTGATGAATGCTTAAATCAATGCCTGCCGCCTATTTGGTTTGGCCCGAAAGGCACGCGTTCTATAGGCATCACAAAAGCGAAAATCGCGAAGTACTTTTCCACAAAGCTAAAGAATCGGTCGTTGATTTGCGGTTCATGCGCTGAAATCTTCTTACATGCTTACTTGGGACATAACGGATATCAACAGGCATGCCTTGGATCGAACCTCGAAGAGGGTTCGATCAAAAAGGGATTTGACGGATTTTACTTGAAAGATAATGAATGCTGGCTGATGGAAAGTAAATCATCTATCTATGGAAATATTCCTCATCATGAAAAGGCTGAAGAAGCTTATCAAGACCTCTGCAACAAGATAAATGATTTTGAAGGAAACGACCCGTGGGAAAATGCTCTAAATCACGCTATTGTGGCGGGCGTCGAGGGTTCCATCCAGAATCAGATCAGAATGTTGGCGGATGATTTTACCTTAGAGCGTGTCCATGATCCAAGCGAGTTTAACATGATTCCTTGTGGCACTGTGTTTATCGGCAGTGTTCTAACTATCGACGAAGTCGAGAAGTTGTCAAATGATCTCTCGCTGTATTTCGAAAATAAGGATTATTTAGCCCTCCACATAGTTTGTGTCTCACATTCTGCATTGGTTGGCTTTCTTCGATATTTGAACTTGGAGTACGTAGATGAGTGACACTGGCTCCATTACAAGATTAAAAAACAACAGCCCCTTTAAGTCGGCTGTCGATAAACTACTTTTAGGCAAGGAGCTCACGAATAGAGAGTCCACGCTCCTTCTTTCTGCCGCTATTGCCTTGTTAAGGTATGGGCTAAAAGATAAGAATCGAACTCGAAGTCTCGAGTTTGCGTATTGGATTATTCTTAACTATTCATTGAGCACGGGAAATCTCAAGCCTCTGTACGATTTCTCATTTGAATTGGGCCTCTACCCGTTGGCCAAATCAATTGTTGATCTTGATGGAAGGCGCTTTGATACTCTGAAGGACTACATTGCTCTAGTTGAAATCAAAGAGAACTTTACCGAAGGTGTGACTCTTACCCTCGAGCAGAAGTTGTCCGACAGTTCTTTCTTTTCTTACTCGGGAGAAGGGTTCGCCTATATTGCTCCGACCTCGTTTGGTAAGACCGAGCGCTTGGTTAAAGCCGTACTGGAGGATAAAAGTGGATCGCGGCCCTGTGTAATTGTGCCGACAAAATCGCTTCTCGCACAAACACGCGATGATGTATTTAGGCATCACCCTAGGGCAAAAGTAATTACTCATGACGAAATGTACCAGAGTGAGCAGACGTTTATCGCAATACTTACTCAAGAGAGGGCGATACGTTTATTAGAAGCGAATCCTACTCTATCCTTTTCGAGCGTGTTTATAGATGAGGCACACAATGCTTTTGAAGTCGGCGATCGCGCTTTATTGATTTCTCGCCTCATTCGTGAGTCCAAATTACGCAATCCCGCAACTAAGTTCTACTACTTTAGTCCGGTTATCGACGACATTAACCTCCTGTCTGCTATCTCAGGCTTCGAGGTTGAGGGTTGCAAGGTCAACAAAAGCATGAAAGAGCCTCGTTATTATCTACTTGACAACGAGGGAGCCTTGCGTGCATACAACAGGTTTTTTAATAGCTTTTGCCAGGTTTCTTCCTTCAATGACACTTGGGATTGTCTGAAGAATAGGGCGACTGCTAAAAATCTAGTATTCTTGTCTTCCCCTAAAAAGGTCCGCGAAGCGGCCTTGGATTTAGCGAGTAGTTTGCCTGATGACCCAGTCGCGCCCGAACTCGCTAGGGTCATTTATGCCTTGACCGAGCACGTGAGCCCTTTATATGACGAAATACTGTGTTTGCGACACGGCGTTGTATACCTACATGGGCAGATGCCGGACGGGATTAAAAACTATCTGCTTGACCGTGCTGCGAAGCTGGATTCGATTCGATTCATATTTGCAAATGAAGTCATCATGGAAGGCATTAATCTTCCATTTGATTCTGTTTTTATTCTCGAGCTACGCACAAAAAGGCGTTCAGTATTAATTAACTTAATAGGTCGTGCATCACGGTTAAATTACGTTTTCGGTAATAGACCTCATCTCAAAAGACTAAGCCCACAAGTAATCTTTGCGGAATCAAAATGGACGAGATCGAAGCCGACCATGACAAGCGCTATCGCGGAATTGCACAGCGTTGGGTTTAAGGACCGTGGGGACAATCTACGAATAAAAAAATCCAAAGGCGAGTCACTAAGCGATAAAGAAAGCAAGCGTCTTGATTTCGAGGACAGTTTAATCCAAAGCTCCAGTCAGCCGAACGATAATCTCGAAATTCTATTAGATCGTTCCGGTCTTCGTTCTTTGTATGAAAACTGGGAGGATGCAAAAGTAGAGATAGTTAAGAGGCTAAACACGTTTGAGGCAAACTCTCAGATTAGCGTGCTAGAACTAATATGTAGGTATTTTATTGATGATGGTTTTGTTTTCTCTACTCCATATCTAAGAGTTGGAAATTTGCGTAGGCAACTGCCTTTTTACGAAAGTTATCTTAGAGACAAGTCATCGAAATCACTTAGCCAACGACTTGCTTCCGACATTTCATTATGGAAAAGGAAGGCTGAGACCACGCACGACTATCTTTATGTTGGCCGCAGCTTTGGAGAGATCAATTACCAAGGTCTTATCGATGGCGAATGTAGCTATGTTGATATTAGAGAAAAAAATAATGCCGAGCTACCAGCACTTTTCTTGGCAAAATATAAGGTGGAGGACGATTATCTCGGGTTTACTTTGTCTAGATTCGTTCGTGTTCTGTTTAAGACGGGTCATATCGATCTAGGGCAGTACTACATGTTTTTATACGGGACGTCCGACAAGGAAAGCGTTGAGTTAATTCAAGCAGGAGTCCCTTTGTCGCTAATAACAATGCTAAAAGAACGCAATTTGCTTAATGAAATTGGTTTTGACCAATACGGAAATATCAGTATTAGCGCTGAGCTTAGGCATTTTTCGAACAAAGTGGACGACTACACAAGATTTGAAATTGACCAATTCAATATTGAGTAACTATCGATTAAATTGAAGGGCCAACACCTACCTTGTCCTCCGCGTAATCCACTTCAACGAGCTCGACACCTACTGTGAGGTCCGCGGCCTCAACACCCGCGACGTCATCGACGGCGTGTGCCTGGAGCCGCGCATCGGAAGCCACTACAACAACCCCAGCTTCGGCTACGGCGGCTACTGCCTGCCCAAGGACACCAAGCAGCTGCTGGCCAACTACAAGGACGTTCCCCAGAACCTGATGGAGGCCATCGTGGAGGCCAACCGCACCCGTAAGGACTTCGTCGCCGACGAGGTTCTGCAGATGGTCTGGGACCGCGTGTACGCCGGCAAGGAGAAGCCGGTCGTGGGCGTGTACCGCCTGACGATGAAGTCCAACTCCGGCAACTTCCGCGCGAGCTCCATCCAGGGCATCATGAAGCGCGTTAAGGCAAAACGTAAGCTATACGAGCAGTACGATGGTCTCATCATCTGCGAGCGACCGAACTAGTTTGGCATTAATGATTGAACCCTCACGCTTTTCCTGAAGCTGAACGACAAGTTTTACTTAGCATAAGGAGCTAACTAAAACATGGATATTAAGGAGCGATTTCATGGATCATTCGAGCGAGATAATTACAAGCCCAGTGTACGTTGCTCCTTCCTGGCGCTGGAACGAAGTGCCTCAGTTTTCATTTTCGAACTGCAGCCTAGTTTCTTATATGCCGAATACCGACTGCAGATTTCCCGTCACCAAAATAAGAGATTCTCTTGACTCGTCAACAATTGAATGTCTGATTTCATTGGGACGTATGCAGGGGTCCTTTGAGCGAATTGCCGCATGCTGGTCAGATTATGCGACCGCATGCAAGGATCTCTTAATGAGATGTGATTTATCACGCGCTGAGGCCATTAAAGTGAGATATAACGCCAACTGCACTGATTATATGCGCGACTGTGTTTACTACGCTCACGGCTTTATATCCAAAGCCCTTCGTTTTTCAGCGGTGGTAAAAGAATGCACCACGAGTATTAGCAGACTGAGCAGCACTTTGGCTAATGAGGTCCATTCATCTGATTGGGTTAAACTAAAAGAGATCCTCGAAGCTGAGCCATTTGTAGTTCTGCTTTCGGCAATACGCAATGCAAGCGAACATAACGACGGCTACATAAGTCCCGTCAACTATTCCTCACAAGATCAAACATTTGGACTTGCGATTAACCTTGAATCTGGAATTGTTAGTGACAGGAACAACATATCGCTGTTTCGTCGCACTTCAATTAATCAAGATGGAAGAACCATGCTCGACTGGTTAGATTCATTCTGCCAAGAGCGATATCAACAAGGTGATACGCCTCTCCTGTCTTTTGCATCCTTCTATCAGATCGTTTCTGACTATATAGCCGTTGAGGGTCTGGCATTTCTGGATACCTTTTGCGCTCTGTGCCGAGAGTAGACAACTGAGGCTTTTAATTTATTAGATCTAATAGACGATAATCATTCAATTGGACTATATGTTGACATTCCAAAGGGAGCAAATGCCAATGCCAGACCTCTAAATTGGTATATGTCAGATAGGTTATATCCATTAATGAACGCCTCTCAGTTTGATGAGCTATGTGACGCACTTGCAGATTTATTTTGTGACAGCATAGGCGCTCAAACTAAATCAGTTAAACCACAATGAATTAGTCAATGAAGAATACGGAAGCGCAGGGTATATTTAGACGGATAAGGTTTGAGCTCATGAGGACAGCCAGGTGAGGTTTTGCGATTATTCTTTTGGAATTTAGCTCGCAAGAGCCTTACAGATCTTGTTCACATTGCCGTTCAACTGTATGACGTTGATGTAGCGGCTTTTGCAGAGGCTGATCAAACTGACTTTCAGCGATTGACCGAACTGCTTGGCGGTCGTTATCGAACAGTGGAATCCATTGACGGCAGGACGAAAACGAAGCTGCTCGTCAAGTCTTCAATTTGTTCGCAGCAAGCCTCTGCGGTTATTAAAAATCTGACGTGCACATTAATTCTTGACGGCGTTCCCGTGAATACCTCAATTGTTCATCTGCCAGACAAGCGCAACGATCCGAAAGGCGATCATCGCGAAAGGATAATAAGAAAACTCGTTAGTGAGCTAAATACTACAAAGACGTCGTACCCCGGCAGCCTCAATATGCTGATAGGCGATTTCAATTGCAATCCATTTGACCCCGAAATGGTAAAACTCGATTCCTTAAATTCGACCTTTTTCAAAGAGGTTGCAAAGAGATTGAAAGAAAGAGAGAGCGATGGGTCGTCATATCCAGTAATGTATAACCCAGCTCTTGAATTTCTATCAGAGTCCAATTCTAATCTGGGTTCATTTTATTTGGGTTCCGGCGACTGTACCTATTATTGGCATTCGCTCGATCAAATCGTTGTAGATTGGCAGCTGGCGGACTGCATTACCGACTGCCGCTATCTTCGTCAAATCGGTGATACTAAACTTATTGTTAATTCTCGGCCGTGTTCAAAGTACAGTGACCATTTGCCACTTTTGGTAACTATGGAAATGGGGAAGTGTCATGGTAGGTAGCGAAAATTTCTGGGCGGACATTATTGATCAGCCCTTAGAAAAATCTGCTGAGAACGTTGAAGCAATCATGCAGGGGCAGTGCGAAGATGTAAAAGCTGCGTCCAGTGGCCTGATCGAAGCTCGTTTTGTAAAACTTGCCTTTACCACCAGAACAACTAGCAGTATGTGGTCCTCACGCGAATTAATGGAGCGTCTCACTGTTCCAAAAACGGAAAAAGTAGAGAATACCGCCCTGAATCTCACCGATGCGAACGACTCTTATTCGCCGTCCGATTATGCTTTCGACCTTTTTACTTCGGAGTATAAATTTAGAGTACTGACAATGAGGCTAGGCGCCGTCTATCCAATCGATTTAGTCTTAGATGAAGATATATTCTGTCAAACCTGGGATTTATATACCGGGGAAATTCAAGTTTCGAAGGAAAATAATCTCATTGTTGTTCAAAATGACGATGAGCTCAAAGATTGCCTGGAAATTATTATTTCTAAGAATGAGAAAATGAAGTTCGTCGTTCGTAAAATGATCGAAACTGAAAGAGCAATGCGTGTGAATGCGGGTGACGAGTAGCCTTAACTCGTCTCCGCCTAGAGGTTCGTTGACCTCTTCGATATGGGCTTGGATTTTACGGACGACCAATTAGCTTATGGAGGCCCCTCCTTTCACCGATTGGCAAAACGATTTACGCCTAATTTTGGTAATCGATCGCAGGGTTTCTTCTTTGCCCGTTGTCTGATCTCGCTAAACTAATAACTGCTGCTACCAGGGCATTTCCTGGTGCGGTTTCCATTGGCTCTTGCGAAGATCGGAGCGGTTATGTTTGCTGCCGCATTCCACACTAGCCGACACTATATCCTGCTTACCGTCATGGCCTGCCTATGCGTTTTGCTGGGCGGGCCTTCTTATGCCGCGGGCGCGGACAGCCTGTTCATTGCGGGCGCCACATACTACGAGCCGGGCGTTTCGGGCTCCGGTTGGACTTGGACCGATGCCGACCATCTGGAGCTAACCGGCTATGCGGGCGAGGCCATCGGCGCCGACGGCGACCTAGTGGTGACGCTTGTGGGGCAAAACTCTGTGGTCGAGACGCATGCGCCCGATGCGGACATTTCCATGAGCGGCATGGAGGTGTGGGGAAACCTTACGCTTTGCGGCCCCGGCTCGCTCACGGCGACGGGTTCGCAATGCGGGATCCATGTGGCCCAGGCGCTGGTGGTGGACGGCTGCACGGTCGATGCCAGGGCCGACGGAGCAGGCGTTCTTGACCAGACTGTTGCCGGCGTTGCCGCAGGCAGCTTGACAGTACGTGGCGGAGGGCACGTTGTTGCCGCGGGCGCGGGATCCGATGCGGGCTTGCGCTTTTATGGCGTGCGCTTGCTCGACGAGGGATTTGGGACAGACGCAGCGAGCAAGACACTTGCTGTGGATGCGTCCCGGCTGGATGCAACCGGTACGGACGCCGGCGTTGCCTGCGATCGTGGATCGCTCGTTGCCGCGCACTTTGTGACGCCCGTAGGCGGGGCCTTTGGCGCTGCCAGCGTGGTGGATGCTGACGGGACCGTGGCACTGCACGTGGTTATTGAGCCCGATGGCGCTACCGCTCCGGCGGGGGAGACCGTTACACCCGGCGGCGAGGTGCCGAGGGATGGCACGGGCGAGCCTACTGGTGGCGCCGACCCTGCTGCGGGGCAACCCGGTGCGGTGCCGGCGACGGATCCTGCGATGAAACCCGCAGCTACGTCGCCCAAGACAACGGTCTCCAAGACCACAGTCACCAAGACGACCAAGCCCAAATCCACTATGGCAACAACATCGGCGCTTCCCAAGACCGGCGACAGCCACTGGATAGCTGCCTCCTTAACGCTATTCCTGCTGGGGACAGTGCTTCTGAGCGCCGCATATCGTTGCTGATGCGGCACGACGCACCTGGCTGCGATACAAGAGCACTGTAGGAGCTTTAAGGGCAACGCTTTCGGCAAGGGAGCGTTACTTTTTTCATTTTGGAGCTACGTTCAGCTTGATGATGGCACCCAGGTTGCCTACTCAGAGACAAGAAGAGATGGAACCGTTCGCGTAGCCGTCGAGCGCCCGGTTGACTTTGGCTTTGACCATGCGGAATGCTTCTTGCCTGCGGTCAAATGGTTCAACGTCGAAGGATTTACTGCTGATGGCCTCAATTTCTTGACAGAATTTGTTAGATCAAACGCCCCGTTTATCTTCGAGCTCGCCGAACGCCAAAAAGCCGGACCGGCGGTTTCGGCGCTGGCCCTCTGACGTTCTACTGTTGAACGGCAAATAACCCATGATTTCGACTACCGACATATCCACTGCCGCCACCCGCGTGCTAGCTCAATACGACGTCAGCGAAGCATATTTATTTGGCTCGTTTGCCCGAGGCGAGCAAACGTCTGATGACGGTATTGACTTGCGCCTAGTCTGCAGCAACACCATGACGTTCGGCACGCTTTACGAACTCTCCTATAAGCTCGAGATGGAACTTGGGCGAAAGGTGGATGTCGTCACCAACCCACCAGAGCACATGCGCCCGACCTTCCGCAAAAGCATCGAGCAAGATGAGGTGCGCATCTATGAAGTGCTGTAAACAGGACGGGGAGCTTGCGAATACTAGCCCTCAAACTTTTCCTTCCAAAGAACCCAACCCGGAGACCCTCGAGGCCATCCGCGAAGGTGACGCATTCTTTGCAGCAAGGGAGTCCGGTCGCTTCGACAACGGCGCCGATCTAATCGATGCAGCTCTAAAAGCTCCTGAAGCGTGAGAGAATTTAACCACCGAAGAGACTGTCGTCTTGGAGGTGCCAGATCGGCGAGGTACGTACCTCGCCATTTTTGTACGATTTGAATCAAATGTCTAAGCATTTGAACCTGCATATCGACGAGGTCGGCACTACGGATAAGCCTTTTCTGCCTAGCGGCAGGCTAAATTCGCGATATCCTTCATGTGTTATACTTGAGCCATAAATTCTGTTTCAAGTATTCGAAAGGCTTGAGATGAAGTTGTTAAAGGTTTGCTTCGACCATCTCACGATGTTCGAAGACGGGTTATTCGATATCGATTTGTTCGCCTCCGACCGCGTGACGGCCTCCGATGAGTCGGCTTTCGAACTGGCGGACCATCTCTACGTGAATAGCGTCGTCGCGCTGGCGGGAATTAACGCTACGGGAAAGACGACAGCACTGAACCTGCTGGAGCTCGCCTGCCGCATTGTTGACGGCTCTCCGGCGCGCGGTGGCGGGCTCCCATCAACGTTCCCCGCCGCGTTCGACGGCCCGTCCGAGCTCAAGTGCGTCATATGGCACGCAGATCGTCTTTACTTGCTCGAGTCGGTGCTGCAGACTGTCGAAGGAGGCGACGACGGTCCCGAGCTGTCGTTCTCCGATGAGGTGATTTCTTCGCTGCCGGCCAAGGCCCTCAAGCGCTCGACCCTGGCATCCTGGGCCGAAATCGAGAAACTCGCGTCCCCGCTGTGCGACCGTGCTCAGATGCCGGACTCTTGGGCGGCGCTTACGCCGCCTGACGTTTCCGTCGCAGCCGCTGTGCTCGCCAAGGACTTCGGCCATCGCATCCGAGCGACGGCATTGCGCGACGGTGGCTTCCGCCTCACTGAGCAATTCAACGGTCTCGACGACGTGCTTCGTGTTTTCGACTCTGGCATCGAGCACCTCGAGGTCCGGGACTCCGGTCGCGCCTTCGTACTGACGTTTACAGGTCGCGAGCCCATCACGATCTCCGAGCGGGGGCTCACCGAGGTGCTCTCATCCGGCACTGTACGTGGACTGGGGCTGGTGCAGCGCGCGATGAGGGTCCTGCGCTCCGGCGGCTACCTTTTAGTCGACGAGGTGGAGAACCACCTTAACCGCCAACTGGTTAACGTCGTGCTTGATCTGTTTGCCGCCCGCGGGACCAACCCCAACGGCGCGACGCTGGTTTTCACGACTCACTACCCGCAGCTCCTCGATCACGTGCACCGCAAGGACAACGTGTTCTTTCTCGCCCGACGCAACAGCGGTGCGCGCGTGGTGAAGTACGCCGACCGCGTGAAACGCATCGAGAACAAGAAATCGGAGGTATTCGCCTCGAACTTTGTGAAGGGGACCGCTCCGCGCTACGCCGACGTGCGCGCGCTTAAAGAGCTCGTCGCAGAGGAGGTGTCCGATGAGCGGTGATAACGGTTTTCGCTTTGCGGGATGTCATCCGATCATCACCTGCGAGGGAACAGCGGAACAGGTGGCCGTGGACATTCTCCTCGAGGCGGACGCGCTCGTCTTTTCAGAGGCCGACGTCGTGGACGTCACCCGCCTGCGCAAAGCCTCCGATATCCAAGATAACTACCTCAACTTAGACTATGACTGGCCAGTCTGCATCGTCAGGGTGCTGGACTCGAGGAAAGAACGCTTCAAACTCGGCAACCTGTACGCCGACCGTTTCCCGGTGGCTAACTACGCAACTCATCCTGAGATAGAGGTACTGGCCATCATTCGAGAAGGCGCGTGGAGACGCTGGCATGGCGGACGCATGAAACCGAGCGACTTCTGCAAACAGGAGCTCGGCATGCACGAGGTGAAGAGGGAAGGCTTCCTCAAAAGTTATTGGGATGCTGATTCGCTTACGACCGCCGCCAGGGAATACAGGCGTCTTTCGAAAATCCCCAAGGGCGAGTTGTGTCTGGCAGACCTCATCCGGTAAAGGCTTGCAGCCACCGCAATACCCATAACGCTTCCCAAGACTACCGACTGCCGCTTGATTGCCCTTTTCTCAGTGCTTTTCTTACCATGCACACCACAGCCATAACGCCCATTTCCGGAAGTGCGGGGAAAATCGCAACCAGCCGAGCACAAACCAAATTTTGGCGTCAAAAACGCAGGTCGCGAAAGGGAATAACCGGGGTCTGGTTGGCGGAACTCGGTCTTTCCCCGCACTTCCGAACTCGGAGAGTCTTAGAAGCCAGTATTGAATATCGGCAGCCACTTGCCGAGAATCCATTTGAGGGAATCCGTATCGTCGATATCATTCGAGAGGGGATGACGGGCAATGACCCACGCTTACAGTGAGATGTATCTCGAGGATGCCATGAGAACGCTGGGCGAGGCGGTCGATTTTGCCCTCTGTGACCAAGGGCTGACTCCAGCCGAGTTGACGGCCATCCTGTCGAACGCTTTTGAGATGAAACAGTTTGAGCGCGGTACGCCTCGCGTCGTCTGCGGCATGGCGGGCGACGAGCTCGCGCGCGATATTATCGCTCATGCGGGACTGACCCCCGTCGAATGCAGGGAGACCTATCCGTTCGACCGTTCGCCTCAGTATTGGGCGGGCTGGGTTTTGGCCTACGCGCAATGGATGAGCAGCTTGGGCTTTAATGAGCTACTCGAAGTCGCTCCGCTCGATTGGGTCATCAGCTCGTACCATCCGCTCCACGAGGCCTCAGAAGACAAATTCGCAGAGATTGTCATCGATAAATGGAACAAAGCCCAGGCAGGCAAAAAGGGCCTCAAGGCAGCACGAAAGGCAGCCGGCCTAACGCAAAAACAGCTCGCCGCCCAATCGGGGGTTAAACTTCGCGCTATACAGCTCTACGAACAGAATCAGCTGGATTTGCGCCGCGCCTCGGTCTCTTCGGCATTGGCGCTCGCAAACACCCTAAGCTGCGCCATCGAAGACCTCGTCTGGCAACCGATCGCCCTGGAGTACGACTCGCGGGCTATTCCGTCCGTAAAGCTATAGAGGAGGCAGTCATGCCTTGGAACTACGTTCAACTAGATGACGGCGCCAATCGCGTTGCTAAAGAAGGTCATTCAACTGCACACGAGGCAAATTCATCATCACCGATTTTGCTCGACGGCGTCACGTCGATCGAAGAAGCTATTCGACTGACCATTGCGGGCATACCCAACGCGCTCAGGCTATTGGAGGACTCATGATGGCGACTGCGCAGCGGGGCGCTCATCCGTTCGCGCCACTCGTGCTTGATGATGCCGGTTCGCTCGAAGCTATTGCCGCGGCTGTGATGCGCCTACACAGCACGCTGATGACGGTCGGGCGCTGCTATACAACCGACGCCACAGGCGGCCGGGCCGCGCTTGAGCTTGGACGCGTCGAGTCCGTGCTTGCGGGTGCATTCTGTACAATATTCGGCCAATCGCCGGCCGATCGCTTCGCAGACATCTTTGACCAGGTCACCTACGTGGCCGAGCACATGGTCAAGGACCACATCTTTGAAGACGGTAACAAGCGAACCAGCCTTGTCTTTGCGTTGTCCGTCTTAAGGTTCGCCGGCACTCCGATCGAGCTAATCGACAGCCCCGAGCCCAAAGACAACCAGTACTACGTCTGGATCCAAGACCTCGTATCCGGAAACCGCTCTCGCGCCGATCTCGCGGAAGAGCTTAGGCGCAATTACGTTGTGTGTCATGACTGCGCTTCGCCTGTATAGAATCAAACCATCCGCACGCTGGTAATTGAATGGATTGGATACCGCGTGGAACTCCCCAGCACCCTGTACAGCAATGTTTACGACTTTGCGTTTTGCCCCGAGCCCTGCTACGACCGCCTGGTCGACCTCGCCGATCCCGAGGACCGGGGTCCCAGCAACCGCATCCTCAAAAACTACCTGTCGTTTTCGTTTAGCCGCGCGGTGTTTTTGACCGAGCGCGACGCGGACCAGACCGCGCCGTCCAACCTGCCGCTAGTGTTCGACGACGACCGCTGCCTGTTTAACACCGGCCTGTACACACGGCGTTACGAGACCATCTACGGTCTGTTTGAGCCCAACACCAAGCCCGACGCGCGCCAGCGCTGGTTTTTGAAGGGTTTCTTTAAGGAAAGCGACCCCATGCTGGTCTCGTTTGAGTACCTGCCGTGCCGCGTGCGCTTTGCCGAGAACCCCTCCGAGCTCGTCTTTGACTACCGCCTGCCCATCCGTTCCAACATCGACCACATTTTGGGCGACGAGGAGAACCTGACGCGCATCCCTGCCAGCCTGATGGGGGAGGACAACTCGCTGCTACTGCGCCGTGCCTTTGAGGGAGCCGTCGCTGAGGCTGCGCGCCGCGCCGCCGCCAACTACACGCTCGCGGTGCCGCAGTTCTACGGCGGCCGGATTCAGCTGCTGCTCCCGCTGTGCCTGACCGGCGACAGCCCCGAGCTGGCGTTGACCATCCAGCGCGAGGACGGCTTCTACGCCGCGCGGACCTGCCTCACGCTCGACATGGCCTACAACAACGCGCGACTTATCTGCCGCCCCGAGACCTCGTGGATTAAGCGGTAAATGGTGGTTTAGCTGCGGGTTTGTCGATTGCTTTGGTTGCTTTGGCTTGGCTAGCACCCACGAATTTAAAATCAGGGGCAAAAAGTTCTTGGTAAACCACGCGCGGCTATGATAGTATCTCTTTTGCCGAAAGGCGACGGGCGATTGGCTCAGGGGTAGAGCATATCCTTCACACGGATGGGGTCACAAGTTCGAATCTTGTATCGCCCACCATCAAAAGCACAGGTCAGAGGTGTTAAGTCTCTGACCTTTTTCTTTTTGACACCAAGGGTGACACCAAAAGCGACACCAAAAATAAATCGTAGTTGTCTAAGGCGTCATTTTTTATCGCACCCTTTTTGCTGACGCCATTGCCCGTTTTGTATTAAACGCATGCGTATTTTCATTGAATTCCCCCTGTGATCCGAGCACAAATGTGGAGACAGAGACCATATGCCCAGATCGACTTCCAGCGGATTTCTATCACACGACAGTTTTTCGGCAGAACCCGTCAAGCATTTGGTTTGCTTCCGGTACTTACCCACATGATGCCCCGGTAGATAATCGGCCATGCCCGTAATCCGCACGGCCTACGGCCGAAACCAGGGGAGGCGCAAATGGACGAAATCGTCTGCGCAAACACTGCATTCCGCTACTGGCGCTGCCCACCGCAAGTGCGCGACCTCTACCCGCGCCTACCTAACGCCGAAGACGGCTGGCGAGCTCTGTCCCAAGCCCCTTTCGTAACCGACGTCCTCAAGACGCCAGTCATCACAGCAGCATCAACACGAAGCAACCTGCATTCCGAGACTAGACGGACCATCCGATGGAACAGCGCCTATACAGAGAAGGTTTCCATCGAAACGGGTATGGGCTTTAGCGTCACTGACCCTCTTAATACGCTATTCACCATGACTCGAAGTGTGTCCTCATGCGATCTAGTTCTTGCTATGTACGAGTTCTGCGGATGGTTCTCGATTTTTAAACCATCGCCCGCGGTCGATATGGCACTTGAGCAGGCAAAATCAAAAGAAGAGCAGTACACCATAGAAAGTCTGTTTGAACTAGACGAAACCCAAGACGAGGTCCCATGGAAGCGAGTCTATGCTCGGGCGCACCAGAAGGACAGCGAGAATGATCAAAGTGGGCAGCAGGATGACGGATCCGGAAATAAAGCTAGCGGAAAGGGCACATCGCTCTGGATGAGAAAGCCTCTTATTGAAATAGAAGAACTGCATAGATTTGCAGCGAAGGTTAAAAACGAGATGTGGGGAAAGCAATCCTACGAAGCCGCACGGCAGGTAATGGGTATCGCTGCATCCCCGCTAGAAGTTGCTGGAATCATGTTGCTGAGTCATCCGAGGCGTGCCGGCGGAGCGGAGTTTAAAAACATATTCGTCAACGACTTAACACCGCTGTCGAATTCAGCTCGGAAAATCGCAGGTCAGAAAATCTGTTACGGCGATATCGTCATCGTAAATCCAATAACAATGAAGGCTGTGATTATCGAACTTCAAGGAGAGGTTATCCATGGATCGGGCGCCGTGCTTGACCACGATGCCACCCGAATGACAGCATTGCAAAGCATGGGATACGACGTATTTCTTGTAACCCATGACATGCTCAATGATCACGATCAGCTTGATGCCATCATTCACAGTGTGTGTGAGCGATTAGAGTTGCGCTACAAGCCAAAAACCGAGGCGATGAGATGCGCTGAGACCAGATTGCGGGCCAACGTTCTGTGCAATTGGCTCGGTATTGGTAAGTAATAATGGCCAAGTGGGCATTTTTAATACTTTATATGCTGTCAGTAATTAAGTGCCATTTTAAAACCATGCCGGTTTACTACGTTGGATTGAGGGTGACTGAACACACTGATTTCGCCGCTCGTAAAACCGCAGGTAGATTGCCTGCCCGTTTTGCGAAAGTAGGCGTGAGGTCGGAAATCCGGGAATCGGCGTAGTAAACCGGTCTGTTTATGAAGCGACCAGCTGGGGCGAGCTACGCACGGTTCCGTAAATTGGCCCGAAGGCGTGCGGAAGGGCTCATGCCCACGGATGCACCGCGGATCGCTTTGGTCTGGCCGGCGGCGTCTGGGGCGACATGCCGAGCCCTGCAAAGGAAGGCGGCGGGCTTGCCGCCGCCCACGGGGCTCGCCCCGCGGGCTATGTCGGGCATCGTGTGTCTCTTTGGCCCCGCTCCCGTTCAACGCGCCGCAAAATATTTTCCAAAATTGTCCTTGCATCGCCGTCCGAGTTCCCGTATAGTACTTCTTCGCACGGGGGCGTAGCTCAGCTGGGAGAGCGCTTGACTGGCAGTCAAGAGGTCAGGGGTTCGATCCCCCTCGTCTCCACCCGAGCATTGAATGAGGCTCCAACGCAAGTTGGGGCCTTTTTTCATATCTATCGATTTACGCCATGTGTTGACTGGGCAGCATCTTGGCGACATACCCATTGTTAATTACGAATATGAATGTTAATAACTTTACGTTTCTGGATAGCAAACCTAGTCTGCAGCGCCAATAAAAAAGAGACCGGGCGTAATACCCAGCCTCGAAATACTCTGGTGGGCCCTCCGGGATTCGAACCCAGAACCCAGGGATTATGAGTCCCCTGCGCTAACCGTTGCGCCAAGAGCCCTTATGAACGGTGAATGCAATCCTAACAAAGCCAACTCAGGCCCAATTTCTTCGCTTCACGTCGTGAAATACTACCATGCACGAGGAAGTCGCACAACGCAAGATCAAATCCGATGTTAAACAACAGCTAATCTAGGCGCGTCGCGGAAAAGACGTGTTTTAGAAAAAGTTAAAGCCTATATTTCAGGGCTCCAACATATTTATGTGTGAAATCAACCTGATGCCATTTCAAAACCATGCCGGTTTACTACGACGGATCGGCGATGCCCGAGCACCGCGTGTTCTCCATTTGCAAAACCGCAGGTAGGAAGCCCGCCGCTTACGCCAAAAGGCGAGTGTGGTCGGACATTCCTGATTCATCGTAGTAAACGGGCATGGTTCTGAAGCGCAGGGGAGGGGCGCTTCGCAATCAGGCCCGATAATGGGACTGGCGGTGCACGGAAAACCCTGTTGCACAGGGAGAGTCGTGTTCCGCTCGCCAAGTCGGCCGGCGCACGGACCGTGCGTGGGCCGCTGCCCCCGCGGGCATCGTGGGCCCCTCGGCCCTGAGATGGCCCGCGCACCCGCACGTGCGCGCCGGGGCCCGCGAAAGTTTTTCCAAAATTGTCCTTGCATCGCCGTCCGAGTTCCCGTATAGTACTTCTTCGCACGGGGGCGTAGCTCAGCTGGGAGAGCGCTTGACTGGCAGTCAAGAGGTCAGGGGTTCGATCCCCCTCGTCTCCACCCGAGCATTGAATGAGGCTCCAACGCAAGTTGGGGCCTTTTTTCATATAGGCACACAAGGTCAAAGGCGGCACCATGATCCTTCTGGTCGACAAGATCGAAAAAAGCTTCGGCGCGCGCGTCCTCTTTAGCGGCGCGTCCTTCCAGATCAACCCCGGCGAGCGCTTTGCGCTCGTGGGACCCAACGGCGCCGGCAAAACCACCATGCTCAAGATCATCATGGGCATCGACAGCCCCGACGCCGGCCAGGTCCAGTACGCCAAGGACTGCCAGGTGGGCTACCTAGAGCAGGAAACCAACCTGGAGCAAAAGGACACCACCATCCTCGCCGAGGTCATGGCCGCCGCCAAGGAAATCCGCCGCATGGGCAAGCGCGCCAACGAGCTGCAGGCCCAGATCACCGAGCTCTCCGAGCAGGGCAAGGACGTCGACGCACTCCTGAACGAGTACGGCCAGGTCCAGGACCGCTTTGAGCACCTGGGCGGCTATGAACTCGAGAGCAACGCCCGCAAGATCCTGTCCGGTCTGGGCTTTAAGGTCACCGACTTTGAGCGCCCGTGCTCCGAGTTCTCGGGCGGCTGGCAGATGCGCATCGCGCTGGCAAAGCTCTTCCTGCGCCATCCCGACCTGCTGCTGCTCGACGAGCCCACCAACCACTTGGACCTCGAAAGCGTCCAGTGGCTGCGCGGCTTTATCGCTAACTACGACGGCGCCGTACTCATCGTCAGTCACGACCGCGCCTTCATGGACGCCTGCGTCGACCACGTCGCCGCGCTCGAGAACCGCCGCGTGACCACCTACACCGGCAACTACAGCAGCTACCTCAAGCAACGCGAAGACAACCTGGAGCAGATGCGTGCCAAGCGCGCTGCCCAGGAGCGCGACATAGCCCACATGCAGGTCTTCGTCGACAAGTTCCGCTACAAGCCCACCAAGGCAGCCCAGGCACAGGAGCGCATCCGCAAGATCGAGCAGATCAAAAAGGAGCTCGTCATCCTGCCCGAGGGCCACAAGCACATCGACTTTAAGTTCCCCGACCCGCCGCGCTCCGGCGATATGGTCGTGGGCCTGGAGGGCGTCTCCAAGTCCTACGGCAACAAACACATCTACAGCGATATCGACCTCAAGCTCTATCGCGGCGAGCATGTGGCGCTCGTCGGCCCCAACGGCGCCGGCAAGTCCACCCTCATGAAGATCCTTGCCGGCTTGGAGCCGCCCACTACCGGCACGCGCGACCTGGGTACCAACGTGGGCATCGCCTACTATGCCCAGCATGCGCTCGAGGGCATGACCGAGTCCAACACCGTCTTGCAAGAGATCGACACTGTCACGCCCAAGTGGACCGTACCGCAGCAGCGCAGCCTGCTGGGCGCCTTCCTGTTTAGCGACAACGATTCCATCGAGAAGCAGGTTCGAGTCCTCTCCGGCGGCGAAAAGGCGCGTCTGGCTCTGGCCAAGATGCTCGTGGCGCCCGAGGCGCTCCTGTGCCTAGACGAGCCCACCAACCACTTGGACATCGACTCGGTGGACATGCTCGAGAACGCTCTGCAAAACTTCCCCGGTACCATTGTGCTGATCAGCCACGACGAGCACTTGGTGCGCGCTGTGGCCAACCGCATCATCGACATCCGCGACGGCAAGGTCACGGTCTACGATGGCGACTACGACTACTACCTCTTCAAACGCGAGGACCTCGCTGCCCGCGCCGCCGCCGAGGCAGCAGGGGAGAGCGCACCTGCCGCGGCCAAGTCCACCAAAGACAACGCCGCTCAGGCCAACAGCCCCGTCGCGGCCCCCAAGCCGGCCGAGGGCAAAAAGACCAAGGAGCAAAAGCGCGCCGAAGCCCAGGCCCGTGCCGCGCTCAACAAAAAGCTCAAAGGTGTGCGCAACCAGCTTAAGAAGATCGAGGCAGAGCTGGACAAAAAGCGCGCCCGCTATGACGAGCTTATGGAATTGATGGCGAGCGAAGAGCTTTATGCCGATCAGGACAAGTTCAACGCCGCGCTGGGGGAATATAACGGCCTTAAGCAAGAGCTGCCCAAGCTCGAGGACGAATGGCTGGAGCTTTCCACCCAGATCGAAGAGGAGACCGCGCGTGAACTCTCGTAAGGCCGCTGCCGTGGCGATGAGCATCATCGCCATCGCCTGTCGCATCTGCGGCATCTTTATGAGCGCGATGACCGTGCTGCTGTGCTTTAGCGGCCTCACCGCCAAGTTGCAGATCGTGGGCTTTGTCGTTGAGCTTTCGCGCGCGCTGCCGAGCGCCATCGCCGGCTACGGCGTCATCACATCGCCCTTTGGCGGCGTGTTCCGCCTGGATTATGCCATCGTGGCCGTCATCCTGTTTGTGGCCGACTACCTGCTCACGCGTGCCTCGCGCCGCGTCCGCTAGGGGAGCGACATGTCCAGCAGCTACTTTATGAACCTGGTCGCGAGCGCAGTCGCCGTCATCGTTGGCATCGTCATCCACGAGAGCGCGCACGCCGCCGTAGCTTGGGCGCTCGGCGACAAGACGGCCCGTTCGCGCGGCCGCGTCTCTCTCAACCCTCTCAACCACATCGACCCGTTTGGCACCATTCTGTTGCCGCTGCTCATGCTCGCCGCCGGCGGCCCGGTGTTCGCCTTTGCCAAGCCCGTGCCCGTCTACCTCAACAACCTCAAGCACCCCAAGCGCGACGAGGTCCTGGTGAGTGCGGCCGGCCCCGCATCGAACATTGCGCTCGCGTGTCTCGCGGCCGCTCTCATGCACGCGACATACGGCAACCTCTACACCAGCATGTCCTTTGCCGTGGCGTCCCAAATCATGAACTTCGGCGCCACCTTTATCGTGGTCAACCTGTCGCTCGCGTTCTTTAACCTCATCCCGATCCCGCCGCTCGACGGCTCGTCGATCATCGTCCCGTTCCTCAAGGGAAAGGCCCTCTCCAACTACTATCGTCTGCAGCAATACGCCATGCCCATCCTCATCCTGGTGCTGTACCTGCTACCCATGTGGACCGGCATCGACGTGATCGGCCGGTATTTCGACGTTACCGTGTATCCGCTGGCCGAGTGGCTGCTCAACTGGGCAATCGCCGGCATCTAGGGTAAACTTACAGGTCGACCGTGCAAAACGGTCGCAACATGCACCCAAACCGCGCCGCGAAGGCGCCGTCAAAGGAGGTCGAAGATGTCGTATCGCGTGTCGACGCAGGTCTACAGCGGACCGTTCGACCTGCTGCTGCAGCTGGTAACCCGCCAAAAAGTTGATATCGGCGCCATCTCGATCAGCGAGGTGGCCGAGCAATACCTTGCCGAGGCCGAGCGCATCGAGGCGCTGGACCTAGACGTGGCGAGCGACTTTTTGCTGGTCGCGGCAACCCTTTTGGACATTAAGGCCGCCTCGCTGGTGCCGCAGGAGGCCCCGCGCAAGACAGACGACGATGACGAGGACGACGAAGACCTCGAGGAACTCAGCGCGCTCGACGGCGACGCCCTGCGCGAGGTCCTGATTCAGCGCCTGATCGCCTACAAGCAGTTTAAGGGTGCGGCGGCGGCCCTTGGCGCCCGCATGCAGGCCGAAAGCCGCATGCATCCGCGCGTGGCCGGCCCCGACCCCGAGTTTCTGGGCCTTATGCCCGACTACCTGGCCGGCATTACCCTGCGCGGCCTCGCCGTCATCTGCGCCGATCTGGACGGCAAGCGCCAGACCTTCCTGCTGGAGGCCGAGCACGTGGCACCGCATCGCGTGCCGCTCGATCTGACCGTGGCCTCGGTCGACCGCTTTACCATGGCGCACCAAACCTGCACCTTCCGCGAGCTGCTGGACGGCGACGCCACCACCGAGCAGCTCGTCGTCACCTTCCTGGCCATGCTGGAGCTCGCCAAGCGCGGCTCGCTCACGCTGAGCCAGGACGAGACCTTTGGAACCATCCGCATAAACCGCGTCGAGGGCGCCCAGGCCTACGTGCCCGGCGAGGGCCCCGAGCTCACCGAATAGGAGCGGCAACCATGTCAACCCTTTCCACGCTAGAGGCAAACAGCCTCAAAGGCGCCCTCGAGGCGCTGCTGCTGGTGTCGAGCGACCCCGTGAGCGCACCCGCGCTGGCAGGTGCGCTGGATATCGCCCCCGGCGAGTGCGCGTCGCTTTTGGCCGAGCTCAAGGTTGAGTATGAGGAGGCCAACCGCGGCTTTCAACTGCGCGAGGTCGCCGGTGGCTGGCGCCTGTTTACACACCCCGCCTACCACGATGTGGTCGAGGCCTACGTGCTGAGCTGGGACACGCAAAAGCTGTCGCAGGCGGCGCTCGAGACCCTGGCCGTCATCGCCTACCACCAGCCCGTCACACGCGAGGTGGTCAAGGGCATCCGCGGCGTCAACTCCGACGGCGTTATCGCGTCGCTCGTGGACAAGGGCCTGGTGCGCGAGCTCGGTCGCGACCCCGAGCGCGGTCAGGCCATCATCTACGGCACGACCAACGCCTTCTTGGAAAAGTTCGGCCTGCGTTCTACCCGCGATCTGCCCGATCTGGAGCAGTTTGCCCCCGATGAGCAGTCGCGACAGTTTATCCGCGAGCGTCTGAGCGGCCGCAGCATTCAGTCCACGCTCGAGGAGCAGGCCGAGGACCTAGACGAAGAGCGCGAACTGCTCGATACCGATGTTGAGGACGACGCAGATGAAGAGATCCTGACCAGCGGTGACAGCTCGGAGGACATGCATGACGAGGACTAACGAAGCAGGGGAGACGCGCGCTGCGGGCGGCGTGGGCAACGGAGCGCCCGCAACCGACGCCCAGCCCGTCTACCCGCACACCATGCGCCTGCAGCGCTTTTTGGCGCGCGCAGGCATGGCGAGCCGCCGCGGCTCGGAGGACCTGATGACCGCCGGCCGCGTGACCGTCAACGGCCAGGTCGCGACCGAACTGGGCACCAAGGTCGACGTCGATCGCGACCATATCGAGGTCGACGGCATGCCCGTCAAGCTCAACCAGGGTGCCGTGTACCTGATGCTCTACAAGCCGACCGGCTACCTCACCACCATGAGCGATCCGCAGGAGCGGCCCTGCGTGGCAGATCTGGTTCCCCGCGACCGATTTCCGGGCCTGTTCCCGGTGGGCCGCCTGGACCGCGACACCACAGGCCTTTTGCTCTTTACCACCAACGGCGACCTGTCGCAGGACCTGCTGCACCCCAGCAAGCACGTCTACAAGACCTACCAGGCGCTCGTTGACGGGCACCTGACCGACCGCGACCTCGCACCGCTGCGTCGCGGCATCGAGCTCGACGACGGCCTGTGCCAGCCGGCGATCTGCCGCATCATCGACGCGCGCGAAGCCGAGGCTGTGGCACCGCAAGGTGTGAAGCCCGGCACCACTGCCGTTGAAGTCATCATCCGCGAAGGCCGCAAGAACCAGGTCAAGCGCATGCTGAGCAAGATCCACCATCCGGTGATCCGCCTGCACCGCTGTAACTTTGCCGGCCTTGAGCTCAAGGGCGTGGCCAAGGGCTCGTGGCGCGAGCTCACTGATCGCGAGGTGCAGATCCTCAAGGCCGGCGGCATCCCGCCCAAGCAGGCCAGCTCCAAACGCGGCGCCGCGCCGGCGACCAACAACGCGAGTCGCACGCGTCACTACGGCAGCCACGGCTCCGCGCCCAAGCGCAACACCTACCGCGAGCGTTACACGGGCTAGCCAGTCCGCCAAGCCCCAACGTCCGCGTCCCATACCAGCACATCAACCACCGAAAGGAAGCATTGCATGATCGTCGCCATCGACGGCCCCGCCGGTTCCGGCAAGTCCACCATCGCCAAGGAGATTGCCCGCCAGCTGGGCTTTAACAAGCTCGACACGGGCGCCATGTATCGCGCCGTCACCTTCGCCGCACTCGACCGCGGCATCGACCTGGACGACGAGGCGGCCATCGACGCCCTCGCCGAGCAGATCGAGATTCGCTTTACCAACGGCACCGGCGAGGACACGCGCCTGACCATCGACGGCCAGGACGCCTCAGCTGCCATCCGCACCCCGCAGGTCGACGCCAACGTGTCCAAGGTCTCGGCCTACCCGGGCGTGCGCGCCGCCATGCTCATCCACCAACGCCGCGCCGCCGAGGACCGCGACATCGTCGCCGAGGGCCGTGACATCGGCACCGTCGTATTCCCCAACGCGCAGGTCAAGGTGTTCCTGACCGCCGACCCGCGCGAACGCGCCCGTCGCCGCGTGCTGCAGCGCCACCAAAACGACGCCCAGCCGCTTACCACCGAGCAGCTCGAGGCCGAGGTCGACGAGACCCTCGACGCCCTCAAGCAGCGCGATAAGCTCGACAGCAGCCGCGAGGTCGCGCCGCTCGTTCCCGCCGAGGACGCCGTGCACGTCGACTCCACCGCCCACACCATCGACGAGGTCGTCCGCATTATCGAGGACCTCATCAACCAAAGGAGGTAGCCCATGCGCCTGTTTAAGCAGACGCCCGAGGATTACTACAACGCCCCCTACGCCGAGTTCCCGGCGCTCATCCGCGGCACCGTCGCCGTGGTCATGGGCATCCTGTGGGTCTTCTCCAAGCTCATGTGGCGTTGGAAGGTCGAGGACAGCGACCTGCTGTTTGAGCGCCAGGAAGGCCGCGGCAGCGTGGTCATCTGCAACCACACCTCGATGGCCGAACTCCTGGCCGTGGAGACGGCGTTATTCTTCGGCGGCCGCCGCATTCGCCCCATCTTTAAATCCGAGTTTGCCAAGAGCAAGATCGTACGCTGGGCCTTTAGCCGTGTGGGCGGTATTCCCGTCGAGCGCGGCACCGCCGACATGAAGTGCCTGCGCGCCGCCCAGCATGCGCTGCAGCGCGGCGAGGACGTCCTGATCTTCCCCGAGGGCACGCGCATTCGCTCGCGCGAGATCAAACCCGAGGTCCACGGCGGCTTTGCGCTCATCGCCCAGATGGGCAAGGCGCCCGTCAACCCACTCGCCATTTGCGGCTGGTCCGACATCACGCCCAAAGGCAAAAAGCTCATGCGCCCCAAAAAGTGCTGGATCCGAGCCGGCAAGTCCATCTCGCTATCCGATGCACCGGCCGAGCTCAAGCGCAAGGAGCGCCTGGCCTGGTTTGAGTCCGAGGCCATGAGTCGCGTCTACGCCATGCGCGATGACCTGTGCGCCGAGCACCCGGGTAGGTTCTAGCCATGGGCGAGGAAGTTATGAATACCGTCGAGGCCGTTGCCGGAAAGGCGGACGCCCCTACCATTGAGATCGCTGCCCACGCCGGCACCTGCTACGGCGTTCAGCGCGCGCTCGACATGGCGCTGGCTGCCGCGCCGCAAGCAGGGGAGAGCACTCAGGTCCACACACTGGGTCCGCTTATCCATAACCCCATCGTGGTACGCGAGCTCGCCGAGGCAGGCGTCGGTCTAGCAGAAACCTTGGACGACGCCGCGTCGGGCACCGTGATCATTCGCGCGCACGGCGTGGTGCCGCAGGTGATTGAGGCCGCTCGCGAGCGCGGCCTCGACGTGGTCGATGCCACCTGCCCCTACGTCAAGAAGGTCCATGTGGCGGCCGAGCGCCTGGTGCGCGAGGGCTACCGCGTGATCGTCGTGGGCGAGCCGGGCCATCCCGAGGTGGAGGGCATTCTGGGCCACGCCGGCGATGACGCACAGGTCGTGAGTTGCGCCGCCGATGCGGACGCGCTGCCGCTCAAGGGCAAGGTAGGCCTGGTTGTGCAGACCACCCAGACCGCGCAGAACCTGGCCGAGGTCGTGGCTGCCATCACTCCGCGCGTGCAGGAGCTGCGCGTGATCAACACCATCTGCGCCGCCACGAGCGAGCGACAGCAGGCAGCAGCCGCACTTGCCAACCGCTGCGACTGCATGGTCGTGGTGGGCGGCAAGAACTCGGGCAACACCCGCCGCTTGGCGCAAATATGCACCGACGTCTGCGAGCACACGCATCACATCGAGGAGGCATCCGAGATTGAAGCCGCATGGTTTGCAAACACGCGCCACATCGGTATCACCGCCGGAGCCTCCACCCCGCAAGAACACATCGAGCGCGCCGTCGAGCGCATCAAGGAGCTTTGCCGCTAACCATGGACCAGACCGTACCCGCATACGCCGCCGAGGTGGCCGATTACGGGCGCAGCCGCGACCCCGAGCCGGGTGAGGGCGCGCTCGTTAAAAACGTGCGCCCCGAATCGCCCGCATGGGATGTGGGTATCGAGCCGGGCATGCGCGTGCTCACGGTCAACGGCGAGCAGCTGACCGATATGATCGTGTGGCTCTGGGAGGCAGATGACGACACCGTCGAGTTGGAGGTATTCGACCCGCGCGACGGCACCGTCACCCCCGTTGAGCTCGATCGCTTTCCCGGCGAGGACTGGGGTCTGGAGTTCGATGGCCCCATCTTCGACGGCATGCGTACCTGCGTCAATGCCTGCGTGTTCTGCTTTATGACCATGCTACCCAAGGGCGGGCGCTCCACGCTATACATCCGCGATGATGACTACCGCCTGAGCTTTTTGCAGGGCAACTTTGTCACGCTGACCAACCTTTCCGACGAGGACGTGCAAAACGTCATTCAACGCAATATGAGCCCCATGAACGTGTCGGTCCATGCCGTAAGCCCCGACGTCCGCCGCCGCATGATGGGCCGCAACGCCCAGCGCGGCATGGACGTGCTCGAGGCCATCATGGCCGCCGGCATCGAGATTCACGCGCAGATCGTGCTGTGCCCCGGCATGAACGACGGCGAGGAGCTGGAAAAAACCCTGCGCTTCTGCGAGGAGCATGAGCAGATCACGAGCCTGGGCATTGTGCCCCTTGGATTTACCAAGCACCAGAATCGCTTTAGTTGGTCCTACAGCGACAAGCCCGAGCTCGCGCGCGAAACCATTGCCATGATCCGGCCTTTCCAGGACCGAGCCTACGAGCGTTTTGGCCGCCACACGTTCCAGATGAGTGACGAGTTCTACCTAGACGCCGGCATCGAGCCGCCCGAGGCGGACTTTTACGACGGCTACCCGCAGTACTACGACGGCATCGGCATGATCCGCTCCTATCTGGATGAGACCGACAACGTGCTCGCCGCCGATGCCGAGCGCCTGCGCCGCGTTCGCGAGGCAATCGCCGCCCGTGGCCAGCGCCTGCTGTGCCTCTCGGGCGCCAGCGCGCGCGATACGGTAGCACGTTTTGTGGAATCGCCGCAGGGCCTTGCCGGTACCGTCACGGCCATCAAAAACCGTTACTTTGGCGGCAACGTGGACGTGACCGGCCTCATCGTCGCCTGCGACATCTTGGAGCAGCTGCCGCAGGACCTGTCGGGGGTTATGCTCTTTGTGCCTAAGCTCATGTTCAACGCCGACGGTATGACCCTTGACGAGTATCATCGTGACGAATTACTCGCAAGCCTTACCGGTCGCGGCGCCGAGGTTCATGTGGTATCGACCATGCCGCATGAGCTGCTCGATACCCTGGAGCACATCCTTGGCATAACGCCCGCCAATTCAACTATTCCCGCTGACCCTATCCATTAAAGGAGAGCAGATGAAACCTATCGTCGCCGTCGTCGGACGCCCTAACGTGGGCAAGTCCACGCTCGTCAACCGCCTGGCCCAGACCTCGGACGCCATCGTCCACGAGTCCCGCGGCGTCACGCGCGACCGCTCGTATCACACGGCCGATTGGAACGGCCGTGAGTTCACCATCGTCGACACGGGCGGTATCGAGCCGCTCAAGAGCGACGACGTCTTTGCCACGTCCATCCGCGACCAGGCACTCGCCGCCGCCGAGGAAGCCGCCGTCATCCTGTTTGTGGTCGACGGCCGCACCGGCGTCACCGAGGAGGACGAGTCGGTCGCCCGCATGCTCAAGCGCTGCGACAAGCCAGTCTTTCTGCTGGTGAACAAGCTCGACAACCCCGATCGCGAGAATGACAACATCTGGGAGTTCTATTCGCTCGGCATCGGTGAGCCCACGCCGCTCTCGGCCCTACACGGCCATGGCACGGGCGACCTGCTCGACGACATCGTGGCGCTGCTGCCGGAGGAAGAGGACGAGGTCGCCGACGAGTTCCCCGATGCGCTCAACGTGGCCATCATCGGCCGCCCTAACGCCGGTAAGTCCTCGCTGTTCAACCGCATCCTGGGCGCCGACCGTTCCATCGTGTCCAACATCGCCGGCACCACGCGCGATGCCATCGACACCGTCGTCGAGCGCGACGGCAAGCACTACCGCATGGTCGACACCGCAGGCATTCGCAAGAAGAGCACCGTGTACGAGAATATCGAGTACTACTCCATGGTCCGCGGCCTGCGCGCCATCGACCGCGCCGACGTGGCGCTGCTCGTCGTCGACGCCTCCGTGGGCGTTACCGAGCAGGACCAGAAGGTCATGGGCTTGGCCATCGAGCGCGGCTGCGCGATCGTTGTGCTGCTCAACAAGTGGGATCTGCTCGACGACGACCGCAAGCGCGAGGCCTGCATGGAGACCGTCGACCGCCGTCTGGGCGTCATGGCTCCCTGGGCCCAGTATCTGCGCATCTCGGCCCTGACCGGCCGCAGCGTCGAGAAGATCTGGACGATGGTCGATGCCGCCGAGATGACGCGTTCGCAAAAGATCAGCACCTCGCGTCTCAACACGTTCCTTACCGATCTGCGCGAGTTTGGCCACACCGTAGTGGACGGCAAGCGCCGCCTGCGCATGCACTACGTGACCCAGACGGGCGTCAACCCGCCGACGTTCACGTTCTTCGTCAACCACAGCGACCTGGTCAACGACACCTACCAGCGCTACGTGGAGAACCGCATGCGCTCGACCTTCGATTTTGCCGGCACGCCCATTCGACTCTTCTTTAGGAAGAAGGAGCAAAAGGATGCATAATCCGATTCTGCTGACCGCCATCTGCGCCGTGGTCTCGTTCTTTATCGGAGCGATTCCGTTTGGCCTGATCCTGGGCCGCGTGTTCAACCACACGGACATCCGCAAGGCGGGCTCCGGCAACATCGGCACCACCAACGCCCTGCGCGTGGCCGGCCCCAAGGTGGCCGCGCTCACGCTGCTGCTCGACTGCCTGAAGGGCGCCATCTGCGTCATTATCGCGCGTCCGCTTATCGCCGATCTAGGCTATGGTTTTCCGCCGAATATCATGGCGCCTGGAGCTCCCGGCGACTGGATGCTCGGCGTCATCTGCCTGGCAGCGGTGTGGGGCCACATCTTCTCGCCGTACCTTAGCTTCCACGGCGGCAAGGGCATCGCGGTCGGTCTGGGCGTAATCCTCGCATGGTACTGGCCCATCGGACTTTCGCTGCTGGGCATGTTTATCGTGGCCGTTGCCATCACCAAGTTTGTGTCGGTGGGCTCGCTTGCCGCGGCCATCGGTCTTCCCATCGCCGTCTGTGCGGTCTTTCCGTACAGCAGCCTGGGTCTCAAGTTTTGCATGGCGATGATCGGTATCACCGTGGTGTGGGCCCATCGTGCGAACATCAAAAAGCTCATGACGGGCAAGGAGTCCAAGCTCTCGTTTACCAAGCGCGTCACCGAACCCGACGATAAGTAGGAGAGAGTCATGAATGTTGCGCTGATTGGCTCCGGCTCCTGGGGAACCGCCGTCGCCGGCCTTGCCGCCGCGCGAGCCGAGCACGTGACCATGTGGGCCCATAGTGAGCAGACGGCCGCTGGCATCAATGGCGAGCATCGTAACCCCCGCTATCTGGTGGACTACGAGCTGCCCAGCAACGTCGTTGCCACGACGGACCTGACGCAGACGCTCGACGGTGCCGAGGCCGTCATCTTTGCCGTGCCCTCCACGCACCTGCGCAGCGTATGCCATCAGGCAGCACCCTTCATCGCCGCCGACACCCCGGTACTCTGCCTCACCAAGGGTATTGAGCCCGATTCCGGCCTGCTCATGAGCGAGGTCATCGCCAGCGAGATTGGCAACGAGGCGCGCGTGGCGGCGCTCTCCGGCCCCAACCATGCCGAGGAGATTTGCCGCGGCGGACTTTCTGCCGCCGTCATCGCTAGCAAAGATCCGCAGGTAGGGGAGACCTTTAAGGACCTGCTCCTATCTACGGCCTTCCGCATCTACCTGTCGCAGGACATGACCGGCGTCGAGGTATGCGGCGCCATGAAAAACGTCATCGCTATCGTGTGCGGCATTTCCGCCGGCTCCGGCGCGGGCGATAACACGCTCGCCCTTATCATGACGCGCGGCCTGGCCGAGATCAGCCGCCTGGTGCACGCCCGCGGCGGACAGGTCATGACCTGCATGGGACTTGCCGGCATGGGCGACCTCATCGCCACCTGTACCTCGGAGCATTCGCGCAACCGCACCTTTGGCTACGAGTTTGCCCACGGCGTGTCACTCGACGAGTACCAGGCACGCACGCACATGGTGGTCGAGGGTGCCGTTGCGGCCCGCAGCGTCAGCGAACTCGCCCGTTCACTGGGCGTAGACATTCCGCTCACCTTTGCCGTGGAGCAAACGCTCTACAACGGTGTTACTTTGGATAGGGCGCTCGAGATTCTTACCGACCGCGTCCCCTCTCAAGAGTTCTACGGACTCACTGACTAGCACAGAAAGGCTACTACCATGGGTTCCATCAAAATCGCTCCGTCTGTCCTTTCGGCCGATATGGCCAACCTCAAGGGCGAGCTCGACAAGATCGCCGGCGCCGACTATGTGCACTTCGACGTCATGGACGGTCACTTTACCGGCAACCTCACCTTTGGCGTTGACATCCTCAAGGCCGTCAAGCGCTCCACCGACGTGCCGGTCGACGCGCACCTCATGGTGTCGAACCCCGACGAGACGGTCGATTGGTATGCCGACGCCGGTGCCGACATGATCACCGTGCACTACGAGGCCTCCACGCACCTGCACCGCACGCTCACGCATCTGCAGCAGCGCGGCGTCAAGGCCGGCGTGGTACTCAACCCCGCCACCCCCGTCTGCGTGCTCGAGAGCATCATCGACGTTGTCGACATGGTGCTGCTCATGAGCGTGAACCCCGGCTTTGGCGGCCAGAGCTTTATCCCCGGTACCATTGCTAAACTCCACGAGCTTAAGGCCATGTGCGAGCGCCACGGCGTGTCGCCCATGATCGAGGTCGACGGCGGCATTTCTTCCAAAAACATCGCCGAGGTCGTCAAGGCCGGTGCCAACGTGCTCGTAGCCGGCTCCGCCGTATTTAAGTCCGAAGATCCCGCCGCCGAGGTTGCGCTGCTGCAGAAGCTGGGCAACGAGGCCGCACAGGAGGCATAAACCCTTATGACCGCAGGTCAAAACCGCATACCCGTGAATCTTGACTATGCCGCCTCGACGCCCATGCGCGCCGAGGCGCTCCTTGCGCAGCGCGAGTACGACGACAGCGAGCTTGCCGGCGTCAACCCCAACTCGCTGCATTCGCTCGGCCGCAAGGCCGCTGCGCGCCTGGAAGTGGCGCGTCGCGAGATCGCCCGCAGCTTTGGCGCGCGCGTCCGCCCGTCCGAGATTATCTTGACCAATGGCGGCACCGAGGCAAACCAGCTGGCGCTCCTCGGACTTGCCGAGGGCGCCCGTCAGCGCGACCGCAAGCGCAACCGCGTGATCGTGTCGGCGATTGAGCACGATTCGATCCTTGACAACCTGCCGCTGCTGCGCGCCGCCGGCTTTACCGTCGATCTGGTGCAGCCCTGCCGTGCGGGCTACATCGAGACCGCCGCGCTGAACGACTTGCTCGGCGACGACGTCGCACTCGTGAGCATCATGGCAGCCAACAACGAGACCGGTGTGGTGCAGCCCATCCGCGAGCTGGCCGCGGCCGCGCATACCGTGGGCGCCCTGTTCCACACCGATGCCATCCAGGGCTACTTGCATATTCCGCTCGATGTCACCGAGCTGGGCGTCGATGCCATGACCGTTGCCGCGCACAAGATTGGCGGCCCTGTGGCATCCGGCGCGCTCTACCTTAAGAGTCGCACGCCGCTGCGTCCGCGCATCTTTGGCGGTGGACAGGAAGCCGGCCGTCGCGCCGGTACGCAGGACCTGCGCACGCAGCTGGCTTTTGCCGCTGCCACCCGCACGCTGGCGCCCCATGTGGCCCAGGAGCGTGCGACGCTGCAAGCCCTTTCCGACAAGCTCTACGCCACGCTTACGGCCCATCCGCGCATTCACGCCACCATGGGTGACTACGCGCAAGCCGACCGTCTGCCCGGCATGGTATCGATCTACATTGACGGCATGGACTCCGAGGAGCTCATCATCAAGCTCGACGCCGCCGGTTTTGAGGTGTCGGCAGGCTCTGCCTGCTCGAGCGGCAGCATGGATCCCAGCCACGTTCTGAGCGCGATGGGCATCGGTCGCGAGCAAGCATTGGGCGCATTGCGCATCTCCTTCGATGACCGCGTGAATCCGGGAGATCTGGACGACTTTGCCCAGACGCTGCTCTCGATCGTAGGTGCCGCATGATCGTCGCCGAGCTCGAGCGTGCGCTGCTGGCACGCTATCCCAAGACGGACGCCGAGCCCTGGGACCACGCAGGCTTATCCGTAGGCGACCCCGATGACGAAATCCGTGGCGTAGCCTGTGCGCTTGACGCTACCAGGGACAACGTGCATCGCGCTCTCGAGGCCGGCGCCAACGTGCTGCTGACGCACCATCCCATCTATATCAAGGCGCCCGAGGCCTTTTGTCCGGCCGACTCCGCGCGTCCCCAGTGCAGCGCTGCACTGTACGAGGCGGCTCGTTGCGGCGTAAGCATCATCTCGCTTCATACCAACCTGGACCGCTCGCACGAAGCGCGCGTTCGCCTGAGTGAGCTGCTGGGCGCTGAGCCCATGAGCTCGCTGGAGCATGCGGACGAACCTGAGCTCACCGGTCTGGGTGCACTCGCAACTCTCCACGATCCCTGCAATCTGCGTGATCTCGCCAACCGTGCCGCCATGGCCTATGGCAGCGACCCGCGCGTATGGGGCGAGGCCGATTGCCCGTGTCGCACTGTCGCCATTCTGGGCGGATCCCTCGGCGATTTTGGTGAGCTTGCCATCGCCGCGGGTGCAGATGCTATTGTGACCGGAGAGGCGGGCTACCACGTGGCGCAAGACCTTGCCCTGCGCGGACTGGCGGTGATTTTTCTCGGCCACGACCGCTCCGAGGAGCCGTTCGTGGATATCTTGATGAACTCTGCAGTTGACGCCGGGGTCGACCCCCGTCATGCGATTAAAATACTGAACCCTTGCCAATGGTGGACTGTGACAAAAGGAGAGAACTTATGAGCGCCGGCGCTACGCTACTCAAGCTGCAACAGATCGATTTGGAGCTCGCCCGCAACAAGAGCGAACTTGCCAATATGCCGGAGCTCAAGGAGCTCGCTTCCAAGCGCAAGACCTACGTTAAGCTCAAGGCCGAGATGACCAAGCTCTACGCCCAACGCAAGGACCTGGATATTGAGCTCGACGATCTCAACACCACCGAGATCCAGACCAATAACGCCATCGAGGCCGCCAAGAAGCGCCACGTCGACGGCTCTGATTACCGCGAGGTTCAGGACCTGGAGAACGAGCTCGCCACCCTGGCCAAGCGCCTGGACAAGATCGAGCACACCCGCAAGGACGTCGTCATCGCCCATAAGGAGGCGCTCGACCGCGAAGCCCGTGCGCAGGCCATCATCGCCAAGTTCGAGGAGGGCGTGAAGGCCGACACCAAGGCCGCCCGTGCCAAGGCCACCGACCTCCAGGCCCAGATTGATGCCGCCACCAAGGAGCGCACCGCCCTTGCCGCCACGCTGCCGACCGACGTGCTCACCGACTACGAACGTCTGCTCAAGCAGTTCCGTGGCCTGGCCGTCGAGACCATCAAGGGTAACATCCCCACGGTCTGCCACACCGCGCTGCAGGCGTCGTCCATGAGCGACCTCAACCACGACGGTAGTGAGATTACGCACTGCCCCTACTGCCACCGCCTGCTCGTGCTCCCCAGCAAGGAAGCCTAACGATGACGGCGGCACCCAACAATTCAATGCAACTTGAGGGAAAAACGATCCTGCTGGGCATTACCGGCGGGATCGCCGCCTATAAGTCGTGCAATATCGTGCGCCTACTGCAAAAGCGCGGCGCGCGCGTCAAGGTCGTTATGAGCGAGCATGCCACCGAGTTTGTCGGGCCGCTTACCTTCCGTGCGCTCACCAACGAGCCGGTCGCGGTGGGCCTGTTCGACGATCCCTCCGACCCCATCCACCACATTTCGCTCGCGCAGGAGCCCGATTTGATAGTCGTGGCGCCCGCGACGGCCAATATCATCGCCAAGATGGCAAGCGGTATCGCCGATGACCTCATCTCCACCACGCTGCTAGCCACGCCGCGACCCATCGTGATCGCCCCCGCCATGAACAACGGCATGTGGAAGGCGCCGGCAACGCAGGCCAATATGGCCACGTTGCGCGACCGTGGCGTCCATGTGGTGGGACCCGGCAGCGGCTACCTTGCCTGCGGCGACGTGGACACGGGGCGTATGAGCGAGCCCGAGGACATCGTCGAGGCCGTCTGCGAGGTGCTGAACCCCGTCCCGCAAGACCTGGCGGGCAAGCGCATCGTAATCACTGCCGGCCCCACGCACGAACCGATCGACCCTGTGCGCTTCATCGGCAACCGGTCATCGGGCAAGATGGGCATCGCCCTAGCGGGGGAGGCCGCTCGCCGCGGCGCTACGGCCACGCTTGTGCTGGGCCCGACATCGCTCGATGTTCCCCGCGGCGTGGAGTGCGTGCGCGTGCAGACCGCCGCTGAAATGCTGCAGGCGGCTCTGGGCGCCTTTCAGACGGCTGATGCGGCCATTTGCGCGGCCGCCGTCGCCGACTACACCCCCGCAGCCCCTGCCGACCATAAGCTCAAAAAGGCCAACGAACGCTTGGATCGCATCGAACTGGTCGAGACGGTCGATATCTTGGCTGAGCTTTCGCGCCAAAAGGGAGAGCGGTGCGTGATCGGATTTGCGGCAGAGACTGATAACGTCGTGGAGTACGCGCAGCGAAAGCTCGCCCGCAAGGGTTGCGATGCCATTATCGCCAACGATGTCTCGCGCGCCGATTCGGGCTTTGGAACCGATACCAACAAGGCCTGGATCGTGAGTGCAGCGGGCACGCAAGAACTTCCCGTGCTAACAAAACCCCAGCTCGCAGATACAATTTTGGACTTGCTTCAAAATTTATAAAAAAGTTCTTGCACAAGGGCAAAGTTTCGGGTTAATATACTTCCTGTTGCGAGCGAGAGCAGCGCAACGAACAAAAGCTTCGGGACGTGGCGCAGCTTGGTAGCGCACTTGACTGGGGGTCAAGGGGTCGCTGGTTCGAATCCAGTCGTCCCGACCAGAAGTTTGCAGGTCAGGCACCTAGTGTCTGACCTTTTTTGTTTTAAGCAATTGCTTAATTTTGATTAATCAACAGGGTGCCAAAAATCTACCTACGCGATAATCGCCTTTTGCGGCTACTTGCGCGTTTTGCACGCGCTTGAGCCGATTTATTAACGCGATATGAATCTACATACGCGTAGCTGGTATACAGCCGAGTACAGGCTGCATTTATCGCGGCGATTTACACCGATATAGCGACTGTAGCGGACAAGCGTGTCGCTGTATTCATTCCAGTAGTTCACTTGATCGGTGGACAAGTGAGCGGTTGCAACGAACAAGACAAGTAGGATGGGCTCTATACGAGAACGCTTCAGAGGTAATGGCGGGGAAGTGCAGCAGGAGCTCTGAGGGCCGTTGTATGACCCCATGTTTCCTCAGCCCGAATACCTGCACCATGAACCTCAAATCGTTCGAATAATCGCTAAAAGAAAGGCCCGCGCGGAATCGCACGGGCCTTTATCCAAATGTCGGCATATAGGACAAAATGTCTAGAAGCACCAAGCGGGGCAGACGCAATGCGAGGCCGTCGCGTGGTTGCCGGTCGACGGATCGCCGCCGCTGCCGACAAGGAGGAAGCGCGTAGAGGTGCCCGGATCCACCGAGCGCCCCCACCAACCGTGGTTGGGAAGGGCGATGGCAGGGTTGGAATTATAGTTCGCCGTCACCTTGCCCTTGAAGGCCTCGTACTGGGTTCCTTCGTTTCCGATCCAAGAATAACCAGACCAGCCGTTATAAGGGGTCTCGACGATTTCGGAATAACTGAGCATGAACAGCTTGTCCGAGGTCGCCGTCACGGCGGCATTCTTGTCGGTTCCATCAACGTTGTTCGTCAGCTTCCTGACCGGCTTCACCTTGGATTGGAAATCGGAGGGCATCAGGTTCCAGATCTCGCCGGAGTTCATCTTCGCGCGGAGTTCCGACTTCTCCCAGCCACCGGCATTGGTGTTGGTGGCGTTCACGCGAGATTTAATACCCGTCGAGGTGGCGAGGAACGTCAGGCCCGCCTTGCCGCTACCATCGGCCAAGTCATCGTGGTTGATGCCGATAATCTTGTACTCGAGCGTCTGACCATCGGTGAGCTTCATCGAGAACTTCGTCCCTGCATTCATCGCGGCCTCCGCCTTGGCGAAGGCGGACGATGCCTCGCCCTTCGCGGCGATGTCCTCGGCCACGGCCTTCTGCTCTTCGAGGGTCCAGTCCTTCGCGTCCTTGGCGATAGCCGCCTGGACGGTCGCGGAATCGGTACCTGCAGACCCTCCGCCGGATGCGCCTCCCTCGACGCCGCCAACCGTCCCATTGTTCACCGTGTTGCCGACCAGGTTGAACTGGTTGCGGATGGCTCCGGCCACGCCGGGTCCCGCGAACACGATCACCAGGCCGATGACCACGATGATCAGGACGTACTCGATGATTCCTTGGCCTCCGGAGGCGGATACCTCTAGGAGATACCCCCCCCCCGGAGGTTCTGCGCCGCTGCATGCATATGCGACACTCCCTTCGCTCAGGGTGAATAGAAACGAGCTGAGCGTAGGGTTATCGCGGGAATCTGTCTTTGTCTTGCCGCTGCGGCATCTTGACTATTGCCATGCCTTGGGAAGGATTACGCCGGGTACGTTCTTGTTGGAGTCGCTATGCAGTGTATTCGGGCTGATGTTCCAGTCGGAACAATCCAGATGGAGACTCCGGCACTGCTCGGACATTCCCGTTAAGTCATATACAGCACTGAAATCGCACTTGGCACCGAGACCAGTTACGTCCACATCCGCGTCCGGAACGAATCGAAGCGGCATCCCGTTTCAAAACGTATGCGTTTCACCATGAGAGAGGGATCTGTCATGAGCTGGAAACCGAGAAAATGCATTATCGCCTTACTGACTTTGGCGACTCTGACGTGTTTCGCCGCCTTAATCGCCGTCAATATCAAACCGCAACACAATGCTTATCCCTCATCTTTGTCCATTAAAATGGGACAGGATTTCAGCCTCGGTCCATGAAGGAGACTTTCCCATATACATAGATTAAGATAATACCGTGTATGACGAATACGAACTTGAGCATATTCCGTCCGTATTCATACTGGATGATCAAGGAAACATCATCGGCTTATCCGAAGGAGAGGAAGAACCTCTTGCCTTATTAAAGAAATACGCCAAATACAACGGATATAAAGCGGAAGGAGGCGACATCGAGTAACTATCAAAGGCCAGATTAAGGAGCCGGCCATGAAGAAATGCCTACCCTCCATCGTCTCAGCAACTCTTTGCCCCTCCCTTGTCATGACACCATTTGTACCCGTTGCGGCAGCCCATGCCGACGAGGGATCTCCCGCCGAGAGCAGCGATATCTACGTCGGAGTCAATTACGACGAAAATTACGATATATCCCTTTTTTGAGCGCGGGCGCTGCGCGGATTCATATTCCAAGGCGTGGTGCGATTCTCACGGATCTGCAAATAACCGCCCCGCCCCTCACAAGGTCAAGCTGAACGCGAAGGAGGAGGCTTGCCTGCGCGATCTCTAGCTTGTTGGCACCGCTGAAGTTATCGCCGGTCTCGTGACAACCGGTCCTAGCGGCGGCTTTTTTGCAACCGCAATGACATCGTACCGACTTTTCATTTGCATGTTCTGAAAGGAAGTTGCCATGTTGTCGCAAAATCAATCGAGATACTTGAACACAATCGGCTTTGCCCTGCTTGCATTACTCTTTGCTAGCGACCTTTTGCTGAAACCGCCCAAGGAACTCGTTTTGCTTGCCATAGACTGCATTTCCGCCCTTTACTTTACGGCAACCCTAATCGTCGGACTAAAGGAGAGGAAAAAAGGCGCAGTCGTTGCTTCCGCCGTAGGCGTGATCACAGCCATTGCATCATTCTTTATCTGACACATTGGTGATTTAGGGGCGATATCGTAGGAATACGACCGGGAGAGTCGGGACCAGATTGCCCGGGTTGCCCGGTCGGCTCGCGCGACGGCGCGGCGGTTCCACAGAAAGCTCTCCCGACTTCACGCCGTTTCTGATCGCATTGTAGACAGCCATCTCGTCTTCGCAGTCGGCGAGCACGCGGTGTGCGTCGTCGATTTGGATGTCCAGTAAATCTCGAAGGTCCTCCATGCACCAGCGTCCGAGATTTGGCCATGCGCGTTGCGCGAGCTGATAAGTGTCGATTGCGATGCTGTGGTTAAAGTCCAGGCCAAAGCCGTCCCAGGCAGAACAGCTTTGTTTCCTTGATTATCACCTTCATCCGGACACTTCCCGCATTCATCCGTGTGTGTACGGATGAATGCGGGGTTCAATACCCCGGCGGCCTAATCGGCAGACCGCCGGGAACTCTCACTCCTCGATAAAAGCCGGCACTCGGTTAGTCCTGCGCATCTTGAAATCGCCGGTCTCGTGGGAGACGTAGAGAATGCCGTCCATCCTATCTCGCGATGCATATGAAAGGTGAACAGAACCGCAATCCGCTCCATCATTGTCGAGAAGATCGAACGAATTCGGGTCGCTCGTTGCGGCCAAACGACCACTCAGACAAGAGCCATCGTCATTACAGATTTGCCATTCCATGTCTTCGCCTGCAAGAATCGCCATAGACGGCCTGGTCGCGCCATCGTTGACATACATCCCGTCTATGCCAAACCCATTTTCAGCGCCATCGATGAACGACTGCTCGGACCTATACCTCGCAAATGATGCACATAGCACCATTGCAAGACAAAGTACAGAGCCAACAATCGCTATCTTTGCATAGCTCTTGCCTATCATGTCATTCACCTCGCTCGTATGTATCGAGGTATTCCTGCTTGAGCGTCTGCGAGGACGACTTGATCTTTTCCACGAGCGTGCCGGCCTCGATGAAGTAGAACGAGTTGGTGAGGTCTGCCAGGTCGTCGAGTAGATGGCTTGAAATGAGCACGCTTCGTCCCCGCGCCACCTCGCTGCGCATCGCGTCGCAGGAGGTTTTCCGTTTTCCCGGATCGAGGCCGTTCAGCGGTTCATCGAGGATGAGGTACGGGCAATCGGTCGCTATCGCCATGGCAAGCTTTACCTGCTGCTTCATTCCTGTCGAGAGTTTACGGGTCGGCTTGTCGAGATATGGGGAGATTCCGAGGGAGCTGCAGAGCGAGTCGATGTCGGTGGCCGATTTCCACGCCTCCCTAACGAAAGCAAGGTGCTCGAGGGCTGATAGCGTGGGGTAAAGATCCGTGTCGCCTGAAGAGCTCAGGTAGACGAGTTCTGCAAATTCGGCTGATTGACGTTGGCTGATTCCGTCTGCCACCAGGCTTCCCGAGTGGATACGGGTGGGAAATTGGCCCGACAGCGCTTCAAGAAGGGTGGTTTTCCCCGAGCCGTTGGGGGCAATGAGGCCCGCCGCCGTTCCCGGGCTCAGGAAAAGCGATCCGATTGAAAGTATCGTCGTGCTTCCGTATCCCACGCTCACGTCCAGAAGCTCGAGCCCATGGTGCTTTTTCGCGGGTCCAGACTGTTTGGGCGAACGTGTCGCAACGGCGCCGACCGCAAAAAAGACCGCGACGTATATCAGGGCCACGGCAAGCATCGATGCACCGCCTGAACCGGAGCCAATGAATTCTGTCGGGAAGCATCCTACGTAACCCGTTGCCTCGATAGGCGAGAATATGGCCAGCGGCAGGAGATTGAGCGCGGCGTTATGCTCCAGCGCCGAATCGGACAGTAACGGGAATGCCGGGGCCGCGACAAGCAGCGCTGAGGTAAGGGGGCCTGCGAGGACGCGCCTCGTTGCGGTCGATAGGACGGCGGAGCAAACGGATATCAAGGTTCCGCCCGCAAGCAGCGCGAGAAGCAGGGCTGTGAAGACGTTTCCCGCGGTCGTGGTGGCAAGCGCGCCGTCATGGAAGAAGGCGATCGGGTACCCAATTTGCCCGAAGCCGTTTAGGGCCAAGGCGTAAATGCCCCCGGGTGCGGGGCCGGCGAGGAGCATCGCGGTCCCCGCGGCGATTATCGAAAACACGATCTGGATAAGGCGCCGGAATTTGGGCGCGGGCGCCTTTGCCGCCAGGGTCCCGGGCCTTGTGGCGCCGAGCACGAGTATCGACGAGAGAAGGAAGGGGATGAAGGGAAGGAAGGACGGCGCCGTGGCAATGGCGTAAGGCAGGAAGGAAAGGAATGGCAGGTCGTTTGCGGAGGCCGGGATATCCGTGATGCCGGAACTGCTCAGGGCACGGCAATATGCGAGCGCCGCGTCATTGGTCTCTCGGTCTCCCACGATGGACCCGGATTGGAAGCCTTCGCCCATGAGCGCGTAGTAGCTCTCGGCAGAATCGAGAAAGGCGGCGTCGGTTTGAGCGGCAAGGGCGGCGTTCGCGTATCTTGCAAGCTCCGCGTCGACTTGCTGCTCTGGCGATAGGTCTATGCCGTTGGCTTGGGGTGCGCGCGTATTGAATGCGTCGACAAAGCCCTGCATGCCCTGCTTCATAAAGAAGGGCCCGTAGATGGGTGAATTGAACGCAATGGGGACGGAGAAGGCTGCAGCGAGAACGAGCGTAGAGATCCATACGGCCCTGTCTCTTAGGATTAGTTTGAGAAGAAGTCGACAGTACATTTAGAAGCACCTACATTTCTCAAATCATCGTTAGATTAATAATGACAGACCGAATGAAGATGCGTGCGACGGGGGCGAGGCGAATGGCTGAGCGGTATCGATACGCGGGTTCAACGG
>CAUFWM010000010.1 GCA_959596505.1 uncultured Collinsella sp.
TTTCAAAGCCATATGAAGCCATGACTTTTAAAAAATCGGTATACCGATACGTCGAGGGGCAGCTAAGCAGTTGGGCAATGAGTTTATCGGTCCGAGTCATCCCGCCTCACATTCTGCAACTATATCCTAGTTGCAATTTAAGTCCGGTGCAAGCATCCCTACTATAGAACATGTGTACGTATAGAACAAGTGTTCGAACCAACACAAAGGCACCTGCCCCTTCGTGGTGGTTTTTGCTGGTGGGGCGGGTGTCTGCGGCGGTTTGTCTCGATCTGTAACAGTAACTCGGCAAAATCGGACCTAGATGTTACAGATTGAGACAAAGGGGCGGCGCCATTCGGAAACGTCTCGATCTGTAACATCTGGAGCCAATATTGCCGTCTAGATGTTACAGATTTAGACAAACTGGTGGGACGGGGTGGGCTGCCCTACCCAAGCAGCGGCAAAAGAAAAAGGTAGATTTTTAGGCATGTCCCAAAAATCTACCTTTGTTGCGGTTAGCCCAGCAGGTCGACTACGTTAAAGCCGGCGTTGCTCTTGGCGATGACGTCTCGGCCGCCAAAGACGCACGTTGGCGACTTGGCTGCGATTCGCGTCACGTCGGCGCCGAGCGAGCGCAGCTCAGCGGGTGTGGCCGCGAGCATCTGGGCGCGACGCTCCTCGCGCGCGTGCGGATCGAGCCCAGCCAGATAGGTCGTATTGCGGCGCTTGGTGAGCGCGTACGGCTTCACGGGCGCGTCCATGCCGCTCACGCAGCTCACGATAAAGCCCTCGAAGGCGGCCTCGTCGGGATCAAAGCTGCCGAGCCATGCGCCTGCGCGCGCCACGCGCTCAATCGAGGGGTCGATTGCCGGGTCGCGGTAGGTGTAGAACGCCGCCTGACGCTCGCCGGCAGCGCGGAATCCGCAGCCGTACGCACCGCCCTTCACGCGGATCTCGTTCCACAGGTAGTCGTAGGAGAGCGCGTTGGCGGCAACCGCCCAAGCACCCGTCACGTCAATGCCCAGACGACGCGGGTCGCACGCGCGCGCCGCAAAGCAGATGTCGCTGGGGATGACAAAAGCCTCGTGACGGTCGCGCGGCGCCGGTACCACGAGCGCGTCGCGGCCGGCATCGGCGCCGTTGCCCGCGCCAAGCCCCAGGTCGCCCGCGGCATCCCAGTACGCGTCAAAGTCCTCATCGCTGCCGGTAAAGCTCGCCATGCAGCCGTCGGCCACAAAGATGCGGTCTGCCAGCTCGGCAAGCTTGGCACGCAGGCCGTCCAAACGCTCGTCAAAGTGGTCGAGCAGATCGCGCAGGAACAGATAGAAGTCCACGCCCGAAAGCTGCTCGCGCACCACGGCCGAAGGCGAGCTGTAGCTCATCGCGCGACCGAGCGCCGCCGAGTGTCCGTTGTTGATAAATCCCTGCTCAAGCCCAATGCGAATCTGCGTGAGCACGTCGCGCACGCGGTCGGCGTCGGCATCGAGCAAAAGCGTGCTCGACCACACCTCGCGCGGCAGGCTCGCCAGCGCATCGATCTTCTCGGACAGGGCGCCGGCGCTCACCAGCAGGTAGGGGCGCACGTCGTCCACGTCGGGCTGCGTCATGACCTCGGTCGTAAAGCTCAAAAAGCCCAGCTTGCCGGCGAGTAAGTTGTCGAGCTCCTCGGCCGAGTGCTCGCGCGTGGGCAGCTGCTTGAGCAGGCGGCAGAGCAGCGTCACGTAGGGCAGGTCCTCAAACGCGACGCAGCTCAGGTCGAAGTACTGCATGGCGTAGGCCAGACGGTTGGTGGGGATGCCGTGGCGCAGGCAGGGGATGGGCGCAGTGGTGTCCACGACCAGCGGCGGCTCGGGGCGCGCCTCGCCAATGTCGGACACGCGCAGACGCGGCAGCGTGGCCTTGTCCTCGGGCGTGTCCTCGGCCTCCTGCGCGGCACGCAGCGCGGCTGTGCGCTCGACTACGTCCGCCAGCTCGGCATCGGTCATGGCATCGCGCTTGGCTGCCAGCTCTGCGGCCTCGGTACCCTCTGCGCCCTCGGCAGCGTCTACCGGAACCAGCTCGACCAGCGCCATGTGGTCGTTCTGCAGCACCAGCTCGCGCAGCAGGTCCTCAAAGTAGCTGCCGTCCAGGTCGCCGCGCAGCTCCTCATACACCGGGCCGTACTTGAGCGCCAGCGTCGCGGCGTCGTCATCGTAGAGCCACGTGCTCAGCGCGTCGCACGCAATGGCCACGCCGTCGGCGATACCGTAGTCGCGCTGGCGCAGGTCGTATTCGTTGCTGCTGATAATGGCTTCCAGGCGCTCGCGCGGAACGCCGTGCTCGCACAGGTCGCGGCAGGCGTCTTGGAACACGCAGCGCAGCTCGCGCGCCACGCCGGGCTGCGCGTTTTGCAGCATGATGAGCTCGTAGGGCTGCAGGCACTCGGCCGCGGTGTAGCTCACCACGTTGCCGCCCAGGCCTGCCGCCAGAATGGCCTTCTTAACCGGCGCCTCGTTGGAGCCCAGCAGTGCCTCGAACAGGATATCCGCCGCGATCGTGCGCTTGCGGTCGAGCGCGCTGCCCAGCACCAGACCCAGGCCCACCAAGGCGTTCTCGGGCGTGGTGGCCATCTCGACGCGCTTATACTCACAGGTCACGGGCGCCTGCACGTCCAGCGGATTGGGCGCCAACGCGGACGGGTCCTCGCCGGCGGCGACGGCTGCGTCCATGCGGCGGCTCGCGGCGCTCGACTGCGACAGATAGCGCTCGTCCAAAAGGGCCAGCGCGCGGTCCACATCCAGGTCGCCGTAGAGTGTGATGTAGGAGTTGGAGGGGTTGTAGTGGCGCGCGTGCGTGTCCAGGAACTGCTCGTAGGTGAGCGCGGGAATCGCGCGTGGGTCGCCGCCGCTCTCGTGCGCATAGGCGGTGTCGGGATAGAGCGCGGCGTTGACGGCGTCGTCCAGCACGCTCATGGGGTCGGACAGCGCGCCCTTCATCTCGTTGAACACCACGCCGTTATAGCGCAGCGTGCCCTCGCGCAGGCTCGCGGAGCTGCCGTCGCCCTCGCCCTCGGCGCCCTCCGGCAGGTCCAGCTCGTAGTGCCAGCCCTCCTGCTCAAAAATGGTGGGCTTGGTATAGATGGCCGGGTTGAACACCGCGTCCAGGTACACGTCCATCAGGTTGTACAGATCCTGCTCGTTGGTGGTGGCAACAGGGTAGATAGTCTTGTCGGGGTAGGTCATGGCGTTGAGGAACGTCTGCATGGAGCTCTTGATCAGATCGACAAACGGCTCCTTGACGGGGAACTTGGTCGATCCGCACAGCACCGAGTGCTCAAGAATATGGAACACGCCGGTGGAATCGGCCGGCGGCGTCTTAAAGCCAATGGCAAAGGCCTTGTTTTCGTCGTTGCACGCCAGATACAGCAAACGAGCGCCCGAGGCGGCGTGACGCAGCACGTAGGCGTCCGAGTCGAGTTCGGGCACGGTCTCGCAGCGCTCGACGGCAAAGCCGTGGCAGGTGGTGCCAGGCACCAGCAGTGCGGCGGCAGCGGCGCGCGGGTCGGTTGAGGTGGTGGGCATATGCAGTCTCCTTTGACGCCCCAGCGGGGGCGAATCGAGTCGAATCCTCGAGAGTATACCCATATGGGGCCCTCGACCAATCTGCCGGATGAGCGTGGTTTTTCGGACACGCGAGCGTGGAAATCCGGACGCCCGCTAAATGACAGTGGTTTTTCGGACGGAATTAGCCTCAAAACGCCCAAAAACCGTCCAAAAATCCACGCTCATTTTCCGACCGTCCAAAAATCCACGCTCGTGCATCACTCACGTATCTCTCGTCTCTCATTCGTCACTAATACGAGAGATAACAGAAAGACGAGAGATAATTATGAGAGATAACTGAGCAGCAAAGAGAAAAGAAATCAGGTTAATATCTCAATATTGATTGCTCTGCCAGTCAAAATATGTTTAATCGAAGCAACTAGCAGACATCCTATCTCTCATCTCTCACTCATCTTTAATATGAGAGATAACAGAAAGATGAGAGATACTTATGAGAGATAACCGAGAGATGAGAAGTGTCCTTCTGGGGCATACCCGCAGGATCGAGCGAAAGGACATGCAGATGAACGAAAACGAGCTGGTCGGTCTGCTCGAGTCTTTAAGGCGGATGGGCTCGGATGACCTTAGCGTCGAAGTGAAAGAGAGCGCCACGACGCTTTCCCGCGACGTATGGGAAACGGTCAGCGCTTTCGCGAACACCGCCGGCGGCATCATTGTGCTCGGCGTGAGCGAGCGCGCGGGCTTTGTCCCGGTTGAGAACTTTGAGACCGAGAAGGTGCTCAACCAATTCGTGGCGGGCATGGGCGATGCCGGCGGTCGCGGAAAACTGGCCAATCCGCCCAAATACACCATTGAGCGCGTGAGCCTTCAGGGCACCGTGGTTTTGGTCATCACGATTGAGGAGCTCGACCCGTCGAGCAAGCCTTGCTATGTCATAGAGCGGGGTGCCCAAGGCGGCAGCTACAAGCGCATCGATGACAAAGACGTGCCACTTTCGTCGACCGAGGTTTTGTCGTTGGCGTCATACGAGCGGACGAGCCCCAGCGATCGCGATGCGGTGCCCGGTGCGGGTGTGGACGATCTTGACGAGGCCCTGGTCGAGCGCACGATAGAGCGCGCTTTATCGCTGGCGCCCCGAGCTATGCGCGGTGCGACGGACAAGAAAACAAAGATGGAGCGCCTGAACTTCCTCGACTCCCAGGGCAATGTGACCAAGGCTGGACTCATGGTCGCGGGCGCCTATCCTCAGCAGTTCTATCCCAAGCTTTTTATTGATGTGGCCGTTCATGCGGGGACTCAGAAAGGCGCGGCGGGGCCGCTGAGGTTCATGGACCGCACAGTCTGCGAGGGAACGTTGGGCGAAATGATTTCGGATGCCGTTGCGGCGGTCGTCAAAAACCTGCGTCGCACCTCGACCGTTCAAGGCGTCTCGCGTATCGACTCGTTGGAGATTCCCGAGGAGGTCTTGCGCGAGGCGATCGCCAACGCCGTAATCCATCGAGAATACGGAGATCGGTTCTGTGGGCAGTCGATTGCTGTTGACGTCTTTGATGACCGTATCGAGGTGGCGAACCCCGGTGGCCTTTATGGCGGAAAAACTCGCGAGAACCTGTTCGACGGCAGCTCTCGATGCCGCAATGCGACGCTCGTGAAGCTGATGTCGCTTGTTCCGCTGCCGGATGGCGCGGGCTCTCCTGCCGAGGGTAACGGATCGGGCATTCCGATGATGATCGATGCCATGCGTGCGCATGGTTTGGCCGAGCCCCTGTTTTGTCCGGGCTTTGAACGGTTTAAGGTTGTCCTGCACCGTTCAAAGATTGAGCAGGTCGACCATGGCGGGGACCTAATCATGGCGGCCCTCAAGCGCTACGGCGAGTTGGGGACGCGTGAGCTTGCAGAACGCACGGGGCTTACGGTCGTCCAGGTTAGGACGCGCGTCAATGCGCTCATCGCTCAGGGCGAGCTTGAGCCCACGGCAGCAGCGACGAGCCGCAATCGCAAGTATCGACTGTCGGAACGTGCAGAACAGATGCGCTAACGGCCGTCCGTGGCCGCGACTGGGCCTGTTGCTTGAGAGTGGATTTTCGGACGAAATAGGCCGCCAAAGGCCCAAAAACTGTCCAATAATCCACTCTCGTTTCCCGACCGTCCAAAAATCCGCCCACACCCGCGCCCGCACCCTTCATCCCACCATTTCGCGCGCTGCATATGGAAACCCACAGCAAAGCAGTTACAATAGCCCAATGTGCATCGCGCACGACGATGATATCGGCGCCCGCGACTGGGGGAGACAACATGGCAGAGCAACAGATAACGCCGGGGACCAAGCTTCAGGTGGCATTCGACGTGCCCATGGGCCAAAAAACCGATTTCAACATGCTCGCCACGTATAAAGAGAACCTGGACGACGCGTACTTTCTTATGAGCGCGCCCATGCTCGCCGGCAAGCCGCTCATCATGGACGAAAACCAAAAACTGCTGCTGCAATACAAAGTGGGCGAGGAGACGTTTGTGCTCGCCGGCTATCCCGAGGCAGTCGAGAAAAAGGGCATCCGTACCTACTGGAAAATGCGCAAAGTCGCCGAGCAGCGCACCTTTGTCAAGCGCCGCGACGAGCGTTTTAAAGTCGCCTTGCGTCTGACCTACCAGCGCGACAACGAGCCGACCCCCGAGCCCGAGGACGCCATGACCATCGACGTCTCGGCCGGCGGCCTGGCCGTCTACCTCAACGATTATCCCGACGTGGGCGAGGCCCTGTCCGTGCAAATGCCCACGATCCGTCTGCAGGGCGAGCGCCACGAGCTGCCCGAGCAGCTGGGCATCGTGTGCTGGGTGCGCCGCGCGCCCAAGGGCAGCCTGTACCGCAACGTCTGCGGCCTGCAGTTCCGCTACGCCGACGACATGGAGCGCGAGCTCGTCAAAGAATACGTCGGCTACATCCGCGCCAAATATAAGCTCTGATCGCCATGGCACTGTTCAAGCGTAACGACAACAAGAATCAAGCTGCCGAGGATTTGGCCGAGGACGTGGCCGAGGGCATGGCTGAGGATTTGACCGAGAGTCAGCCCGAGGACACCCCCAGCACAGACCCCGCCTCCCGCAAGCGCTTCGGCAAGCCCAAACCCAAACGCAAGCCCAAGCCCAAACGCGACCTGCGCGGCGTGGTGCGCATCGAGGAGCTGGAGCAGGCGCTGGCCGACCAGGACCTCGACGACATCGACCCCGACGCGGTCGTGTCCATGTACATGCCCAAGCGCCGCATGGAACGCATCGGCGCGGCGCTGCTGCGCATGGACAAGCTGCAAAAGGCCCTCGTGGTGCTGGCGCTTGCCTTTGGCGTGCTGTTCGCCCTGTCGTTTATGCAGGAAAACATGGGTAACTTCACCATTAACCTCAACCGCCTGGAGCTGTTCCGCCGCGGCGTGGCCATTGCCGACAACGGCGACTTTAACAACGCCACCGCGCGCCTGGCCGCCGATGCCTTGGACAACGGCACAAATATCGCTGCTGAGGACCTGCCCGACAACCTGGACGATATCGACGGCAGCCACAACGGCAAGAACTACGTGGCGTATACCTTCTATATCCGCAACGCCGGCAAGACCGATCTGGGCTACAGCGCCAAGCTCAAGGTGGTCAGCGCCAGCAAGGGTGTGGAGAAGGCCGCGCGCGTGCGGGTGTATCGCAACGGTGAGCCTACCACCTACGCAGCTGCCGCGGCCGACGGCAATCCCGAGCCCAACACCGAGCCGTTTGCGTCCAAAGACGTGGTGACGACCATTAGCCACGCGAACTTCCGCGTGGGCGACGTGGACAAGTACACCGTGGTCATTTGGCTGGACGGCGACGACCCGGAGTGCGTGGACAAGATCATCGGCGGCGCGGTGGAGTTCGGTTTTGACTTTGATTCGTCCGAGACCGACGATTCGAGCCTGTTCGTTAAGTTCGTGCAGGATATTGCCGACACCCTGACCGGCAACGACCCCATTAGCGCGAGCGGCAACGAGGCGCCCGATTACTACAAGGAGCACAACGTGACGTGGAGTAACCGCCGCAACCAAAAGAACTCTCCCGCAGGGGACGGAGACAAGTAGAACGAACAAGCGCCGGGCCGGAATCTATTTTCCGACCCGGCGCTTTTGTTATGCGCAAGTGTTGTCTTTGGAGGTAGCGTCGTTGCCAGTGGCGCTATCCAGCAAGAACAGTCGTAGCGCGAGTTTGATCGCGTAGCCCGGTTTGACCTGCGCCGCGTCTCCCATGCGCTCGCCCAGGTCGCCGCAGTAGGCATAGATGTCGCGGATCAGATTCGCGCCCGAGAGGGTAAACATGTAGCCCGCGTCCGAAAGCGCGTTGGGTGCTGCGGGCAGTCCCGCGGCCGCACAAAAGCTCGCAAGGTCGGGGCTCATGACGGCCTCGTAGTCGATCGCGGTGCCACGGTCCTGAGCGGCCTGCTCCTGCTTGCGGGTGTATGACAATGCCGCCGCCAGTACAAAGCTGGGCGTGGGCGCATTGACGTCGTCGTTGGTGGCGACGAGCTTACCGGCCGCTTGCGTGACCAGCCAAGCGACTTCGCGCTGACAACGAACGGCCTTACGCGTCACCGGCTTAATCGATCCGGTGGAAACGCTTCCCTTGGGTTGAGTGGCAAAAGCCATGGGGCCCTCCCAACAAATAGCCCGTTTAGCAGGCAAAAATGACACATGCCACACCAGTATAGCGAGTGGGGAAGGACTAGGGCGAAGCACGGCGGAGGGTGAATGATGCGATGGCGTGGCGCTGCGGTTGCAAGGCTTAAGAGGGACTTATGACTGCGCGGGAGAGAGATCAAATAAGGTAAACGATGTTCACATGGCACCACATATAGCCCTAGGTAGACCTATGAATCTGCCGGAATGTAGGCTGCCGAAAACTCATAAGGAAATCGTAAGAATTATGGTATTCTCAATTCCATGTCTAAAGGATGGGCAAGCAACATCCAACACGAAAGCGCGGGCTCCCCTTCCGGGCTTCTCGAGGGTCATCTGGGATGAATGGGGAAAGAAAGGGGTCCGCATGGATACCAAGGCATTAAAAAAGCAGATGGGCGCCGCCATCGCCATGGTCCTCGTGGCAGCCGTAGCCCTCGGCTCTGCCACCTTCGCATGGTTTGTGAGCAACAACAAGGTTGACGCTACGACCAGCAAGATTTCTGCTCAGTCGAACTCTGCATTCATGTATATCCGTGACCAGGATGAGACGTCCACGGATCTTCTCACGGATGAGTCTTCAGTTGATGATGCTGAGCTCTTCCCTGCCCACTGGGTTACGTCGACCGAGTCTGCTGCTGAGGGCCACTACAAGGGCAAGGACGCTGCTAATTTCTTCACCGCTTTCGGCACGTCTGCAGACGAAAACGGATACGTCATGGATCCCACTTCCTTGAAAAAGGTGATTGCTGACGGGCAGACGGAAGGTACGCCTGAGGCTGCTGTCGCCGGAAAATACGCCGTTAAGAATCTGTTCTATGTTGGATCGAAGGGCGCGGACCTTACGAATCTCAAGGTTGATAGCTGCGCAATTAAGTCAGCCGACGGTAACGTTCAGTTCGATAACGCTCTTCGCGTGCTAGTAAAATGTGGTAGCAAATGGGTACTTTGCGGTCCTACTGGCGTGATTGCTTCCTCGGATGAGGGTGCGGTTCTGGCTCCCACCGTTTCGTCCACGGAGAGCGAGCTGGAGATGTACGTTTTTTATGATGGTGATGACGCCAAGATCTATACGAATAATCTCAAAGATCTGAAGACGGCTTCCAAGCGCATCAACGTTGTCTTCACCGCTACCTCTACTCAGACCGATAAGAAGTAGTACGTTAAGCAACTAAGCGAGGCGGGGGAGAACTGTCCCCCGCCTTTTTCTTTAGAGAGGAGGATTTTCGTTGAGCGTTAAACAGATGAAAAAGCAGCTTGCAGTGGCAGCCTTGTCTGTCGTTATGGCAGCAGTTGCGCTTGGTTCTGCGACGTATGCCTGGTTCGTCTCGAATACAAAGGTAGACGGCACTACCAGCACCGTTAGCGCTCAGGCAAACGGTATGGTCCTCCAAATTGCGTCCGGTCCAAATGCCATTCATGACGGTAGCGATCATCAGACGACCGCCGCAAGCACTGGCCATGAGATCAGTCCGTCTTCCACGGACGATGCCCATAGCTGGTTTGTACCAAAATCATGGAATGGTACAGATGTGAGTGGTTACCAGAAGGCAACGATTTCTAAGCAGCTTGAGGGTTCCTATACGCTCAAGGGAGATACCGAGACTTATTACGCCTATACGATGGCGGAATATACGCTCTACACGATTAACCAGACCGGCGAGGCTGACGTCTATCTCGACAACAGCAGCTCGAACGGTCCCGTTGTTGTGACTGCGTCGGAAGGCGCTTCGAAAGATTGGTTTGACAAAATCAAAGGCAGCCTTCGTGTTGGTCTGCTGATTAATGACGAGCTCAAGGTTGTTTATGCTCCGGTCCTTCCGACCGGCAAGGGAAACGATGTTTCTGCTACCGAGGGCTGGAGTTGCGTGAATTCCGGCAGCCTCTTGGTGACCATGGTACCGTCCTACGCTCATGTATACGGTGGCAATATGGTCGATCAGAACAACAAAAACTGGGGAGCAACTGGAAGCGGCGACTCCTACGTAAAGCCGACAGGCGATGCTCAAATGCTCGCCCACGTTGGTTACAACGGGACGAACTTTAAGGTTGTCATTTGGATGGAAGGCACCGACAGCGATTGCCAGAACATGTCTGGCCTCGATGTTGGCGAAGGAAGTCCGACTTTCGACGTAACGGTCAGCTTGGTCGGCATCGTGCCGGATTCAAAGTAGACTTAAGCCGCCAACTAAATATGCCTGATAGGGGTTGTTTCGATTGAAGCGGCCCCTTTTTGTGTGGCTGTCTGGTTCAAACGCTTTGTCGCATATCGCTCGGGATCGGCGATAATGTGGGGAACTGTTCTTTCTGGAGGTTCCTTATGGACGGCATCGCTTCTAGTGTTCCGCTGATTGCTCGGCCGAGTTACGACCGCGCTTGCAGCTTTGTGCCGTCCGAATATGTCCAGGCCTGGGAGTGGTTCTTGCGCGAGGAGCAGCGTGGCGGCCTGTGGGATAAGCTCCCGCATCGCACGAACGCCGATAGCCCTCAATATCCCTTTCGTCTGACGATTGATTCCGAGCTCTTTCCGGTGTCGCGCGATTCGGGCATCTTTTGGCCTGGTCGCGGACGCGTTAAGCATCCGCGTGAGAAGACCTTCGCGCTCTCGGTGCACAATTCCAAGCGCGGCGCCTACCCCGATGTTCCGCCGCTCTATCTTGAGGACGGCACGTGGGTGCTCAAGTACTCGTCGCAAAGCACTTCTGTCGAAAACTGGCGCGACCAGGATTACAACCAAAAGATGATCAACTGCATGGAATGCGGCGTTCCCGTTGGCGTGTTCTTTGCAACGAGCGCTGGCTACAAGGTGCTGGGCCTAGCGTTCGTTGAGCGCTACGAGCCGGAGAACAGCTGGTTTGTGCTGCATGGCCCTGTCCATAAGGGTGGGCCCGACGCGCGTTTCTTCCCCGACATGAGCTACATGAAGGATGCTCCGGTCGCGGCGGAGTTCTCTGGTGCTTCGGCAAGTGATGATGAAAAGGTCCGTTACGCGCTGCGTCGCGAGCGAATCGGGCAGCAGCGCTTTCGCACTCAGCTCTTTGAGGCCTATACCGGTCAATGCGCCGTCTCGGGTTGCAGCGTCAACGAAGCGCTCGAAGCTGCGCATATCGAGAACTACTCGGGTCCCAAGTCGCAGGTTGTCAACAACGGCATTCTGCTGCGCCGTGACTTGCACTCGCTGTTCGACGCCCATCTGATTTCGTTTGAGCTGGTGCGCGGCGACTATCAACTTTGCGGGTCGTACCTTCTGCAACAAACGGATTATGCGACGTTTGCGGGTTCGGTGCTGCGTGAGCCGGACGAACATCGCTTGCGTCCCAACGCCCGATTCCTCGAGGCTCACCGTGCCGAGTTCGATTTCTCTGAATCGCGACGTCATGCGGAGGCCGTTGCTCCGTATTAGTCGGCTGTTGCCCGTCGCAACCCAATCATGTCGATTGATCGGATCGCGCCGCGCCGCATCGAGTGCGGCACGATCCTGCCACCCTCTCCTCAACAGTTAAAACGGGAAAGGGGAGACCATGGGATGGCGAAGCGATATCGCGCGAGGCGTGTACGGAAACTTGCCGCGAGCTCTGATGAATAGGAATCTGTTTCCAACGGTCGAAGTCAGCTGCAGTCAAATCTGTCTGCCCTGCCCTCGCTGTGGCGCAGACCTGCCATGCCTAGACATCAGTTTCATCGACATCCGCGACAAACACGCTACCGACCCGCGGGCTCGAGTGGGACTGCGTCTCCCGGTCTATCCTCAACAATGCCCAGCCTGCGGTTGCGCCATTTCCTATGACGTTGCGGACGCCTAGCTGCCTGCTAGCGAGCGAGGATTTTTGGACGATTGAAAACTGAGGGTGGATTATCGGACGTTTTTGGGCTGAAAGGCTGTCAAAAATGGGAGATTATCCACGCTCGAGCAAAGCTGCCGGGTGCTTCTGCCTCTGGGCGGCAGCTTGCTGCCAGAAGTGCTCGCCGATCCCCAAGCCTGGGGTTGTAGCTTACGAGCAGGCAACTCAGCTACCTGTGCAGACTCGATTTTCGAGGATTTTCGCACTCGATTTTCGAGGAAATTGGACTCGATTTTCGAGTTTTGCCCTACAGGTAAATCCCCTCGAACAGGCTCTTGTGAAACTTGGTGTGGTGGTCGCGTGCCCAGGTAAAGAGCGCCTGGTCAAAGTTGCTCTGACTGGCGGGGATGCCAAAGACGCCGGCGACTTCCACGCGCACGAACTCCAGCGCGGGCAGCTTGTTGATGGCCGTGAGCGCAAACGGCGACGTGGACTCCTCGAACAGGTAATGGCTGCCTTGCAGCGCGCCGCAGGCGGTGCAGGTGCTGGCGAGCGATACGGTCTTGGTGGTGCGCGACGTTACGGGCTTGTAGCCGCAGCGCTCGCGCAGGTAGTCGCGGATCTCGGCCGGCACGCAGCCCAGCGCGGGGACGATGGCTATGGCGTTGGCGCGGGCGGTGTCGATCGCGATGTGGCCCGCGTCGTCCGTGGCGAGCGCAGCGCTGGGCGCAGCCTTGCTGCCCGAGTCCTCGGCCGCCCAATACGGAATGCCAAAGGCCGCGACCGTCGTCTGCTCGTGGCACTTCCAGCATTCGCGCTTGCCCAGCACCAGGTAGATGTAGGGCGCGCTGGGGTCGGAGCGATCCACGCCGGGCAGCCACGCGGCAAAGGGCTCGGGGTTGACGCCATCGGGCACGTACCAGATCTTCTTGATCCGGTCCCACTTGGCGCCCAGGGCCTTGGCCTTGTCTTTGTGCGAAAAGGGAACATCGAGCTCGGTGCGCATGGCGGCTCCTTTGTGCGACTTGCGGTGCATGTGCTCCAAGGATACCCCAGGGCCGGGTGTGTGGTCGCTAAACGAGCATTTCGACCGTCCGAGAAGTCGCGGAGCATTTTGGCGAGGGCGCGCCGTCAAGCAAATGGGCAAGCAAATGGTCAGCTTTTGGTCAGTTGAGCGGCAACCTTGCCAAAAGCTTGACGGATTTGCAGCTAGACGTCGACGAATGAACATTTTGGTTGCGCCGTGGCGAAAAACCGCCGGTCGTTTACCGAAAACTTACTAGGACCGCTAGCGGCCGCCGACGCGCGTGCTATCTTCGCGCCATGGGGTACTTTATCGTTTCACATAACGCTGCGCTGGCGCTTTTGGCGCACATCCCGAACCCACGCTTTGGGGATTCGGAACCAGAGGTCGTGTCGATTGCAGGCGCCTGCGCGCTGTTGGACCAAGAGGCGCAGGACTTTATCGATCGCTATGATCTGGGGATTGACGCGCTGGAGCTGATGGTGCCGACGCGCGCCGACCGCCGACGGACCAAGCACGTCGCGACGCACCTGTGCACCAATGAGCTCCCCGCGGGTTCGTTTATCTCGCTGGGCCACTGGATGGGCGGCCTGGATGCGTATGTGTGCTCCCCCGAGCTGGCGTTTGTGCAGGCTGCGCACGACAGCTCTGCGGCCGAGGCCATCTATGCCGGCTATGCCATGACATCGAACTATCGGTTGGATAACCTTGCGCCCGGTGGGGTGACAAGCAGGGATGCGGGCATGCGCGATGGCAGGCTCACGACCAAGGAGCTCATTGCGGCGTACCTTGACCGGGCGTCAAAGGTGAGAGGCGCCGCCAAGGCGAAGACGTTACTTCCGTATGTGGTGGAGGGCTCGCGATCTCCAAGGGAGTCGGGGCTTTGCATGTTTATGTCGTTGCCTGCACATTGCGGTGGGCTTGCGCTGGGCAAGGCCGAGCTGAACAAGAAATACTTTATCCGCGACGGTTACAACGATGGGCGCAACCGCAAACTGCGCGTGTTGGAGCGCACGCCCGACATAACGCTAACGGCGAAAGCAGAGGTGGGCCTGGATAAAGTAAGGGCAGGCTTGCTGCCCGAAGTGCTTACCGCGCTGGTCGACTACGACAGCGACGCCATCCATGATGGAAGCGAGAAAATCCACAAGGACGCCGAGCGCCGCAACGAGCTACAGATGCTCAATGGGGTCGCGTACTTTACGGTGACGACTGACCAGGCAAGCGACTACGAAAAGCTCGTTCGCCTGTGCGAACGCATCCGACGGAAACTGCATCGGAATAAGCGACCCATTTTTAACAAGCCCATGAGCAAGGAGCAGCGATATCTTGCCCTTGCGCGCGTCGAAACGAAGCGGTTTAAGCTTTGGCAAACCGTCATCGACGCGCATTGGCATTGGTAGGGGCGGTTGTTGGTCGTGGGGGCTAACGGCCTTATTTTCAGGTCTAATACTTTTCCGCGAAGTGAACGAGTCAAAACAGACCCCCGAAGCATCGACACTTTTGGCGGCTCATTTCCTGCGGTTTTGACGTTAGAATCCTGCGGTTTTGGCTTCGAAAAGTGTGCATGCTTCGGGGGGACCAAATAAGCTCGTTCACTTCGCGGAAAAGTATTAGACCTGACTATAGGAAGGTTGTCCGGATGTGGCATCGAGGCCCATTCGGGCCCGATCGGGGCGCTCGCTGGGGTTATCTGGGCGACTTTGGGCTTGGCTGGGGGTGGCCTCCGGTGTTGTCGAGACCACTTTGGGCTCGCTTGGTGTGGTCGCTGGCGTTGTCGAGGCGGCTTTGGGTGCTGCGGCGCCCTTTTGGCTTGGCGGCGTAAAACAAAACAGCTCAGAGGCGAAGCCTCTGAGCTGCGAACATTTGGTGGGCGTTAGAAGATTTGAACTTCTGACCTCTTCCGTGTCAGGGAAGCGCTCTCCCCCTGAGCTAAACGCCCGATCAAGGGTGCGCGAGTGCGCAGGAAATAATATAACGGAGCTCCCGCCCGGTGGCAAGAACTATTTTTTAAAAAGCGGCGATTTGCGACCCTATCCGCCCCGATGCAGCGCGAAGGGCACGCGAAATATTCCGTTTGTACCCCCGATGAACTGCACGTTCGCGTAAAATAACTCCATTATGGGCAAATGATGTCCAGGCGGTTTACAACACGGCATCTGGGGGAGGGGCATGTCGGACGCGCGTTCGCTGCAAAAACAGTTCAATCGCATGCTCGCCACGTTGCTGGTGGCGCTTGCTGCTGCCGGAGCCGTAACGTATGCCTGGTACATCTATAACGCCAACCGCCGCATAACCGACGTCAAGATGGCGGCGGGCACGGGCGTGACCTTCCTTATCTCCAACGAGTACGACGGCGAATACAAAACCAACGCCGGCCTGAGCTTTACGGGTCTGCTCGATCCCGTCTCGACCGACAACGTGCTCAACGGCTTTCAAAAGGTAACGGGCTTTACCGGTGGAACCACCCAGGACTCGCTCTTTGCCAACATGTTTGGTGCCGCCGAGCATTCCGACTACTACAAGACTTCCCTGTACCTGGCTACCAACTCGGCCGCGACCGACGTGTACCTGTCGGGTATCGACTTTACCGAGCAGGATCCGGCAAACCCCATCTCCACCGCCCTGCGCGTGGGACTGGTTACCTATGCGTCAGGGCGGGGCGATACCGTGACGGGCCAGTACGTCTTTGAGGTCTCGGGCGAGCACAATCCCCAGGCGCGCTACAACACGCTCGACGGCAAGGATGCCGGCGAGAGCGAGCAGAACCACCTGGTGCTCGACAGCACCCGCTCCGATGGCGCCACGGTTCATTTTGACCAGCTGACCAGCGCTAACTTCTGCGACTACAACGAAGACACCGGCATCGTGAGTCTCAAGGAGGCCACGACCAAGATTTGCAGCCTACCCGCTGCCGCCAAGGGCGCCAGCCGCAGCACGCCCGTGCGCGTGGACGTGTACGTGTGGCTGGAGGGCTGCGACCCCGACTGTACCAACAACCTGGCCGCAACCAGCCTGCAATCGCTGGCGCTGCGCTTTGCCGGCAAACGTTCGTAGGGGGACCAGGGATGAGTGCATCGAACATCAAAGACATCCTGGGCTCGCGCCGCCGCATGGTTGCTGCGGCCGCATGGATGCTGGTGCTGGTAGCCGCCCTGAGTGCCGCCACCTATGCCTGGTTTAGTAACTCGCGCTACACCAACGTGACCCCCGTGGCGCACACGGTAAGCGACGAGAGCTCCGACCTGCAGATTGGCCTTTCGGCCAACGGGCCCTGGGACACAACGGCCACACTTGCCGCCGCCGACAAGACGCTCTATCCCATCTCGACGTCAGACCTTTCCCGCTTTTGGCGCGGCACGTTCCAAAACGCCGCGGGTATCACGACCGACTACGCCGACTGCACCGCGCAGCTGGATGACTACGCCCTTTCGGGCACGCTGTACCTTAAGGGCAGCGACAGTGCGCTCAACGTGTACCTGTACCAGGGCCAGATGGGCATGACGAGCGACCCGCAGCTGCTGGCCGCACTGCGCCTGGGCTTGGTGATCACGACTGCGTCGGGCACGCAAACGCATATCTTTACCTGTGACGACTTGGGCAATACCGCAGGCGCCACCAACAGGCGCACCACGGCGCAGGACGGCGCGGTCGTAGCGGGTGCCGCCTCGGGCTGGAGCTACACCGCCGACCCGGCCCGCGCTATTAGTTCTTACAGCATGGACGGCACTGGCGACACGCCCACGGCGCGCGCAGGTGCCACGCCCATCTGCACGCTGGCCGCCAACGAGGTGGCAAGCGTTCGCTACGTTGTATACATGGAAGGCTGCGACGCCAATTGCATCGACGAGGCCCAGGCCCGCGATGTGGTGCTGCAGCTTGCCTTTGCTGCGGCCAAGGCGTAAGGGGGCGAGCGACGTGAAAGATCAGAAGCGCATGCCAGCAGATAGCTGCGAGGCCAAAACCCAGAGCGAGAGCCCCGCGGTTCCCTCCAGCGTAGCCGCCGAGTGCCAGGTCCTCGAGGGCGCCGCCGCCCGCCGCCACGCTCGCCACGCGCGTGCCTACATCGCGCTCGTTATGGTGGCGCTCGCCGCCACCTTGGGCGCCGCGACCTACGCCTGGTTTACCAACAACATGAAGGTCAACACCAATTCGGTGAGCGTGCACAGCGACACGTCCAAGCTGGTGCTGGAGCTGGGCGATGCCGATCGCGGCAGCTGGACGCAGCAGGGCGACGTTTCCCTGACTTCCAGCGCGAACGGCGCCGTGACGCTCTACCCGGTCTCGACTTTTGACCTCAACGGTTTTGCTGCCTGCGCGCAAAACAACTCGGCCGGCGATGCCACGGTGTTTGAGCAGGCAAAAGACAACGGATCCGCGTTCTACCACGGCTGGATCGACCTGCGCCCCACCATTACCGGAACGGGAGCCAGCAAAGTAAAGGGTAAGGTCAACCTGTATCTGGCCGAATCCCTGGTCCCGCAGGACGCCAACGCCGAGCTGCTGCGCGCGGCCCGCGTGGGCATTAAAATCTCGAGCGGCAACCAGGTGCTTGCCGCCAACATCTTTGAGCTCGACAGCTCCGACGGCGGCCATCGCGACGAGCATCCCGCGACCGTCCCCGCAGGCCTGCCAGGCTACACCGAGGGCATGCTCCTGGGCTGGCAAAACGGTCAGCTCGCTTGCGGTGCCAACGTGACGCGGGACCCGGCCGCCTTTACGCTGGACACGAGCGAGACAGCCACGCGCCCGCAAAGTACGCTTGCCACGCTGGGGCTTGGCCAGACTTATCGTCTGGATATCTATTACTACATCGAGGGCACCGATCCCGATAGCGCCGACTATCTCTATCAAGACCCGGGCACCTTGCACCTGGCGCTTTTTGCGACCTTGGACGGTGAGGCATAATGGCACGTGTTACGCCAGGCGATCGCCGACCGACCACCGGCGACCGCCGCTCAGCCACCGTCGGCGCACCCCGGCCCGCCACCGCCGCCGCGCCCGCCGACACCGACCTGCGCCGCAAGCTCACCACCACCGTGGTGCTGGTGCTGTTTGCGCTGGTGGCGATAGCCATGGCAACGTTCGCCTGGTTCTCCATCGCCGATAGCGCCAAGACCCGCATGCTCATGATCGATGCCAACGCCGACGGCTCGCTGCGCTTTGACCTGGACGAGCACGCTACATTCGACGAATACGTGCACAGCCTGGGCTTCGACCAGATCTCGGCACGCATCGCCAGCGAAAAGGGCGTGGACATCGATGCATCCAGGCTCAAGCCCGTCACCACGAGCGACTACCAGACTTTTACCTTCGAGGACGGCTCCACCGCCGATCCCGCGACCGGCGCCTACTTGGAGTTCACGCTGCACTTTATGAGCAGTACGGACCTGCGCGTTCGCCTGACCGGGCAGGACGGCGACGGTGGCGCGTCCGGCACGCGATTTAGCTCCGACACGCAGGGCATGGCCAGCGCCATGCGCATGAGCTTTACCGCCGACGGCCACACCTGGGTCTACAACCCCAACGGAGGCGGGGGCTCGTCCGGTTCGGCCACCGTCTTTGGGCTCGACTCGGGAGTAGCGAACGCGGCCAGCGACATGTTCGACCTAATAAAAGATACGGACAAGCCGGTAACCGTTCGCATATGGCTCGAGGGAACGGACCCAAATTGCACTAATATGCTAAAGGGAGCTAACTATTCGGTTTCGATGCGCTTTGAGGGCATCGAGGAACAGTAGATATGCACGGCGGCCATCGGGCCGCGCACGACCTAGTCAGACACGGTAGTAAGGGACATCATGCAATCTGTTAAAAAGGCCGCATCCATCGCACTGAGCGTCGTCATGTGGATCATCATCCTGGTGGCGGCCCTGTACGCGTTTACCACGCTCGCCACGCACGAGGACGGTAGTGTCTCGGACATCGCCGGCTTCACCCCGCTCGCCGTGCAGTCCGACTCCATGGCGCCCACGTTTAACAAGGGCGACCTCATCGTCATCCAAAAGTGCGACACCTCTAAGCTCGAGGTGGGCGACATCGTGACGTTCCACACCATCATCGACAACGAGTACGCGCTCAACACGCACCGCATCGCCGCCATCGACGAGGTCAACGGCATGCGCAGCTTTACCACCAAGGGCGATAACAACGACGTGGCCGATACGCACATCATCAGCGACGGAGACATCGTTGGTAAGTACCTGTTCGCGTTGCCGCAGATGGGCAAGGTCATGGACTTCCTGTCTAGCTCCATGGGCTTCCTCATTGTGATTGTCCTGCCCATGCTGCTGTTCTTTATCTACCAGGTGTATCACCTCATCGTGGTGGGCATGAACCTTAAGCGCGCCATGGCCGAGGAAGACCGCCTGGCCGCCGCGGCTGCCATCGTGGACGCCGAGGGCAAGGGTGACACCGCCGCCGTCACCGCCGATAACGCCGCCGAGCAGCTCGCCCAGGCCGAGGCCAAGCTCGAGGAAGCCCGTCGCCTAAAGGCCGAGGCCGAGGCGGCGATGAACGCGACCAAGCAGGAGGATACCGACGGTGAGTGAGTTTCTGGGATTTGCCTGGGAGCTGCTGGCAAAGGTTGTCTACAACGTCGTTGCCGTTGTGAGCTCCATCCTTAACCTGCTGGTGTTTGGCTGGGTTGAGTACTTCAACATCTTTATGACCTACTTCACCACGTTTGACCTGGTGGGCAAGATCGGCGCGGTCATCCTGTTTGCCATGCTCATCGCGGTCCCCGTGCTGATCGTGGCCATTTTGGTTCACCGCTACCGCATCAACCGCCGCCTGCATCGCGATGACACGTCCAACAAGGCGCTCTATCGCGAGATCGGTCGCCTGAACAAGCAGGTGCTCGACCTCATGGACGAGAAGAACAAGCTGCTGGCGCTCAAGGTCAATGCCATGGGCGGCACCAAGCAGATTCCGTACGTGGGCGCCTCGGCCCTGGCCGACGACCACCTGCCCACGGTGGGCAACGTGGTGGGCGCCGCCGCGGGCGCGCCTGCGGGCGAGGGCGCCACGGCTGCCGTGGTGTCGGGCAACGCGTCGCTCGCGCTCGATGGCGCGGGCGTCAAGGACGCCGCAGCCGCCATGGCCAAGGCCACCGTTGAGGCCAAGACCCTAGCCGAGGAAAAAGAGATTGCGCAGGCCAACCGCTTCCCCAAGTTGTCCCTTGTGGACCTTAAGTACCGCGACTGGGAATCGCCGGTCTACGACGATGCCATCTCGCTGGAGGACTTTGTCGACAGCTTCCGCGCGTTCGCCTGCAGCCAGATGAAGCTCTACTACACGCCCGAGATCATCCGCCGCTTTGTGGCCGGCATGGCCGCCTCCAAGCTGCTGATCCTGGAGGGCATCTCGGGTACCGGTAAGACGTCGCTGCCCTACAGCTTTAGCCGCTACCTGGACAACCCCGCGACCATCGTGTCGGTGCAGCCGAGCTTCCGCGATCGCACCGAGGTGCTGGGCTACTTTAACGAGTTTTCCAAGCGCTTTAACGAGACCGAGTTCCTCCGCGCCGTGTACGAGGCGGGCCTGCGCCAGGACCCGTCCATGATCGTGCTCGACGAGATGAACCTCGCCCGCGTGGAGTACTACTTTGCCGAGATCCTGTCGGTGCTCGAGATGCCCAGCCACGACGAGTGGGTACTCGATCTGGTCCCCACCCAGTGGGCCGCCGATCCCAAGGCTCTGCACGACGGCAAGCTCACCATCCCCGACAGCCTGTGGTTCATCGGCACGGCCAACAACGACGACTCCACCTTTACCATCACGGACAAGGTATACGACCGCGCGATCCCCATCGAGCTCAACGAGCGCGCCGATGCGTTTGAGTGCGAGCCGCACGAGCGCGTGCACGTGACGGCCGACCACCTGCAGTATCTGTTCCAGAAGGCCAAGGTCGAGTACGTGATCGACGACGAGCTGCTCCAGAAGATGCACAAGCTGGACCAGTACCTGCAGACCCGCTTTAAGCTGGCCTTTGGTAACCGTATCATCAAGCAGATGTACGACTTTATCCCCGTGTACGTGGCGTGCGGCGGCACCGAGCTGGGCGGTATGGACTACATCATCGCCCGCAAGGTGCTCAAGAAGTTTGAGTCCATGAACGTGAGCTTTGTGCGCGACGAGATGAAGGGCCTGATCGAGTACATCGAGAAGACCTTTGGCGAGGGCGGCCTGCCCGATTCCGTCATGTACCTGCAGCGGATCCAGAACTTTTACTAATGCTGTAAGCGCGGGGCGGCGTGATGTCGCCCCGCCCCTTTCCGATCGATCCAATCTATGGAGTAACCCATGTCCGAGACCATTCAGGACCTCTATACCAGCTTCTCCGAGCAGATGGAGCCCATCCAGGAGGACAGCCGCTACTTCCGCTATCTGTTTGAGATGGCGCAGGCCTCGGGCACCACGATCGAGCAGCAGCGCGAGGAGCTCGTCAAGGTGGTGGACGAGGAATGGATCAGCATGATCGAGGACTCGCTCGACGCCATCAACACCATTATCGAAAAGCCGCGCCGCTTTATCACCACCGAGGAAGAGGTGGTGCCGGTCTCGCTCGCCAAAAAGATCAGCGCCGACAGTGTTCGCCATCTGAGCCAGAACACGCAGTTTTTGGCGCCGAGCGACGATGGCGGCGTCCATCCCACGCGCATCCTCAATGTCAATACCGTTGAGACCTACGACCTGTACGAGAACCGCTTTATCTACCACTTGATTCAGCGCCTGCTGACGTTTGTGGACAAGCGCACCGACGTGATCTTTTGGTCGACGGGCAACGAGATCCGCAACCGCTTTAAGATGCACAGCAAGATCGACGACGCGTACGAAGAGATCGAGTACAACGTCGAGCTGACGGTCAAAAACCGCCAGAGCTTTGCCGAGAACGACGCCGACAACATGGACGTCTTTATGCGCATCGACCGCGTGCGTCGCCTGGTCATGGCGCTGCGCGGCGCGTCGTTCTGCCAGATCATGAACGGCTGCAGCGCGGTCCGCAGCCCCATCCAGCGCACCAACCTCATCATGAAGGACCCCAACTACCGCAAGTGCTACCAGCTGTGGCAGTTTATGGAGCGCTACGACAAGGTGGGCTACAACATCGACGTGCAGCAGCAAGCGCTGGCGTTCGATGACGAGTACATGGTGCAGATGTACACCAACCTCATTAACAACTACACCGTCTTTAAGAGCCTGACCGACGACGAGCGCAACCTGCAGGAGCTCGAGAGCGTGCAACACGCGCCGGTGGCGCCCAAGTTTATTAAGGAGATTAAGGAGGTGCAGGTCGATAGCCCCGACCTGCCCGACGTTGAGGTCCGTCGCGTGTTTGTGGAGGAGGTCACGCAGGCCCAGCTCGACGCCGAGCAGGCGCTGGCCGAGGCGCGCGAGCAGATCGAGGAACTGCAGGGGCAGCTGAAGTCCTGGAAGGTGCAGGCACACGCGCTGACCGACGAGCGCGACGACCTGGCCGACGAGCTGGACGAGGCAAAGACGCGTGAGCTGGCGTTGACGCAGCGCGCACAGATGGCCGAGGCCGATGCCGAGGAGCTGCGTGGCTCGCTGGAGGACGTCGAGGCCGGCAAGAAGGCTGCCGAGGATGCTGCCGCCGAGGCGCGCTCGACCGCAGCGGCCCAGCTTGAGCAGATGCGCGTCGAGGCCGATGCCGAGGTGGTTGCCGCTCGCGCCGATGCCGACGCCAAGGTTGCCGCTGCCGAGCAGGCAGCCGCCGAGCGGGTCGCGCAGGTCAAGAGCGACTCCGCCGCGGCCCTGGCCGCCAAGACGGCGGCCGATGCCGCCGAGCTGCAGGCCGCCAAGGACGCCGCCGCGGCCGAGCTTGTCGGCGTGCGTGAGGCGTGCGCCAAGGAGGTTGCCGAGCTGCATGCCAAGCTGGACGCCGCTCAGCTGAAGATTGAGGAAGTGCAGCTGACGGCCGAGCGCGATGCCCGCGCCGCGCAGGAGGCGGCAGACGCCGCCGCTGCTGTGGCGGAGCAGAAGCTCGCCGACACCGTCGCCGCGGCCGAGGAGAAGGTTTCCGCCGCCCAGCAGGCGGCCGATGCCGCGATCGATGCCGCCCGTGCGGCTGCCGACTCTGCCGTCGAGCGGGCTGCGGTGGACGCCAGCGAGAAGGTCGCCGCTGCCACAGCCGAGCGCGATGCCGCTACACGTGCTGCCGAGGAGGCCCGTGCCGACGCCGATGCGCGTATCGCCGCTGCCGAGCTCGAGGCGGGGGAGCGTATTGAGCAGGAACTCGCCGCCGCCAAGGCCGCACACGAGCGCGAGCTCGAGGCCGCCCGCGCGGAGATGCAGCAACGCTTGGACTCGTTGGCACACGAGCTGGAGCAAGCCGAGCGCGATCGCGCCCGCGCCGAGCGCCGTGCCGAGGGCAACAGTCTGTCGCGCTATCTGCTGACTCGCTTGCGCGGAGAGGCCGCCGAGGGCGATGCCGCCACGACCGTTGAGGGCGACGAGACCGACGTTTCGGCATCTGACACCACTGACGTCGAGCCTTCCGCAAAGGATGTCGACAAGTGACGAAGCATGTGCTCCGCGTGATCAACGTGCTAGCGACCGTCGTGATCCTGATCGCCTTTGTGGTGCTGCTGCGCACGGTATTCACGCCTGCCGGCGAGATTCCCACCATCATGGGGTATGGATTTATGCGCACGCTGACCGGCTCGATGGAGCCGGCGATTCCCGTGCATTCGTTTATCGTCGTCGATACCGATGGCGGTCAGGCCTATCAGGTGGGCGACATCATCACCTTCCATTCGTCCGATGACGCGTTGGAGGGTTCGCTCAACACGCACCGCATCGTTGCCGTGGAGGCCGCGGCCGACGGCGCGCCGGTCTACCGCACCAAGGGCGATGCCAATCCGGTCGAGGATGCCGCGCCCGTGCCCGCCGCCGACGTGGTGGGTCGCGTGGTCTTTGTCTCGGCGGGGCTTGGCGTGGTGGTCTCGCTGCTCACCAATCCGCTGCTATTCTTTCCGCTCATCGTGGTGCCGCTGATCGTGCTGCTGGTGCTCGAGATCCGCCATATGGTCAAGGCCACGCAAGAGGTGGCACGCGCCGAGGACGAGGCCGCCCTGCGCGCGGCCGTGGAGCAGATTCGCGAAAAGCGTCGCCGCGAGCAGGAGGACCGGGACAGCGCAAAGGACCCAGGCGATGGCGATCGTGCCCAGGGGCGTGCGGAAGCCGACCCCGGCGCCCTCGACGATTCCAACCGCTCGGCATAGATCATCCGCACCTTTCGTCCCTACAATAGGGACGCTCGTAGATGTTCCGAATCGCCCGCTTTTCCATACCAATATTCGTGCTACAGTTTGAGCGCTTTGTTGCCAATTGATTTCGGGGGAGTGGAATGGAACAGGAGCGCTCGGCGCAGCGTGCACGTGAAAGGGCTTCGGTACCGATGACGGCGGCGTCCGATTTTATCGTGCCCGAGGGCACCGATGAGCTCAGCCGCAACACCCGTCGCGCATGGCGCGACCGCCTGAACAGCGCTTCGACGCGCAAGATGATCACGGGCGTCTTGGCTACGCTGGTGGGCGGTTCGTTTTGGGGCTTCTCGGGCACCAGCGCGAGCTTTCTGTTCGATACCTACCACGTCGACACCTTGTGGCTTATGAGCGTGCGTCAGATTCTCGCCGGTCTACTCTTTATGGCCGTGGTTGTTACGCGCGACCGCGAGCGCCTGATTAAGCTCTGGGCCACACCCGCCGATCGTAAGCAGCTGCTGCTCTTTACCGCCTTTGGCCTGCTGTTCAATCAGTTTTGCTATCTTTCGGCCGTGCGTCTGACGAACGCCGGAACCGCGACGGTGCTCCAGTGCCTGCAGCTCGTTATCATCATGGGCTACACCTGCGTGACCGATCGCCGCATGCCGCGTACTCGCGAAGTCATCGGCATCGGTCTGGCTCTGGGTGGCACCTTTTTAATCGCCACCGGTGGCGACCCCACCAGCCTGAATATCTCGCCGCTCGGCCTGATCGCGGGTCTCATGTGTGCAGTCAGCGCTACATGCATGGCGGTGATTCCCGCCAAGATCCTGCCCGAATACGGCAGCCCCATCGTTACGGGCTCGGCAATGCTCACGGCGGGCGTGGTCTCGTGTGTCTTCGTGCAGCCCTGGACGCATATGCCGGCGCTCGACGCTGCCGGCGCCGAGGCGCTCGCGGTGTTCGTGGTTATCGGCTCGTTTTTTGCTTACATGCTCTATATGCAGGGCGTGAAGGACATCGGCTCGGTGCGTGCGAGCCTCATCGGAACTGTGGAGCCGGTTTCGGCGACCATCACCAGCGCCGTTATGCTGGGCACGGTGTTTTTGCCGACCGACCTTATCGGCTTTGCCATGATCATCGTGATGATGTTCCTCACGGTGTAGCTGGCGCCGCCGCCAAGACAGAAAAGGTGTTGTGCCACATTTTCGCCAATTGATGTCCGTGTCTGGAGTTTAGCTGTCGATGTCCAAAATGCCATAAACTAGTAACGTTATGGACTTTTTCATTGCGACTCAATTGCGAGGATTTCTTTATGGCTGGTAATCACTTTAAGGGCAGCGATAGCGGCCGTCCTGCAGTTCCGCCGCGTCCGAACGGGGCTGGTAAGGCCGGCACGCCGGGCGGCGCTGGACAGGGCGGTTCCGGTAAGCGCGTGTCTCCGGGCGAGACGGCGATGTTTACCGCTCTGTACGAGCAGTCTCAAAAGGCAAAAAAGACCGGCCGTGCAAGAGGGAATGTCTTTGCGGGCGGTGCAACCTCCACGTCGCAGCCGAGCGGGGCTCCTTCGGTACCTGCGAACAACGCAGGTGCTGCCAACGTCGCGAATACCGCCGGCAACGTTAATGCCGGCAAGGCCGCCAACAATACTCCCTCTGCCGGTGGCGCGGGGCTTACGGGTAACCTTGGCACGATCTACACCGGCGCCTCCGAGACTGGCACGTTCGCCCGCCTGGATGATAGCGGTGCCGAGTTTGCGGGCTCGGGTTCCAAGGAAGATTATTACGATTTTGGCTTGAACTACGGTAGCGACGCTTCGTCGAGTTCGACCTCTGACGGTCTGGTCCGTCATCGCCATCGCAAGGGCGAGCGCAAAAAGCGTCACACCGGCGCCATTATTGCCGCTGTAGTCGCGGTGCTTCTCGTTGCGCTTGGCGCAAGCGGCTTTATGCTGCTTAACTCTGCAAAGACCGTAAAGAGCGAAGCGAAGGAGGCTGTCGAGATCGTCGGTGGCCTTAAGGACAAGGTCACGTCGGGCGATTTTTCGACGCTGCCTGACGACGCGAAAAAGATCGATGAGCTCTGCGACAGCATGAAGGCGGAGACCTCGAGCCCGCTGTGGACGGCGGCTTCGTTTATCCCGGTGTATGGCAGCGACATCAATGCGGCCCGCACCATGATCGACGTCCTGTCCGATGTCTCGAGCAATGCACTGGTTCCCATGGCCGATAACCTTTCGCAGGCCACGCCCGGCAAGCTGTTCCAGGACGGCATGATTAACGTGTCCGCGCTGCAGGCCGTTGCCGATTCGCTTTCCGATAGCTCCAAGGTGTTCAAGAGCGCCAACGAGAAGATCCAGGGCATTGGCGATACTCATATTTCCCAGGTGACCGAGCTGGTCGATAAGGCCAAGGACGGCTTTGCCACCCTCAACGGCGCGGTTGACGCGGCGGAGAAAGTCGCCCCCGTCCTTCCCCAGATGCTCGGCGCCAACGGCCAGACGCGTCATTATCTTGTGCTCGCGATGAGCAATGTCGAGATCCGCGCCTGCGGCGGTTTCCCCGGTTCTCGCGGCGTGATGTCGGTGACTGACGGTAAGCTCGAACTGGGCGATTTTGTCAAAGTCGACATGATGAAAGAGCCTTTGACCCCGCTTCCCATCACCGATGAAGAGGCAAACTTATTCACGACCGGATGGGGCCTGACCGGATTCAACACGCTCGGATACACGATGGGCGACGTTACGATGACGCCCGATTATCCGCGTGCGGCCCAGCTTGCCAGCGATATGCAGAAGGCCATTGTCGGAGATGACATCGACGGCGTATTTGCAGTCGATCCGGTATTTTTGCAGTATATGCTCGGCGTTGTAGGCGGCACACAGCTTCCTGACGGCACCGTCGTTGATGGAAGCAACGCCGCAAAGGTGCTGCTGCACGATATTTATTGGAATTACCCGGTAGAGGAACAGGACGCCATTTTTGCGGCGGTTGCCGGATCAGCTTTTAACAAGATCGTGGACGAACTGGGCTCCAGCGATATTACTAAGATTGCTGCCGCCATCGAAAAGGGCGCTTCCGAGGGTCGCATCCTCATGTATTCGAGAAATGATGACGAGGAAAAGGCCGCGAAGGCTCTTGGAATATCGGGCGCTCTCCAAACCGATACGTCGGAGGCTCCGATCTTGGGCGTCTATGTGAACAACTACAGCTATTCAAAGATGGATTGGTTCCTCGATAAGCGAGTCACCATCGATTCTTCGGTTGAAAATGCCGATGGCTCGACGACGTATCGAGTGACCACCTCGCTCAAGAACACGATGGCCCCCCAGGAGAAGGCCGAGATGCCTGGCTATTTCCAGGGCCATAACGGCATTAGCCAGGATATTGATGATGAGGTGCTGAGGCTTTATCTCTATGCTCCTGCGGGAGGCAGCATTTCGGACATTAAGACTTCGGGCTCCGGTTCTATCGAGATGAACGAAGCGACGCACGATGGCTTGAAGGTTGCATGGGGCGGTGTCCACATGCTTCTTGGACAAGACATAAAGGTCGAGTACACGGTCACGACTTCGAAGGACTCTGGGCACAAAGAGCTTAAGGTTCGTACCACGCCAACCGCTCAAACGTTCGAACAGGATAAGTAAGATATGAAGTACTTTGGCACCGACGGCTTTCGCGGTGAGGCCAACGTTGGGCTGACGGTAGAGCACGCTTATAAGATTGGCCGTTTTGTGGGCTGGTATTACGGCGCCAACCGCGAGCGCAAGGCGCGCGTCATCGTGGGCAAGGACACCCGTCGCTCGAGCTATATGTTTGAGGCGGCGCTGGTGAGCGGCCTGGTCGCGAGCGGTGCGGACGCCTATATGCTGCACGTGATCCCCACGCCGGGCGTGGCGCATCAGACCGTGGAGGGCTGCTTCGATTGCGGCATCATGATCAGTGCGAGCCACAACCCGTTTTGCGATAACGGCATTAAGCTCGTCAACAGCGACGGCTTTAAGATGGACGAGGACGTGCTGGAGCTCATCGAGGACTATATCGATGGCAAGAGCGAGGTGCCGCTGGCAACGGGCAATCACATCGGCGCCACGGTGGACTACATGCAGGGCCGCAACCGCTACATTGCTTCGCTCATCGCCAGCGCGAACTTTTCGCTGCAGGGCGTCAAGATCGGTATTGACTGCGCCAACGGCTCGGCTTCCTCGGTGGCCAAGCCGGTGTTCGACGCACTGGGTGCCGACGTGCGCGTGATCAACGCCGCGCCCGATGGCTTTAACATCAACGTCGACTGCGGCTCCACGCATATGGAGCGCCTGCAGCGCCACGTGGTGGAGCAGGGGCTGGACGTGGGTTTTGCCTACGATGGTGATGCCGATCGCTGCTTGGCCGTGGACGAGCGCGGTCGCGTGGTAGACGGCGACCAGATCCTGTACGTGTGCGGCGTGTATCTGAACAAGCACGGTCGCCTTTCGGGCGGTACCGTGGTGCCGACGATCGCCAGCAACTTTGGCCTGGTCAAGTCGCTGGAGCTTGCCGGTCTAAGCGCCGTGACCAGCGGCGTGGGCGACCGTCACGTGTATGCCAAGATGCGCGAGGGCGGCTACAGCCTGGGTGGCGAGCAGACGGGCCATACGATCTTTGGCGATATCGAGCGCACGGGCGACGGCATTATGACCTCGCTGCGCGTGATGGAAGTGATTCGTGCCGAGCGCGAGACGCTCTCGCAGCTCACGGCTCCGTGCAAGCTGCTGCCGCAGGCGCAGGTGGCCGTGCACGTGGCGGACAAGGACGCCGCGCTCGAGAACATGGGCGTGCAGAACGCCATCGCCGAGGCCGAGGCCGCGCTGGCAGGCGAGGGCCGCGTACTGGTGCGCAAGAGCGGAACCGAGTCGGTGATCCGCGTTTTGGCCGAAGCCCCCGACCAAGCCGCCGCCGACGCCGCCATGAAGCGCATCGCCAACGCGCTCGAGGCTCTGTAGTTACGCGGTTTTACCAAACCGCGTAACTGCTCGACGCTGCAAACGACCCTAAGCGGCAATCTGACGTTCAATTTCAAGGGCGCGACCAGAAGGTCAGCGCCCTTTCATTTCACGTCACCTTGCTCGCTTAGGGTCGTTTTCGCTGACGTTGCCAAGACATTAGCGTCAACGAACTAGTCATTGGGTACCTAGTTATTGGGTGAAAAAAGGGGACGCTGCGGATTGGTTCCGCGGCGTCCCCTTTGCGTTGGCGTGTCGGTTATGCCTTACAGCTCGTACAGCGTGGTGAACTTGTCCTGCAGGTAGCTGCAGTAGTAGCGGGCGTCAAAGGCCATGCCGCACGCGCCCTTGATGAGCTCCGGCGCGTCCTTGGCGCGGCCCCACTGCCAAATGTGCCCGCCGAGCCAGGCGCGGACGGGTGCCAAGTCGCCGCTCGCGCAGGCGCCGTTGAGGTCGACACCGTCGCGGCACATGGCCGGCACAAACATGGCATCGTAGGCGCTGCCCAGCGCATAGGTGGGGAAGTAGCCAAACGAGCCGCCGCTCCAGTGCGTATCCTGCAGGCAGCCGTGCGTGTCGTCGGGAACGGGAATGCCCAGGTACTCGTTCATAAAGCGGTTCCAAAGCGCGGGGATGTCCTTGGCCGTGGCCTCGCCGGCAAACAGCATGCGCTCGATCTGGTAGCGCACCATAATATGCAGCGGGTAGGTGAGCTCGTCGGCCTCGGTGCGGATCAGCGACGGCTGAGCGATGTTCACGGCGTGGTAGAGCGTGTCCTCGTCGACGTCGCCATAGACCTCGGGTGCGTGGCGGCGCAGCACCTCGAGCAGCGGTCCCATAAAGGCGCGGCTGCGACCCACGGTGTTCTCGAAGAAGCGGCTCTGGCTCTCGTGGATGCCCATGGAGGTGCCACCCTCAAGACAGGTGCGCGCATAGGCAGGATTGACGCCCAGCTCATACATGGCGTGTCCCGCCTCGTGGATGATGCTGTAGACGTTGGAGATGCAGTCGTCCTCGTAGATGTGCGTGGCGATGCGCGCGTCGCCCACCGAGAAGCCCTCGCTAAACGGGTGCTCGGTAAAGGCAAGCGTGGTGTCGTCCAGGTTCAGGCCGACAAGCTTCATCAAGTCGAAGCTCATGGCGCGCTGGGCAGCCTCGGGCACGTGGGCGTGCAAAAAGTCGGCAGCCGGCTGCTGGCCGCGCTCGCCGATGGCGTGCACGAGCGGCACGACCGTGGCCTTGACCTCATCGCAAAACGCATCGAAGCTCTTGGCGGAAAGCCCGCGCTCATACTGGTCGAGCCAAACATCGTACGGATCGCGCTTGGGATCCATGAGCTCGGCCTGATATTTGAGCTTGTCGACAATCTTATCCACATAGGGCTCAAAGCTCGCCCAGTCGTTGGCCGCCTTGGCCTTGTGCCACACGGCATCGGCCTCGCAGGTGAGCCTGGTCCAAGCCTCGGCCTCCTCGGTGGGAATGACGCTCGCCTCGCGCTGGTCGCGGCCGAGCACGCGGATCTCGTTGAGCAGTTGCGGGTCGTCGATCTTGCCGCCGGCGACCGTCTCGCGTGCCAGCGAGTGCACAAGCTCGACAGACTTTTTGCTGGTCAGGAGCTTGTGATGCTCGCCGGCAAGGGTGCCCATGGCGTCGGCGCGCGCTGCGGCGCCGTTGGCGGGCGCAATGGTCGCGCCATCAAACTCGGCGATCTTGAGCAGGTACTCGCGGGTCCACAGCTTGCCCTCGAGCTTGCGGAACTTCTTGACGGCCTTATCGACCTTCATACCCTTGGGCGCCTTGCCCACGGCGGCCTTGGCCTTCTTATCCTTGTTCTTTCCCATGCCATATCCTTAATCTCGCAGGTCGAGCGTCACGAGCGGGCGCACGGCCAGTTTGCATACCTACTCGCCTTGTACCCAGCGCGAACAAAACGGAACGCGGCGATACGCCTACACAATGTGGTATCCTATAGCCCAATGCGTTGACGGAGAGGGTTTTGCCCGCCGCGTCGCCGGCAAGAGAGGGAAGGTCATGGGCTGCAAGCCTTCCTGCGGTGGCAAGGGCCAAGCGTTCACTCCCGAGCAGCGACCTCAACGGGCGCGCGGCCACGCGGCGGCGATGTCTCCAGTAGGGAAGCCGTGAGCCTCGCGAAAAGGGGCAAAGAGTGGGCGCGGCGGGCCAGACATCCGCCGGGTCAAACAAGGTGGTACCGCGGAATTCAACCGTCCTTGGGCAATGCACATGCCCGAGGACGGTTTTTTGTTACCGAACCGGGCCGCACATCCGTAAGCGTCGGGCGGTGCCAGCCGCTCCGGCAAGCGGATGCGCGAGAGACGAAAGGGAAGACATGAGTCTGATTGATGATCTGGTCAAACTCGAGGAAGAGGCCAAGGAGCTCGTCGCAGGCGCCGACGACGCCGAGAAGCTCGAGGCCGCGCGCGTCGCGCTGCTCGGCCGCAAGGGCCGCATCACCGGCCTGATGCGCATGATGGGCAAGCTCGCCCCCGAGGATCGTCCCGTGATGGGCAAGCGCGCCAACGAGATGCGCCAGCTGATCGAGGGCATGCTCGACGAGCGCACCACCGAGATGAAGGCCGCCGCCCTTAAGCACGCACTCGAGCACGACGCCGTCGACATCACGCTGCCGGGCATCCGTCCGCAGATCGGTCACCAGCACCTGATTAAGCAAATCATCGAGGAGGCCGAGGACATCTTCTGCGGCATCGGCTACACCGTCGAGTCCGGCCCCATGGTCGACACTTCCTACTACAACTTCACCGCGCTCAACGCCCCCATGGATCACCCGAGCCGCTCGGCCCGCGATACCTTCTACGTGGTCGACAACAACCCCGGCAGCGTCGCGCACCCCGAGGCTCACGCCCACGGCGAGTCCGACGTGCTGCTGCGTACCCAGACCTCGGGCGTGCAGATCCACACCATGGAGTCGCAAAAGCCGCCCATCTACATGATCTGCCCGGGCACCGTCTACCGTCCCGACACGGCCGACGCCTGCCACCTGCCGCAGTTCAACCAGATCGAGGGCCTGGTCGTCGACGAGGGCATTACCTTTGGCGATCTGAAGGGCACGCTCGACTACTTTGTTAAGTGCATGTTTGGCGAGGACCGCAAGACGCGCTACCGTCCGCACTTCTTCCCCTTCACCGAGCCCAGCTGCGAGGTGGACGTAAGCTGTCACGTGTGCGGCGGCAAGGGCTGCAACTTCTGCAAGCACAGCGGCTGGATCGAGATCCTGGGCTGCGGCATGGTCGACCCCAACGTCCTGATCAACTGCGGCATCGACTCCGAGAAGTACACCGGCTTCGCCTTTGGTATTGGCGCCGAGCGCATCGCGGCCCTGCGCTACGACCTGCCCGACCTCAGAACTCTCATGACAGGCGATATGCGCTTCTTGAATCAGTTCTAGGCTGCGGCTTGCCCAAGCACGGCACCTCGGCGCTCATTCGTCGCTTGCGTACCAAAGTACGCGGCGCTCCTCTTTCGGGCCGATCTGCCGCACTTGGACAACCCTCGCTTTGTAAGGAATGTTCACAAAGTTGAAGTTTCCACCTGCATTTCTTCGCAGGCTTTCAGTATGAAAGGAGAGCTAGATGCGTGTTTCTTACGACTGGCTCAAGACCATGATCGATATTCCGGAGGATCCCAAGACCCTTTCGGACGAATATATCCGTACCGGCACCGAGGTCGAGGCGATCGACACCGTGGGCGAGTCCTTCGACCACGTGGTGACCGCCAAGCTGCTCACCAAGGCCCCACACCCCGATAGCGACCACATGTATGTGTGCTCGGTCGACGTGGGCGACAAGAACCTCGACGCCGACGGCAACCCCGCTCCGCTGCAGATCGTCTGCGGCGCGCAGAACTTCGAGGCCGGCGACCACATCGTCACGGCCATGATCGGCGCAGTTCTGCCCGGCGACGTCAAGATCAAGAAGAGCAAGCTTCGCGGCGTCGTGTCCATGGGCATGAACTGCTCCGCACGCGAGCTCGGCCTGGGCGGCGACCACTCTGGCATTATGATCCTGCCCGAGGATACGCCCTGCGGCATGCCGTTTGCCGAGTATGTGGGCTCGAGTGATACTGTGCTCGACTGCGAGATCACGCCCAACCGCCCCGACTGCCTGTCCATGATCGGCATGGCCCGCGAGACCGGCGCCATCTTCGATCGCGATTTCCACGTTGAGCTGCCCGCCATCAAGGCCGAGACCGGCCGCGCGACCGACGACGAGCTTTCCGTCGAGATTGCCGACGAGGGCCTGTGCGACCGCTATGTCGCCCGCATCGTGCGCAACGTGAAGGTCGGCCCGTCGCCCGACTGGATGGTCAAGCGCCTCAACGCCCTGGGCGTGCGTCCGCACAACAACATCGTCGACATCACCAACTATGTGATGATGCTCACCGGTCAGCCGCTGCACGCCTTTGACCTGGACACCTTTGCCGAGCGCGATGGCAGGCGTCGCGTGGTGGTTCGCGCCGCCCAACAGGACGAGAAGTTTACGACGCTCGATGGCGAAGAGCGCGTGCTCGACGCCGGCATGGGCCTTATCACCGACGGCGAGCGCCCCGTGGCGTTGGCCGGCGTTATGGGCGGCATGGATTCCGAGATCGAGGACGACACCGTCGACGTGATGGTCGAGAGCGCCTGCTTCAACGCCGGTCGCACCTCGCACACCAGCCGCGATCTGTCGCTGATCTCCGACGCCTCCATTCGCTTTGAGCGCCAGGTTGACGAGACTGGCTGCGTGGATGTCGCCAACGTTACCTGCGCGCTCATCGAGGAGATCGCCGGCGGCGAGGTTGCTCCCGGCTATGTCGATGTTTTCCCCGCGCCCAAGACCATCGACAGCATTAAGCTGCGCCTGGCCCGCGTGCATGCCATCTGCGGTGCCGACATCGAGCCCGACTTTATCGAGCGTTCGCTTACCCGTCTGGGCTGCACCGTCGAGCGCGACGGCGAGGACTTTATGGTTACCCCGCCGAGCTTCCGTCCCGACCTGCCGCGCGAGATTGACCTGATCGAGGAGGTCCTGCGCCTATGGGGCATGGGCCGTGTGACGGCGACCATCCCGGCTGCCAAGAACCACATCGGCGGCCTGACCCGCGAGCAGAAGCTCACCCGCAAGGTCGGCGAGATCCTGCGCGCCTGCGGCCTCGACGAGACCACGACCTTTGGCTTTGCCGCCCCGGGCGACCTGGAGAAGATCGGCATGTCCACCGAAGGCCGCGGCTGCCCCGTGGTGCTCATGAACCCGCTGGTGGCCGAGCAGACCGAGATGCGTCGTTCGCTGCTGCCGGGCCTGCTGCAGTCCGTGGCCTACAACGAGGCGCACGGTACGCCCAACGTGCACCTGTACGAGGTCGGCAGCCTGTTCCACGGTCGCGAGAACGCCAGCCTGCCCAAGGAGACCAAGTCCGTGGCGGGTGTGCTCTCGGGCCAGTGGAGCGAGCAGTCCTGGAACATGAAGTACCGTAAGCTGCGCTTCTTCTTTGGCAAGGGCATTGTCGAGGAGCTGCTCGCCCAGCTGCGCATCGAGAAGGTTCGCTTCCGTCCCGTCGAGGGCGAGGGCTACGCTTTCTTGCAGCCGGGTCGTGCGGCCGAGGTTCTGTCCGGCGGAACCGTGCTGGGCTGGGTCGGCGAGATTCACCCCGAGGCGCGCGAGGCGATGGGCATCGATGAGGTCGTCGTTGCCTTTGAGCTCGACTTGGACAAGCTGATCAAGGGCGCCCGCAATCAGGAGAACTACCGCGAGTTCTCGCAGTACCCGGCTGTTGAGCATGACCTAGCTATCGTGGTCGACAACGCTGTGACCTGCGAGGATCTTGAGCGCCGTATTACCAGCGCCGGCGGCAAGCTGCTCGAGGGCGTGCGCCTGTTCGACGTCTATCGCGATCCCATCCGCATCGGAGCGGGCAAGAAGTCCATGGCCTTTGCGCTTACGTATCGCTCCGACGACCACACGCTCACCAGCGAAGAGGTCGAGAAGGCGCACCAGAAGATCGTCACCAAGGTGTGCAAGGGCGTAAACGGCGAGGTCCGCGGCTAGGATTTGCGCTGGGTATAGGTCAGCGGTGGCTGCTGTCGAGTCCTACGTGATTGCTATGCTCGGTATAAGGCGCTGCTGAGCCTGCATATATGACACGCGCATTACATAACGGCGTGCTGCTTTGTCGGCAGTGCGCCGTTTTGCTATGATAGCCCGCGGCGTGTTACGAATCTAACATTACGTAACACTGACAAGATGATTCAAGCGGCGTTGCGATTCCGTGCGCCGGCAACCGGGAGGCGTATATGCACATTCCAGACAACTACCTGTCTCCGCAAACCGATGCCGTCATGGCGGTGGCGATGGTGCCTGTTTGGGTCCACTGCATCAAAAAGGTGCGCGCCACGCTCGATCGCGAGCACGTGGCGTTCCTGGGCATCTGCGCCGCGTTCTCCTTTTTGCTCATGATGTTCAACGTGCCGCTGCCTGGCGGCACCACGGGTCACGCCGTCGGCGGCGCGCTCATCGCGCTGCTGCTGGGCCCCGAGGCCGCTGCTATCGCTGTCTCGGTCGCGCTGGCGCTGCAGGCGCTGCTGTTTGGCGACGGTGGCGTTCTGTCGTTTGGTGCCAACTGCTTTAACATGGCCTTTGTGCTGCCGTTTGTCGCTGCTATCGTGTTCCGTGCGCTCAACAGCCGTCTGCACGACAAGAGCTGGGGCACCTCGGTTTCTGCCATCGTGAGCGGTTGGGTCGGCCTGTGCGTAGCGGCCCTCTGCGCGGCGATCGAGTTCGGTATTCAGCCGATGCTCTTCACCAACGCCTCGGGCGCGCCGCTGTACTGCCCCTTCCCGCTGTCCGTGGCTATTCCGGCTATGTTGATCCCGCATATGCTGGTTGCCGGCGTGATCGAGGGCGTGGCAACGGCCGCCATCTACGGTTTCATTAAGAAGACGGCGCCGGGCATTATCGTCGGCCCCGAAGCCGCCGATGGCCAGCTTGCCGCCGATGGTACCGCCAAGAAGACTTCCCTGATCCCCACGCTCATTCTGGTCGCCGTGCTTGTCGTGGCTACGCCGCTCGGCTTGCTTGCCACCGGTGACGCCTGGGGTGAGTGGGACGCCGAGGGCGCCGCGACCGCCGTTCAGGAGGCTGACGACGACAGCCTGCAGGCTTCGGTCGGCCTCGATACCCCGACCTTTGCCGACGCGCTGCCCACGGGTGATTACCTGCAGGCCTATTCCGAGGAGCAGGGTCTTGGCTTTGCCGGTCAGGCTGCCATGTATATCCTGTCCGGCGTGATTGGCGTGGCGGTGCTCACCATCGCATTCCGTCTGATCTCGCTGACGGTTAAGGAAAGCGGTGCTCATGGCAATAGCCGAGCTGCCTAGCTGGCTTGCGGTCGAGCAACGTTACGAGCCCGCGGGGGCTCGGCATCGTGTGATGCAAAAGAATGTCCTGCACCTGGCGAGCCTGCTTGAGCGGGTTCGCCTGGGTGGAGGCGCGCACGAGGGCGGGTCGATGGTCGACCGCGCCCTTTCTTGCGTTTCGGCTCCGGTGCGCCTGGTGGGGATGTTCGTCTGCGTCCTGTGCGTGTGCCTGACGCAAAGCCCGCTGTACCTGATGTTGATGGCGGCGATCGCGTTGGTGCTGGTCGCGGTGCGCCCCGCACGCGGGCTGCGTGCGACCTTTGTACCGGCGCTCGGCGCCACGGGGCTTGCGGTGGTTCTGGCACTGCCTGCCCTGCTGCTGGGCGCGTCTGCCACGGGCGCCATGCTCAAGATCGCGCTCAAGACCTTCATTAATGTGTCGCTGGTGCTGGGCGTTTCGTGGACGCTTACCTGGAGCCGCATGTCGGCGGCGCTCAAAATGCTGCGCCTGCCCGACGAGGTTATCTTTACGTTTGATATGGCACTCAAGCATATCGAGGTGCTGGGACGCACGGCGCACGATCTGTGCGAATCGGTCATGCTGCGCAGTGTCGGTTCCGCGCCTGCGGGTTTTTCGCGCACCGATTCGCTGGCGGGTATCATGGGCATGACGTTTATCAAGGCGATGGAATGCAGCCGCGCGATGGACGAGGCCATGCTGTGTCGCGGCTTCGCCGGCGTGTATCCGGCGCCTGCACGGAGCGGCTTTGGCTGGCGCGATGCGGTTTATGCGGCCGTTGTGGTGCTGCTTGCCGTGTTGTGCGCGGTGCTGTAGCGCGGGCGGTTTAACCGTCGATGTGAATAGGGAAGGGCGACGTTTTGGCAAACGATACGAATGGCGCGATGGGTGCGAGCGGTGCTGCCGGTGCCGAGGCCACGCCGCTCATCGAGTTTCGCGACGTGGTGTTTTCCTATGCGGGTCATACGGTGGTCGACGGCGTTTCGCTGCAGGTGAACCGTGGGGAGCTCGTTGCTCTGCTTGGTCCTAACGGCTGCGGCAAGACGACGATCATGCGTCTTATCAACGGCCTTGAACTCGCGGACGCAGGGGCATACCTGTTTGACGGGCACGTGATCGATGCGGCGTTTCTAAAGGATTCCGCGGCCGCTCAGCGTTTTCATCAGCGCGTGGGCTTTGTGTTCCAGAATGCCGATGCGCAGCTCTTTTGCGCCACGGTGGGCGAGGAAGTCGCGTTTGGCCCGGCTCAAATGGGGCTGCCGGCAGACGAGCTCGAGCGCCGCGTCCGCGATGCCATGGAGCTGTTCCAGGTTGCTGACCTTGCCGACGCCTCTCCCTATCAGCTCTCGGGCGGGCAAAAGAAGCGCGTTGCGCTGGCCGCCGTCGTGTCGATGAATCCCGATATCCTGGTGCTCGACGAGCCTACCAATGGGCTCGACGAGGATTCATGCGACATCGTGGTCAACTTCTTGCTGGCCTACGTCGCGGCGGGTAAGACGGTCTTGATGAGTACACATCACCAGGATTTGGTGCGACGCCTGGGCGCCCGCGCCATCTATATCGATCGATATCACCATGTGGTTGTGGCGCCTTCGCCGTCGTATGGAACCGAAAGCGGTTCTACGGACTAGTTGCTGCGTAGAGCGTGCGTAGCCGCCCGCGCGGCTTTGCCGTGATGGTATAGTTATCCAGGTTTTTATGGGGGTGGCTATGCCAAGCTGGAACATTCATATCGCTCAGACGGAGCGTTTGCTGGAGCGCACCGGTGCGCTTGCCAAGAGCGTGCGCGACCGCAATGCCTTTTTGTTTGGCTGTGTGGTTCCGGATATCTTCGTGGGCTATATGGTCCCTGGCATCGCCGATCCCATCCCGTACCGCATTACGCACTTTGCCAAGCCCGAGCCTATCCCTAAGCCGCGCGAGCACGAGTTCTGGGATACCTATGTGGCGCCGCTGCTCAAAGGGGCGCCTGTTGGTACGCCGGCTGCCGCGACCTCGATCGCCGAGGAGCGCGAGCGACTCAATCGGGTGCATTATCCCCAACGTTACAAGGACGCCGAGCCGGTTGCCGGCCCCGGCGCCTGTGAGTTTTCGCTTGCGTCCGAAGATGTGGCGCAGTCGCTGCTCGATCTGACGCTGGGCGTTTGGTCTCACCTTGTGGCCGATACCGTGTGGAACACCCGCGTGAACCAGTACCTGGAGGCGCACGGCGGCAAGCCGTGCGAGGAATTCCGCATTAAAAAGCAAGGCGACTTTGACTGGTTTGGCAAGACGCTCGGTATTGTTTCGATTCCGCGCGCGACCGATCGCCTCTATACTGCGGCGACGCGTTTTGGTCAGTATCCCATCCATAAGGAGTATGTGCTCAAGACCATCGGCGTTATGCACGAGATTGTACGCGAAAACCCCGGCGAGCCCGATCATCCGCCGTATCGCTTGCTAACCGAGGAGTTTTTCGATGCAACGTTTACCGAGGTCGTCGAGCTAACCGAGGCGGGTTTTGCCGCCCGTGTCGAATCGCCCGATGTGTCTGCGCTGCCCCTGATTGCTAGCTGCTAGCTGGCCGGCCCGGCAGTGAATAGCTCAACCCAATCGACAAGTAGCTCTTGCCGCAGGGCATCTTCGGCAGTGCACTCCTGTTTAGTCTTTGGGGTGTAGGGAAGCCCAGCCTTTTTATGGATGAGCTCGGCTATGTGGTTGAAGCTCTTCTTCTCCTTGATCTGGTCATAGGTAATTTGGATGACATCGTAGCCCATGCTTGTGAGTGCGGTGGCGCGCTCGGCATCGGAGAGGCTTGCGGCTTCGCTGTCGTGGGCGGAGCGGCCTTGGCATTCAAGGATGACGCCCGTGCTGTCGGTGGCGCTTTCGATGAGGATATCGGCGTAGCAGCAGGTTTTGTCATACAGCGAACGTGCGGCGTCGCTGAGTGGGATGCGCACGTTGTTGGTGATGTCGATGCCCAGACCGCCCTCATCGCGGGGGAGCGAGATGAGAATTGACGTCTGGACTTCGAAGGGCGAGGCGGTCTGTCCTGTCATGCGTTCGGCGGCCCAGCGGAGCTGCTTAACGCCGCGCAGGCCTGCGGCCTGCTTGGCGAACGCGGCGATATCCGCTGCGGCAAGAAGCGGCGTGCGCTTCCACAAGCTGGTGTTATTGCCCTTGGTGTCGTTAACTCGCTCCCAGCCGCAGCTGGGCGGAATGAGCTTAAGCGAAATAGCTTCATCGAGTTGTTGTTGCGTTCGCTCGCAGGGCTTAAACACTGCAAAGGAGC
>CAUFWM010000011.1 GCA_959596505.1 uncultured Collinsella sp.
ACGAGCGTGCCTGTGGGGAGGCGAACATGGAAGACAAGCATCTATATCGAGAGACGCAATGGGATGTATCGGCCGAGGAAAGCCGTGCGCACCATGGCCTTGTCGCGATTGGTTTTGCGGTGCTTGCCGTGCTGGTGATTGCCTTTTGTATCTGGACGTTTGGCGGTCACGGCGGCGCTGCATGGGAGTTCGAGGCCGACGATGCCCTGCCGATCATGACAGTGAAGGTTACGGGCGGCAATACCGTTGCCGCGCCGGGCGACTATTGGTATTCGCGCGATGGATTTGTCCAGCTTCAGCTGAGCGGTGGGTCTATTCCTGGTGAGGAAATCGAACGCGTGACGTATGATGCGGCGCTCAAAACGCTGACGGTGAAGCTCAAGAATCAGGGCGACGTGCCTACGACTATGGATATCGCGCTGACGGAATGGCGCTTGGAGCCCCCATCGGGTGTTGCGGTGTCCGAGGTAGAGCACGTTAAGATTACCTACCAAGATGGCTCGACAAACGAAGTTGCCAAAGCCGACGGCTTGGCGGAATAGACGCCGTGCCTAGGCAGCACATTCAAAAGTAGCGGTGGTCCTACAAGGTCTGTTCGTTCAGGAAGACCAAAGTGTTCTTATTTGAAAGCTCGGGAAAGTGACGATAACCAACGTCAAACGCGGTGAGTCCGCTTACATCCTCGAGCTTGTTTTCTGCCATCCAGCGCACCATGGAACCACGTGCCTTTTTGCTGGCGGTCGAGCGCTGGATGGGCTTGCCGTTGCGGATGCCTTCGCCAAAGAGGCACGTGACGACCGTGGCGTCGCCCGCGAGATGGGGCAGAACGGCTTTGGCGTACTCTACGCTGGCGAGGTTGACGATCGTGGTGTTTGAGCCTGCCGGGGCGATAGCCCGCGCGAGCTTGTCGCTCCAAAACGCATAGAGGTCTCGGGCATCGTCAACGGCGAGCTTCGCGCCCATCTCCAGCCGATATGGTTCGATGGCATGAAAGGGGCGAACGCACCCGTAGAGGCCAGAGAGGATCCACAGGTGGCTTTGCAGCCATGCGAGCTGCGCGGAATCCATCACCTCGGGCGCCATGCTCTGGTATTGAATGCCGTGGTAGGACATGACGGCAGGGGAGAGGTGACAGGCGAGTGCGGGATTGTCGAGATCGCCGTTTTTCAGGATGGGCCCGAACTCATGCAGGGTGTTGAGGCAAGGCCCCAGCAGTTTGTCACTCACGTTCCATAGCGCCTGCAGGCTGTCGCTGCCTTCATTCCGCTCGATATCTAGCAGTGCGCGGTGGAGGCGAGCCGTCTCGCGCGCAAAGGGTGGAATGCCCAGGACTTCAAAAGCATCTTGGGCCGCGCGCATCTGCTTGGCGGGCGAAATGACGACCTGCAGCATGGACTCTCCTCTGCCAAAAAGGAAGTTGCGGTGGAATACGGTCTGTTTTGGCCGTTTATGGGCCAGTTTAGTCTGTATTTCACCGCAACTGATGAAGGGTTGGTTACGCGCGCTCGATGAAGGCCTTGTAGCCGCGATAGGCCTCGTAGATATCGGCCTTGTTAGCGACCTCCCACAGGGCGTGCATGGACAGGACGGCAACGCCAGAGTCGATGACGTTCATGCCGTACTTAGCCATGATGTATGCGATGGTGCCGCCGCCGCCCGCGTTGACGCGACCAAGCTCGCAGGTCTGGAAGTCCACGCCGGCCTCGTCCATGATGTCGCGGATGAGGGCCACATACTCGGCGTCGGCGTCGTTAGAGCCGCCCTTGCCGCGGCTGCCCGTGTACTTGTTAAAGCACAGGCCGCGACCCATAAAGGCTGCGTTCTTGGTTTCGAACTTGCCGGCGTAGCCCGGGTCAAAGCCGGCGGACACGTCAGAGGAGAGCATGCGGCTGCGGGCGAGTGCGCGGCGCAGGGCCAGCGGGCTGCTCTCGCCGGCGAGCGTCATGATCTCGGCGACGGTGTTCTCGAAGAAACGGCTCGTCATGCCGGTGGCGCCCACGGAGCCGATCTCCTCCTTGTCGACGATGAGCGTGATACTCGTACGCTCGACGTCTGCCACGTTGATCTGGGCGAGCATGGAGGGGTAAGCGCAGACGCGGTCGTCGTGGCCATAGCCCAAAATCATGGAGCGGTCGAGACCCATGTCGCGGGCGGGGCCGGCGGGCACGACCTCGATCTCGGCGGAGAGGAAGTCCTCCTCCTCGACATCGTACTGTTCCTTGAGGATATCCAAGAACATCTGCTTGACGGGCTCCTTGGGGGCGTCCTTGTCGTCCTCGTTAAACTTGACGGGGCGGCCGCCCACGATCACGTCGAGGATCTCGGCGTCGACGGCGTCCTTGGCCGGCTTGGACATCTGCTCGCTCGAGAGGTGGATCAGCAGGTCGGAGATGGTAAAGACCGGGTCGTCAGCCTTGTCGCCGATGTTGATGTCGACGGTGGTGCCGTCCTTTTTGCAGATGACGCCCACAAGCGCGAGCGGGGAGGCCACCCAGTGGTAGCTCTTGACGCCGCCGTAGTAGTGCGTGTCGAGGTAGGCCATGTCGCCGGCCTCAAAGGCGGGATTCTGCTTAAGGTCCAGGCGCGGCGAGTCCACGTGGGCGCCCAGGATGTTAAAGCCCTGCTCGAGCGGGGCGGTGCCCAGGTTGACGAGCATAAGGTCCTTGCCGTGGTTGGCGGCGTACACCTTGTCGCCTGCCTTGAGCTCGCGGCCTTCGGCGATCACGGTCTCCAGGTCGACGTAGCCCGCCTCCTCGGCCATCTTGATGCCGGCCTTGACACACAGGCGCTCGGTCTTGTTCTCACTCAAAAACTGCTTATAGCCGCGGCAAAGCTCCTCGAGCTCCTCGATCTGCTGTGGCGTGTACTTTTTCCATGCGCAGGGACGCTCCATGACGCAGGCTCCTTTCGGATCGATCGTGCTGGTTGATGTACCGTGAGCCATCGTATCACGCGCGGGCTCACGGTGGCGGGGGAGCTTGATGTGCGGTGGCCGCGGGGCGGGGAGCGTGTAAACTGGTGTGAGCAAACCGTGCCCAGCCCAAAGCGAGGTATTCAATATGTCTGACAAGCGCCGCACCTTTGCCGTTATCGACGGCAACTCGCTCATGCACCGCGCCTTCCACGCCGTGCCGCCGACCATGAACGCGCCGGACGGTCGCCCCACCAACGCGATCTTTGGCTTTCTGAACATGTTTCTCAAGATGATCGACGCCTTTAACCCCGACGGTGTGGTCGTGGCGTTTGATAAGGGCAAGCCGCGCGTGCGCATGGAGATGCTGCCGCAGTATAAGGCGCAGCGCCCGCCCATGGACCCCGACCTGCACGCGCAGTTTCCCATGATTAAGGAGCTGCTCGCTGCGCTCAACGTGCCGATTTTGCAGTCCGAGGGCTGGGAAGGTGACGATATCCTGGGCACCATGGCGCGCCTGGGCGAGGAAGCCGGCTGCGACATGCTGCTGGTGACCGGCGACCGCGACATGTATCAGCTCGTGACCGAGCACGTCAACGTGGTCTCGACCCGCAAAGGCCTGTCCGACGTGGCGATTATGACGCCCGAGAGCGTGGACGACCTCTATCACGGCATTACACCGGCGCTCGTGCCCGATTTTTACGGCCTGAAGGGCGATACTTCCGACAACATTCCCGGCGTGCCGGGCATCGGCCCCAAAAAAGCGAGCGCGCTCATCGCGCAGTACGGCAGCTTGGACGAGGTTATCGCGCATGCCGACGAGGTCAAGGGCAAGATGGGCGAGAACCTGCGCGCGCATATCGACGACGCGCTGCTGAGCCGCAAGGTCGCAACCATTCGTACCGATGCGCCTGTCGAGCTCGACTTTGATGCGACGTCCTTCCCGGCGTTTTCTGCCGACGAGGTGTCTGCGGCGCTGGGTACGCTTGGTATCACCGCCATGCAGAACCGTTTCTTGGCGCTGATCGGCGGCGAGGGTGGCGCTGCTGCCACTGCCAGCACGTTTGAGATGCCCGCCGTTTTGCGCGCAGCCGCCGGCGATACCGAGGCGCTTGCTGCTGCCGCCGCCGAGGTCGTTCGCGCGATTGATGCGGGCGAGTGGATTGCCGCTGTGGTGGACGATGACAAGGAGGAAGGCGCACTTTTTGGCCTGACGCGCACGCTGTGGCTGGCGACGTCCAAGGGGTTGCTTGCGCTCGAGGAGGGCGACGGCGGTGCGTCTGCCGTGGTCGATGGCTTCAACGTTGCCCGCGGCGTGATCGCCGGCGTGCTCGCGCGCCTGTTTATGGAGGGCCGCGTGGCGAGCCCGGACATGAAGGCGCTGCTGCACGAGCTTTCGCCCATCGATTCCTCTGAGCCCGAGCTCATGGATCCGCTGGCCGTCGATTCCACGCGCATCTTCGATACTGTGGTCGCCGCCTATCTGTTGGATTCCGACCGCTCCGAGTTTGATGAGGCGTATCTGGCCGATACCTATCTGCAGATGACGCTGCCTGCGGCGCGCGGCGCGGAGGGTGCTGGCGAGGACGCTCCTGCCCCTGCTGCCCGCACTGCGGCCCTGACGCTGGCGCTCGTGGCGCCGCTGCGCGACCGCATGGCCCGCGAGAACGCCGCCAACGTGTTCGATGGCATCGAGATGCCGCTCGTGCCGGTGCTTGCCAAGATGGAGCGCGCGGGCATGCTCGTGGACCCCGACCGCCTGCATAGTCTGTCCGAGGGTCTGGCGACCCAGATTGCCGAGGTCGAGCGGAGCATTCGCGATCTGGCCGGCGACGAGACCTTTAACATCGGCAGTCCCATGCAGCTCTCGCACGTGCTCTTTGACGTGATGGGCCTTCCGACCAAGGGTCTCAAAAAGACCAAGCGCGGCTATTATTCGACCAACGCCAAGGTGCTGAGCGACCTTGCCCGTGACCACGAAATCGTGCGTCTGCTTTTGGACTGGCGCGAGAAGTCCAAGATTAAGTCGACCTATCTGGACACGCTGGGCCCGTTGCGTCGTGGTGACGGTCGCGTGCACACCACGTACAACCAGACCATCACGGCGACGGGTCGTTTGTCTTCGAGCGACCCCAATCTGCAAAACATTCCGACGCGCTCGGAGCTGGGGCGTACCGTCAAGACGGCGTTCTCGGCTGGCGAGGGCAGCGTCTTTTTGGCGGTGGACTACTCGCAGATCGAGCTGCGCCTGCTCGCGCATCTTTCGGGTGATGAACATCTGGTACGTGCCTTTAATGAGGGTGAGGACTTCCATGCCGAGACGGCCGCGCGTGTATTTGGCGTGCCGGTGTCCGAGGTAACGCCCGACCTGCGCAGTCGCGCCAAGGCCGTGAACTTTGGCATCGTGTACGGCCAGCAGGCCTACGGTCTGTCGCAGTCGCTGCATATCTCAATGGCCGAGGCGCGCGATATGATCGATCGCTACTACGAGGCCTACCCGGGCGTGCGCACGTTCCTCGACAACGTGGTGGCGCGAGCCAAGCAAACGGGCTATGCCGAGACCATGTATGGCCGCAGACGCCATATTCCCGAGCTCAAGGCCAAAAACCCGCAGCTCCGCGGCTTTGGCGAGCGCACGGCCATGAACCACCCCATGCAGGGCACCGCCGCCGACATCATCAAGATCGCGATGGCCCGCGTAAGCCGTCGCCTGGAAGAAGAAGGCTTTGCCGCCCACATGATCCTGCAGGTACACGACGAACTGGACTTTGAGTGCCCCGCCGACGAAGTCGAGCGCCTCACCGCCATGGTCCGCGACGTCATGGAGCACGTAGTGGACCTCCGCGTCCCCCTCATTGCCGAAGCCAGCACCGGCATAACCTGGGCCGACGCGAAATAGGAAAGCAACCACAGTTCCAAAGTAACCAAAAACAGAAGGGGGCTCCTTGCCAACAAGGAGCCCCCTTCGTTCAAATAAATTCAGCCTAAGTATCTAGACACTCAAGATGCCATCTTGGCGGCAAGTAAGTAAACCTAGGACCTGGCCGGGCGGCACGGGTTAACTTTTCGTAGATTCCGCACGCAAAGAAAGCCACTTAATGTGGCTTTCGTCTTGCGCAGGACCTGACCGAGCGAAAAGTTAACCCGTGCCGCCCGGCCAGGCCCGATGGGACGGCTAACGAGCCGCCAAGATGGCGTCGATGAGCGTCAGTACGCCCCCGTCGTTGTTGCTCGGAATGCGCCACTTAGCATGCGCGTTCATATGCTCCTCAGCATTGTCCACGATATAGCTGTGACCGACGCGCTCCAGCATGGGGATATCGTTGTAGGTATCGCCCACGGCGGCGGCATCGGCAATATCGATGCCCAGGTGCTCGCACAGGTGCGCGACGCCGGCGCCCTTGTCGACGCCCAGGTTCATAAAGTCGATCCACTCGCGCCCGGCGTTGGTGACGTAGAGCTTGTCCGAGAACTCGGGGCCATAGGTCTCGCGGAATGCAGGCTCGGCATCATAGGCGGGGAAGAAGATCGAGATCTTATTGGACTCGATATCGATGCCCTCAAAGCTATCGACGTAGTTGATTGTGTTGTAGTAGACGCTGATCTCGTCGTGGTATTGATGGTCGCGGGCGAGCACATAGAACTCGTCGTAGCAGCACAGGACGGGAACGGCGCGCGGGTCCTCCGAGGCACGAGCGAGCACCTGCTGGTACAGCTCCACGTCGATATTGCTCTTATAGATATAGCCGCCGCGATAGATCACGCACGCTCCGTTGTCGGGACAAAAGGCGAGGCGGTTCTTGATGCCCTCGAACATCTCCTCGAGCTTGGGAGCGGGACGTCCGCTGGCGGGGCAGAATACGATGCCGGCGTCGGCGAGCTTGTCCAGACGCTCGTCGAGACCCTGGGGCAGCACGCGCTCGTCGGTGAGCAGCGTCTTGTCCATGTCGACGGCGATGAGTTTAATGTTGCCGATGTTGGCGTCTGATTCATAAGTCTGCATAAATGCGCCTTTCCGTTTCCAGATTGTTTCGGGCGTAATGACCCTCTGCTATGTAATCGAGCGTATTTTCGCAGGAATGGTGCGTATTTGCACTGCAATTCACAAACTAATGAAAAAACTTTTCAGAAATTTGAATTTGTCGCTTGTGCTGCGGGCACTTTAGCGTAATATAGCGTCCATCGAAAACGGAGACGGAAATACAACCGCTTACCGAAGAAATGGTACCGTTTACGATATTAGAATTGCGCCCGGCGATAGGTGAAAGGAGAGGCAGATGCAGTTCGTAAAGATCATCACTACTGCAGACAATGCCATCCGACGCCAGCGCGCAATTTCCCGACGACGATAACAATCGTCTCTGTCCGCATGGGGCGAATTGCCTCAACAGAGTCATTTTGAGGTCGTTGGGTTTTAGCACGACGTTGCTGCATGTTTCTAGGGCATGTTGTGCTGCTTTTTGCTATTTAACCTAATATTGCACGATTTTTGACCTCGAAATGACTTGCAACTGACCGATGTTCTAACTAGCTACCAAGGGCGAAAGGAAACAGCCATGGGCAAGGAAAAAGTCGTTCTCGCATATTCCGGTGGTCTTGATACATCCGTATGTGTCAAGTGGCTCCAGGACGAGAAGAATCTCGATGTCGTTTGCGTCTGCGGCAACGTGGGCCAGGAGGAGACCGGCCTGGATGCCAAGAAGCAGAAGGCGCTCGACCTGGGCGTTCTCGATTGCCAGGTCCTCGACCTGCGTGACGAGTTCTCCGACGAGTTCCTGACTAAGGCCATCGCCGCAAACTCCATGTACGAGAACAAGTACCCGCTGCTCTCCGCCCTGTCTCGCCCGCTGCTCGCCAAGAAGCTTGTTGAGGTCGCTCACGAGTTTGGCGCGACCTACGTCGCCCACGGCTGCACCGGCAAGGGTAACGACCAGGTTCGTTTTGAGGCTGCCGTCAAGGCCCTCGACCCCGAGCTTAAGGTTATCGCCCCGGTTCGCGAGTGGGATCTGAAGTGCCGTCCCGACGAGGTCGCCTATGCTCACGCCCACAACGTGCCGGTTCCCGAGGGTGCCAATGACAACCCCTATTCCATCGACGATAACCTGTGGGGTCGTGCCATTGAGTGCGGCCACCTGGAGGATCCCTGGAACGAGCCGCTTGACGACGCCTGGGTTATGACCAAGAACCCCGAGGACACGCCGGACACCCCGACCTACACCGAGATTGAGTTTGAGGCCGGCAAGCCCGTCGCCGTCGACGGCAAGAAGATGAAGCTCTCTGAGATCGTCATCGCCCTCAACAAGATCTCCGGCGACAATGGCTTTGGCCGTCTCGATCTGGTCGAGGATCGCCTGGTGGGCCTTAAGAGCCGCGAGTGCTACGAGGTTCCCGGCGCCCTGACGCTCATCACCGCCCACAAGGCGCTCGAGGACATCTGCGTCGAGGGCGACCTGCTCAAGACCAAGATCAAGCTCGAGCAGGATTGGGCCACCGCCGTGTACAACGGCCAGTGGTACAGCCCGCTCAAAAACGCGCTCGACGCCTTTATGGCCGACACCCAGAAGTTTGTGACCGGCACCGTCCGTCTGAAGTTCTTCAAGGGCAACTGCCATGTTGTCGGCCGCAAGAGCCCCTTTAGCCTCTACGACTACGGTCTGGCCACCTACGACCGCGACACTACGTTTGACGAGAAGGCCAGCGCCGGCTTTATCGAGATCGATACGCTGTCGCTCAAGACGTGGGCTAAGGTCCAGGGTCCCAGCTCCGCTGCAGCCCAGGCCTAAGGCTTCTCTTCCTTGGTATCCGCGCGGCCCATCCGCGTGATACATAACGGGCGCATGGGGTCCCTACCTTTCGTTATGCTTGCTGACACTTCTTAACATCGGTGGCCCCTACGTTCCGCCCGCATATATGATGCCGCGTCTGCGGCTGAGTCCGAGCCCCGCCGGGGTTGTCCGGCGGGGCTCCTCCTATCAATTTGACGGCCCTGCGCCTATATATATGGGGAGTATCCATTATGTTCAATGCTATCGCGCATGCCTTACTTGCCCTCGCGCCCGAGTTCGACGCTGCAAAGGTCGAGGACGTTCCTATGAGCCTAAAGGCCTGGATCGATTGTTCGCAGGGCAACATTCGGAGGGAGACGTTGGGCGCCAAGTGCATGGCGCGTCACTTCTTTGCAAATTAGCTATATGGCCTCGCACATGGTGGGGAATATGCAAAACTAGCGGTTGAGAAATCGCTTTAGCGACAGGGCGCATTGCTTTGGGCGCTTGTTTTGGGATTTGATGAAAGGGGACGGTTCCATGGCTCTTTGGGGCGGTCGTTTTGAGGCAGGCGTGGCCGAGGTCACGCAGGAGTTTGGCGCGTCGTTGCCGGTTGACAAACATCTCTATAAGCAGGATATCGCCGGATCTAAGGCACATGCCAAGATGCTGGCGGCCCAGGGCATTATCAGCGCCGAGGACGAGCAGGCGATTGCCGAGGGCCTGACCGGAATCGAACAGGATATCGATGCCGGCAACTTCACCTTTGATATCAACGACGAGGACATTCATATGTCCATCGAAAGCGAGCTGACGCGTCGTATCGGCGAGGCTGGCAAGCGCTTGCATACTGGGCGTTCGCGCAACGACCAGGTGGCGACCGATACGCGCCTGGGCGTCAAGGCGCTGGCCAAGGAGCTCATGGAGGCCAATCTTGAGCTGCGCCATGTGCTGGTGGATGCGGCCAAGAAGTACGACAAGGTGATTCTTCCGGGCTACACGCATATGCAGCACGCTCAGCCCGTGCTGCTCTCGCATCATCTGCTGGCGTATTCCTGGATGTTCGCGCGCGACTTTACGCGCCTAAAGGCCGCCTTTGATGCCGCTGACAACTGCCCGCTGGGTGCTGCCGCGCTTGCCGGTACGAGCTATCCGCTCGATCGCCAGATGACGGCTGCCGAACTTGGCTTTGCGGGCGTGATTCCCAACTCGCTCGATGCGGTTTCCGACCGTGATTTCCTGCTCGATCTGCATTACGCCGGATCCGTCATGGCGATGCACCTGTCGCGTCTTTCCGAGGAGATCGTGCTGTGGTCGAGCTCCGAATTTGGCTTTATCACGCTTTCAGACTCCTACTCCACCGGCTCGTCTATCATGCCGCAGAAGAAGAATCCCGACTTTGCCGAGCTTATCCGCGGTAAGAGCGGTCGCGTGTACGGCAACCTGGTGCAGCTGCTGGTAACCATGAAGGGCCTGCCGCTCGCTTATAACAAGGACTTGCAGGAGGACAAGGAGGGCGCGCTCGATACCGCTCACACGCTCATGCAGTGCCTGTCCGTTATGGCCGGAATGATTTCGACCTGGACCGTCAACGAGGATGCCATGGCGCGCGAGTGCGGCGTGGGGCACCTTGCCGCCACCGATGTTGCCGATTACCTGGCAAAGCGCGGTCTACCGTTCCGCGAGGCACATGCCGTGGTGGGGCACCTGGTCCTGATGTGTGAGAAGCGCGGCTGCAATCTTGAGGACCTGCCGTTTGAGGTGTTCCAGGAGGCAAGCCCGCTCTTTGAGCGCGATATTACCGAGGCGCTCGATATCCCGTCGATTGTCGCCGCGCGCACGACCGAGGGCGGTACCGCCCCTGCCGCCGTTGCCGTGCAGCTGCAGCGTGCCGAGGCGCAGCTCGTGGCCGACGAAGGCGTGTTTGGATCGCTAACCAAGGTTGTCGAGATGGGTCACGGGGCAAAGTAGAGGTTTGGCTGAAGCCGTTTTGGCCATGTATTGATAAATCGTTTTAGCTTTACGGGCGTCTGCTGATGCGGGCGCCCCTATTTTGCTGCTATGGGGGAGGGGCTTGTCGAGAACTTCTGTAGGACCTTTGGGCAGGTTGTGAAGGGGGTACGTTCGCGGGTGGCAACCGACCGCCCGCTCTGTTCCATGTGGTTGATGAGCGGTCGGATGGTACTCTAATCGGGCTTCGAAACAGAAGTGACACATATGGAGCGCTTTAATAAATTGCAGCGTTTCAATAAACAGCTTTTTGTTTAACTGCAGCTAAAACTCTGTTACGATGCAGTCCAGGCGGGTGCCGGAATGGGACTTGGGCACGCGCGAACCTACTTGAAAGGCTACCTTATGGCTATCGAGAAGACCTTCATCATGATTAAGCCCGACGCGGTGCGCGATCGCAAGATCGGCGAGATCGTTGCTCGTATTGAGCGTAGCGGCCTTGTCATCGAGCGCATGGAGATGACCACGCTCGAGCGCGCTACCGTCGAGGAGCACTACGCCCATCTGGCCGACAAGCCCTTCTTTGGCGGTCTCTGCGACTTTATGACGAGCGGTCCGGTCGTCAAGATGGTCGTTTCCGGTCTCTCCGCTGTTTCCAAGATGCGCACCCTTATGGGCGCTACCAACCCGCTTGATGCTGCGCCCGGCACCATTCGCGGCGACTTCGCTGTCGATGTCAACGCCAACGTGATCCACGGCTCCGACTGCCTGGAGAACGCCGAGATCGAGATCAAGCGCTTCTTTGGCTAAACCAGCTTTGACTCCTTAAAGCTGTTAGCGTGTGGCTTGGGCGCCGCGGAACTCTATCCGCGGCGCCCTTTTTATTCCAGTGGATTTTTGGTAACCGCTTAGAAATCTACTAAAGAGCCCCCGTCCGGATGTTTCTTCCGGGCGGGGGCTGGCGATAGCGTATGGCTTTGTAGGTCTTTAAGCCTCGTCGACGACCTTGAGGCCGCGCGTCTGGTCGATCTCGTTGAGGAGATTGACGCGACGCTCGTGGCGGCCGCCCTCAAACTCGGCGTCGAGCCACTCGTCGACAATCATCTTGGCGAGCTCGGAGCCCACGACGCGGGCGCCAAAGGCCAGCACGTTGGTGTTGTTGTGCATGCGGGAGAGCTTGGCGCTGAAGGGCTCGGAGCACACGACGGCGCGTACGCCCTCGACCTTGTTGGCAGCCAGGCTGATGCCGACGCCGGTACCACAGATCAGGATACCCAGGTCGACGTCGCCGTTGGCAACTGCCTTGCCCACCTTGTAACCGGCGATGGGGTAATCAAAGCTCTCGGAGGTGTCGGTGCCAAAGTTCACGACCTCGCATCCGCGCTCCTTCAGGTGCTCGGAAATGATGTTTTTGAGCTCGACGGCGGCGTGGTCGTTGCCGATACCGATCTTCATGGATGGTTCCTCTCTGGTCTGTGCGGCGCAAATGCTAAAGGTGTTTACCGCGTTCGACTGCATGATAGCGCGACTTTTGCGTAAACGCTCGGGCGTTTTTTGGTCAAACGCTTTAGCAGGCAACAAGACTAGCTTTTCATGAATGAATGCCGTCAGATTGCGCTTGAACGCCGTCCGCCGGAACCGTGGTTGCGGTTTTTGATGCATTGTTATCAAATAAAGGAGCCAACTTTTTTGAGAGTCCAGCCCGTTATGCAAGCAGGAGATACCTATGCCTACCGATTCCATCCGTGATGCCGCGTTTTGCGATGTTTTGAACCGCGAGCTTGTCTGTGCACTCGGCTGCACCGAGCCCATTGCCGTTGCCTATGCAGCGGCGTTGGCGAGCCAGACGCTCGGTTGCGAACCCGATCATATGGATGTTGCCTGCTCGGGCAACATCATCAAGAACGTTAAGAGCGTGACCGTGCCCAACTCGGGCGGTATGCACGGTATTGAAGCCGCGGCCGTGCTGGGTGCCGTGGGCGGCGACGCTAAGAGCGCGCTCGAGGTGCTCGAGAGCGTTAACGATGAAGACCGCGCTCGCGTGGCCGAGCTCCTCGCCGACGCTGGCTACTGCGATGTGTCGCTTGTCGAGGGTGTGCCCAACCTCTACATCAAGGTGACTGCGACGGCCGGGGGCCATACCGCGGTCGTCGAGATTACCGATCACCACACTAATGTCACGTGCCATACGCTCGATGGTATTCCGGTATGCGGCAAGTCGGCGGGGGAGTGCGCCGCCTGCGCCGAGCGCGTGGTGGCCGAGCGTGCGGCAGATAACGCCGATACGCCCATGTCCATTGATTCCATCATCGACTTTATCGAGGACGGTGACATTGAGGGCGCCCGCGCTGCCGTTGAGCGTCAGATTGAGCTGAATGGCGCAATCAGTGCCGAGGGCCTTGCGCACGCTTGGGGCGCCGAGGTGGGTCGTACGCTGCTGGGTGCTCGTGCCGATGACGTCGCCTGCCGTGCCCGTGCCCGTGCGGCCGCCGGGTCCGACGCCCGCATGAACGGTTGCGCGCTGCCGGTCGCCATTGTGTGCGGCTCGGGCAATCAGGGCATTACCTGCGCACTGCCCGTCATGGAGTATGCCGAGTACCTGCGCTGCGACCACGAGCGTCTGGTGCGCGCCGTGATGCTGTCCGATCTTATCGCCGTGCATATCAAGAGCTATATTGGTGCGCTTTCGGCGTTTTGCGGTGCTATTTGCGCCGCGTGCGGCGCCGGCGCTGCGATTACCTGGCTGTGCGGTGGCACGCGCGAGCAGATTGGCGCGACGGTCTCGAATACGCTCGGTAACGTGGGCGGCATCGTGTGCGACGGCGCCAAGGCGAGCTGTGCCGCCAAGATCTCGGCTGCCGTCGATGCAGCGATTCTGGGCCATGATATGGCCATGCAGGGTCGCGGCTTCCGCGCCGGCGAGGGCCTGATCCAAGATACCGTTGAGCAGACAATCGCCAGTATGGGCTACGTAGGCCGTGTGGGCATGAAAGATACCGACGTCGAGATCCTCAACATCATGATCGGCAAAACCCAAGTGTGCTAGGACAGTTCGTCGGCTACTTGGTGTTCGTAGAAGGCTTCTACTACGGCGTTAAAGTCGCGGGCGAAGCCTTCCATGGTGCCGTGCCAGGTGGCTCGGCCGGGTTTTCCCTGGCCAACATAGGCGGTTTGGATGCCGCAGGCGGGGCTGGGGAAGTCGCGCCTGGGGTCGTTGCCCACCATGAGGACCTCATGAGGCTCGAGTCCCATCACCTGAAGCTGCTCTAGATAGTAGGTGGCATCGGGCTTGCAGCGGGTGGTGTTTCCCATGTGCGTGACGAGCTCAAAGGGGGCGTCGGCCAGGTCGCCCCAACCCATGCGGCACTCGATGGCTCCCTGCGGAAAGCTGGGGTTGGTGAAGAGCGCGCAGCGCAGCCCTGCGTCCTGTACAGCCTGAAGCGCGGCGTGTGCGCCCGGCATGGCGTGGGCGTTGATGACGTCGTCATTCTTATGCGGGAGAACTTCGCGGTCGTAGTAGGTAAACGCCTCGTAGATGATAGGATCGGAAAGGCAGATGCCGCACCTGCGCTCGACCTCGGTGCGGTAGAACTCAAGATTGGTGCGATTATCCGTGCCGCTTCGGCGATTGGCGTTGAGGTCGACCAGGATGGTGCCGAGGCGCGCCATCGTGCCACCGCGGCTGCGGCGACCAATATCCGCGAGCATCGACGAGACATCCTTAAAATAGCGAAGGATGAACGCGTTGAGGTTGATGCTAAGAAGCGTCTCGTCCATATCGAAAACGACTGCTTTGAGCACGCGGGCACCTTTCTCGAAAAATCGTTCCAGAATCGTTGGCTCCGAATACTTTACCCCAAAGCCGTATGCCTAACTGCCTATCGTCAACTTATGGAGACGGTCGTCAACAAGATTGCGAAAAAGTCTCCATACGAGTAAAAAATCGCAGTTCACGCTTGAAATCGAAATGATTTCCCCGTAACCTATACGAACGTGATTGCATAAGCGTCACATTAGTATCTGTCGGCTCCCGAGTGTTCCTAAACGTTGTGTGCTTGTCGCACCCTTCTGTAGGTCCTAGCAATCGGGGCCCCGTAGTTCGAAAGGGGTCCACCTTTGAGTGAGATTCAGAACTCGTCCATTTTCTCTCTTGACGATGTCAACGAGGAGGAGATGAACAACCTCATCGACGGTACGATTACCGACTTTGATGAGGGCGATCTCGTTAACGGCACTGTCGTTAAGATCGAGCATGACGAGGTGCTCGTTGACATCGGATTCAAGTCCGAGGGCGTTATCCCGGTCCGCGAGCTGTCCATCCGCAAGGACGCTAACCCTGCAGACATCGTTGCACTCGGTGATCCCATCGAGGCCCTCGTTCTCCAGAAGGAGGACAAGGACGGTCGTCTGGTCCTGTCCAAGAAGCGTGCCGAGTACGAGCGTGCTTGGAACCGCATCGAGGAGAAGTTCAACTCCGGCGAGAACGTCGAGGGCGAGGTTATCGAGGTTGTCAAGGGCGGCCTGATCCTCGACATCGGCCTGCGTGGCTTCCTGCCCGCTTCCCTCGTCGACCTCCGTCGCGTCAAGGACCTTACCTCCTACATGGGTACCCGCATCGAGGCCCGCGTCATCGAGATGGACCGCAACCGCAACAACGTCGTCCTCTCCCGTCGCGTCGTGCTCGAGGAGTCCCGTAAGGCCGAGCGCTCCGAGATCCTGTCCAAGCTCAAGTCTGGCATGCGTCTCCAGGGCACTGTTTCCTCCATCGTCGACTTCGGCGCCTTCGTCGACCTCGGCGGTATCGACGGCCTCATCCACATCTCCGAGCTCTCCTGGAACCACGTCAACCATCCTTCCGAGGTTGTCAAGGTCGGCCAGGAGGTCGAGGTCGAGGTTCTCGACGTCGATCTCAACCGCGAGCGTATCTCCCTGGGTCTCAAGCAGACCACCGAGGATCCGTGGCGCGCACTGGTCAAGAAGTACCCCGTCGGTGCTATCGTCGAGGGCACTGTGACCAAGCTTGTCCCGTTCGGCGCTTTCGTCGACCTGGGCGAGGGCATCGAGGGCCTGGTGCACATCTCCGAGATGGCCAACAAGCACGTCGATCAGCCTTCTCAGGTCACCCACGTGGGCGACAAGGTTCAGGTCAAGGTCATGGAGATCGACCTCGACCGTCGTCGTATCTCCCTGTCCATGAAGTCCGCTGCTGAGACTCTGGGCGTCGAGATTGAGGTCACCCCGCTGCCTTCCGAGAAGAAGGACGAGGAGACCGACGCCGAGTAAATCGGTTTGACGATCACTTGTTTTAAGGGATCCGTCCGCAATGGACGGGTCCCTTTTTGCATTTGCAGCTGTGGTGCACGATGATGCCGGGCTATCTGTTTGCTATTTGGTTGTCGGTGCATAAAATATGCCGACATCCCGCCTCGGGGAGGAGGCGGGAACGCACCGAGTAGACGGAGGGGTGCGGAGCGCGGTCGCGTCTCGACTGACGACGTTGCCCATCGACGCCCCTATTGTACTGCATAGCGTGGTTCTTGGTTTATCGTGTCGAACGCTTGTGTTGTGCCATTGCCTGCGGCAACGGTGTGCTACACTCTTGCATTGCTGAGTGGGCCAGACGGTCGCGCGATGTGCTGCTTGCAGCACGCGTGAGGAAAGTCCGGGCTCCAGAGGGCGGGATGCCGGCTAACGGCCGGGCGGAGTGATCCGACGGAAAGCGCCGCAGAAAAGAAGACTCCCACCTGCGCCGCAAGGCGTAAAGGGAAAAGCTGAAACGGTGGTGTAAGAGACCACCAGCGTCGTGGCAACACGGCGGCTTGGCAAGCCCCATCCGGAGCAAGCGCGAATAGGAACGCTATGGGCCGGCCCGGTCCGCGTTCGGGTAGCGTGCGTGGAGCTGCACGGTAACGTGCAGACAAGATAAATGACCGTTCACGACAGAACCCGGCTTATAGGCCCACTCAGCTTTCTTGTTGACGCTGCGACGGCGTCAGCTGGCCGATTTGGCGCTCATTCGTCGGTCGCCGCCATAAGGCGTGCTCCCTCCTCTTTCGGGCCAAATCGACTCAGCTGGCGCCGTCTCGCTCATATGACCCAATCCACTGTCAAGGGCCACAATGGCCCCGCCGACCGCTTGCAATCGGTCGGCGGGGCCTGCCGTTAAACCCGTCCCGGTCCGCCCCCGGCATGTCATCGACGCCTTCGGCTCAGTCTCATATCCGCGGATACCGCTCCGGCGGCCCGCAATCCTCTCCTTCGGCGGGGTTCCCCTAGTCTGTCTTCGCGCATGCGGCGGCCGCCGCGCGCACAGCGAGAACGGGGGTGTCCCCGAAGGCTGCCCGGCTCGCCGGGACGGGGGCTTATGTCTATTCCGCGCCCTCCCGGCACATCGTGCCGAGGGCCCACAGCCACCTCACGAGCTCGGCCGCGGTGGCCGCGTTCGCCTTCGCCTGCGGCATCCCGCGGGCGATCATCTCCTCGCGGCGGCGCAGGAGCCTCTCGGACCCCTTCCTCCCGTGCATCCTTATCTCGAGGGGCACGCCGGAGCCCTTGGGCATCAGCTTCGGCTGGTGGCCGGCCTGGGCATAGCACCAGGACCCCTCGACAGCCAGCTTCCTGACGAGCGCGTTGCCGGCCCCGCTGATTCCGCCGAGGCGCACGGAGTCCGCGCTCGACCTCTGCTTCGGGGCGAGGCCGAAGTAGGACGTCACCTGCCTGCCGGAGCGGAACCTCGAGAAGTCGCCGACCTCGGACGCGAAGGCGGCGGCGAGCGCGAACCCGCACCCCTTGATCGACTGGAGCGCCTCGACCTCGGCCGAGAGGGGGCCCGCCGCGACGGCGGCCCTGTATTCGGCGAGGAGGGCCTCCCTCGTCTCGTCGGCCGCCTCGACCTCGTTCCTCAGCGCCGCAAGCGCCCGGATGCCGCCGTCGTCGGCGGGGTGTATGCCGTCGAGCCACCTGAGGAAGCCGTACGTCCAGTACTTCCGGGGGGTTGCCGGCCGGCGTCGTGCCGCCGTAGACATAGCCGCGGCGGGCTAGGAACGCCAGGAGCCGCTGCTTCGCCGCCGCGAGCCTCGCGGTCGCCGCGTCGTGGGCCCCGGCGAGGTCCCTGAGCCCCTCGATCTCGGGGGACGGCACCCATACCGGGGTGACGTCGTGCGACAGTATCGCCTTGGCCATCCTGGCCGCGTCGTTGCGGTCGTTCTTGGACGAGAGGTCTGCCGACGACCTCGGGACCCTGGAGACGGCCGCGACGACGCAGTCGACGCCGAGCCCGGAGAGCTCCCTCTGCGGGGCGAAGCCGAGGTAGCCGCTCTCGTAGGCGGCGAGCGACGGGCCGGGGAAGCCCGACATCCACTCCGCGACCTCGCCCCAGGGGTTGCCGCGGAACCTCCTCGTCACGGCCTCGCCCGTCTCCGCGTCGAGCGCGCAGACGGTGGTGGACCTGAGGTGTACGTCCATTCCGAAGGCGGTAGAATATCTAGGCACGGGAGCCTCCCAACCTCGTTGCGGCGCGGCTGCGCCTCTGGCACTTCAACAACATTGTCGCAGCCCCGACCCGCGGTCACGAGCGGGGGCTCCTGTCGTTTCCGTGCCCCTGGATTGGGTCATAGTGTCTGTTTTTGCCTGGTCATCAGCGACCACATTTTTGTTGCAAACTTGTCTTTCAAGGCACCTTGCTCGCGCTGACGGGTTCTCGCTGTTGGTGACGGCATCATTGGCGTTTCCGTTCTTGTTGGCGAGGGCAACGGTGCTGTCTTTGCCGTATTATTGAGGCTGTTTGTTGCTTTGCTTGTGTTTGAGGGGCTTTGTTGGACAGCTATTTTACTCTGCAATCGAATATTGAGGCTTCGGGCGAGTTTGTGGACCGCAAGAGCCGGTTTATTGCCCAGCTGGTGCATATTGAGTCCGAGGACGAGGCGAATGCCTTTATCGAGATGGTTCGCAAGCGTCATTACGACGCTCGACACAATGTTCCCGCGTGGATTTTGGTCGATGGGCGTGAGCGCCAGAGCGATGATGGTGAGCCGAGCCGTACGAGCGGCATGCCGACGCTCGAGGTGCTGCGCGGAGCGGGGCTCAAAAATGTTTGCTGCGTAGTGACGCGCTATTTTGGTGGTACGTTGTTGGGACCTGGTGGCTTGGTACGCGCCTATACCGCGGCGACGCAGACGGCGGTGGCTGCGGCTCAGGAAGCCGGGCAGATCGTTGAGATGACGAGCGTCGTGCCGGTTGATGTGCGTGTGGCCTATCCACAGTATGAGCAAGTGCTTCGTTTGGCCCAGGATTCGGATGCCAAGGTTTCGGATACCGATTACGCGGATGCCGTGACGATTCATTTGGTGTTTAAGGCGGGGGAGCAGGAGCCGTTTTGCGTTAAGATGTGCGAGCTTATGGCGGGGCGTGAGGAGATTGAGGTCGGCGCTCCCGAATTTGCCGAGTTCTAACGACGACGGCCGGCGTGCTTTTGGATGAATCCCAAGCGCGCCGGCCGTCGTTTTATGTTGTCGCCGTTTACTCGGCGAGCTGCTTTAGCACATCGCAGGCGATGTCGACGGCGTCGTCGATGCAGCCGGGGCAGCTGCGGAGCGGACCCTGGTCCGATCCGACGCCTTTGAGCGTGCCGCAGACGGTCGTGGTGTTCTTCTCGCCAAAGCGCTTGGCAATCTCGCGCGACAGCTTGTAGGTCTGGCCCTTGGTCTTGGGGTTCTCCATACCGTCGCTCATCACAAAGCCCATGATGGCCACGGCGCCCGAGATGGCGCCGCAGGTCTCGGTCATGCCGCCCATGCCGGCGCCAAAGCCCTCGGTGAGGGTAAAGGCGATCTGGGGGTCGAGCCCCACAGCGGGCGCGAGCGTGCAAGCGACAGCCTGGGCGCAGTTAAAGCCGCGGGCGTGGTACTCGGCAGCCTGAGCCTGGCAGGCGGCAGTGTTGAGCTGGGTGGTATCGATCTGCTTCATCGTTGTCTCCTTGTTCATGGTGTACCCGCCTATGGTACCCTTGCCGGCGCATTCGCTTATCGAGACCGCAGTGCATATCTCATTGTTTTTCGCCATCGAACACTTTCTTAAGATTTGGGACAAATAAACCTGATTAATTTGTCCCATAACCTATCGGCGGGATGGGTTGAGAGGGGTGCGGGGTAGCGGTATCGTGAACCGAATAAAAACAAAACCCAAGTAAGGGAGTTGGATATGAGCGAGCAGACCATCGGTACTACATGTGTTCAGGGCGGCTATCACCCGGGCGACGCGGAGCCGCGCCAGGTGCCCATCTACCAGTCCACCACGTGGAAGTACGACACGTCCGAGCACATGGGCAAGCTGTTTGACCTGGAGGAGTCTGGTTACTTCTACAGCCGTCTGCAGAATCCCACGTGCGATCTGGTTGCCGCCAAGATCTGCGAGATGGAGGGCGGCACCGCTGCGATGCTCACGAGTTCGGGCATGGCCGCGAACTTCCTCGCGATCTTTAACGTGGCCGGTGCCGGTGATCACGTGGTCGCGAGCTCTGCTATCTACGGCGGTACGTATAACCTGCTCGCCCACACCATGGGCCGCATGGGCGTGGCTTGCACGTTTGTCGCCCCCGACTGCACCGATGAGGAGCTGGAGGCAGCCTTTGAGCCCAATACCAAGCTCGTCTTTGGCGAGACGATTGCCAACCCCGCCCTTGCCGTGCTCGATATTGAGCGCTTTGCCAAGGCCGCGCATGACCACGGCGTGCCGCTGATGGTCGACAACACCTTCCCGACGCCCGTGATGTGCCGTCCCTTTGAGTGGGGCGCCGACATCGTCACGCACTCTACCACCAAGTACATGGATGGGCATGCGGCCTACCTGGGTGGCGTGATCGTCGACCACGGCCAGTTTGACTGGATGGCCCATGCAGACAAGTTCCCGGGTCTCACCACGCCCGACGAGAGCTATCACGGCGTGACCTATGCCGAGAAGTTCGGTCGCGAGGGTGCCTTCATTACCAAGGCAACCGCTCAGCTCATGCGCGACCTCGGCCCCATGCAGAACCCGCAGGCGGCGTTTTTCCTGAATAGCTCGCTTGAGAGCCTGCATGTGCGCATGCCGCGTCATTGTGAGAACGGCCTGGCCGTTGCCAAGTTCCTGCAGAGTCATCCCAAGGTGCGCTTTGTGAGCTATCCGGGCCTGGAGGGCGATAAGTACTATGACCTGGCTCAGAAGTACATGCCCAACGGTACCTGCGGCGTCGTGAGCTTTGGCTTTAACGGTGGTCGCGCGGCGGCCGAGACCTTTATGAAGAGCCTTAAACTCGCCCAGATCGCCACGCATGTGGCCGATGCTCGCACCTGCTGCCTGCATCCCGCTAACGCCACGCACCGTCAGATGAACGATGAGGAGCTCATCGCCTGCGGCATCTCCGCCGACATGGTGCGCCTGTCGTGCGGCCTCGAGGACACGGCCGATCTGATTGCCGACCTTGAGCAGGCGCTCGAGCAGTGCTAGGCTAGCTTCTCGTATGAAGCGACGGAGCCTCTTGGGGTTCCGGTGACATATAGTTCCGATTCCGTAGGCGGGACCCCAATCGCGACTGTTCGCAGGCGATTGGGGCCCCGTTTTTGCGTTGCGCCACTCGAAAGGATGGATATGGAGAAAACCGCAGAGCAGCTGCGCCGCGAGCACATTGCCCTTGAGGGCGACACCCATGGCAAGAGCAAATGGGCGATTCTGTTTACCGTGCTCATCATGACGTTTATGTCGTGTCTGGATTCGACCGTCGTGACCGTGGCGTTGCCCGTGATGCAAAAGGAGCTGGGCGTGGGCCTCGACCACATCCAGCTGGTGAGCTCGGTGTACCTGCTTGCGACATGCGTGGCTATGCTGCCGTTTGGCCGCTTGGGCGACGTGCGCGGCAAGGTGGGCGTATTCCAGCTGGGCGTAATCGTTTTTACGGCCGGCTCGCTGCTTTGCGGCCTTTCGAGTTCGCTCGAAGTTCTTATTCTGGCACGCATTGTGCAGGGCGTCGGCTGCGCAGCGGCCATGGCCAACAACATGGGTATCATCACCGAGTCGTTTCCGGCGCGCGAGCGCGGTCGTGCCATGGGTATTCTCGCGACCTTCGTGGCCCTCGGCATGATGTGTGGCCCCGTGCTGGGCGGCGTGCTGGTGGCAAGCTTTCCCTGGGAGAGCATCTTCCTCATCAACCTGCCCATTGGCGTCATCTCGTTTATCGTGGGGCTCTCCACGCTGCCGCATGTTAAGCCGGAGGCCGGCGAGCGCCCCATGTCCCTGATTGAGGCTGCTCGTCGCTGCTTTGCAAATTCGGCCTTCACCATCAACCTTGCTTGCATGCTCATCGTGTTCGTTGGTATTGGCGCATCCGAGTTTATCCTGCCGTTCTATTTTCAGGACGCTCACGGCTTTGGTTCCGACATCTCTGGACTACTCTTTTTGGCGCTGCCGATGGTGAATGCCTTTATCGGTCCGCTTTCGGGTACGGTTTCGGACCGCGTTGGCTGCGAGGGCCCCACGGCGGTGGGCCTGGGCGTGTACGTGTGCGGTCTCTTTGCGGTAAGTACGCTCGACGAGCACTCTTCCATCCCTGTGATCGTGTGCTGTGTCGCGTTTATGTCGTGCGGAACGTCGATTTTTCAGAGCCCCAATAACTCACTGTACATGGGCTCGGCTCCGCGCGAAGCGCTCGGCTTTGCTGGCAGCCTGGGTAGCCTGGCGCGCTATGCGGGTATGGCAGTGGGCATTACGGTGGCGTCGAATATCCTGTATGGGCAGATGAGCGTGGCGATGGGCGAGGCCGTGACCAGTTTTGTTGCAGGTCGTCCGGATGTGTTCCTGTTTGGTTTTCGTTCGGTGTTCTATGTGTTGATGGCCGTGGCAGCCGTGGGCTTTGTCCTCTCGATGGTTCGTTTGGTGAGGATGCGCGCCCGCCATTAGCGTGTTAGGAGGCTGCCTGCCACGTATTCGCGCCGTCTCAAAAAAACTGGTTTGTGGTGCGATGCGGCTTGTGGGACGGGCGGGGGTCGGTCCGTGGTAGACTATCGAACAACGTTTATTAATCGCGCGGTATCGTTGCCGCGAGAAGGGGTTGCGCCATGCAGGAGCTTGAGGATCGTATTCGCCATGACGGCATCGTAAAGGCCGGTAACGTCCTTAAGGTTGATGCCTTCCTCAACCACCAATGCGACGTTGAGCTGTTCGACCACATGGGCGCCGAGTGGGCCCGTCTGTTCAAGGATGTCGAGATCAACAAGATCCTGACGATCGAGGCTTCTGGCATTGGTATGGCTTGCATCGCGGCTCAGCATTTTGGCGGCGTGCCGGTGGTCTTTGCCAAGAAGGCACAGTCCATCAACCTCGACGGCGAGCAGTACGCCACGACCATCTACTCCTTTACCAAGCAGAAGGAGTACCCGGTCATCGTTGGCAAGCGTTTCCTGTCTGAGGGCGACAAGGTTCTGATCATCGACGACTTCTTGGCCAACGGCTGCGCGCTCGAGGGTCTTATCAAGATCTGCGAGGCTGCGGGTGCCGAGGTGTCCGGTATTGGCATTGCGGTGGAGAAGGGCTTCCAGGGCGGCGGCGATAAGCTCCGCGAGCGCGGCTTTCGCGTCGAGAGCCTGGCCCGTATCGCCGATATGGACTGCGAGACCGGCGAGATCACCTTCGCCTAAGCGCGCAACACAAGCGATTGGTATGCGATGTGACAAAGGGACTGTCCCTTTGTCACATTTTTTGTATGAGGGGAGGTGTTGATATGGATGAGAACAAGATGGGATGGCGCGAGTATGCGCGCTATGCCGAGATGTCGGCCGAGGAGTTGGCGCGCGATTGCGAGGTGCAGGTGTTTCGCGCGACGGGTCCGGGCGGGCAGGGCGTGAACACGACGGACTCGGCGGTGCGCATGAAGCATATCCCTTCGGGAATTACCGTGACGGCGCGCGAGAGCCGCAGTCAGTTCCAAAACCGTAGTAGCTGCCTGCGTAAGCTGCGCGCTGAGCTTGAGCGTCGCGGGCGTCCACCGCGCCGACGCGTAAAGACTAAGGTGCCTCTGCGCTCTCGCCAGCGGAGGCTCAATGACAAGCACTTCAACGCGATTAAAAAGGCCAACCGTCGCAAGCCGGGCAGGGAGGAATGATCTTCTCAATAAGTTGCGGTGAAATAGGGACTGTTTTGCGGCTTTAGCTGTATAAACAGTCCCTATTTCACCGCAACTTAGGGGTGGTTATCGGGTGGGGCGCCAGACTTGGAGGGCGCCGGCGAGGATGTCGACCTCGATGCGCGAGGCGACAACGGGCTCGCCGTCGGCCTGGATGGGGTAGTCGGGCCCCTCAAAGGTGAGCTCGGCATGGCGGCAGCGGCGCATGCGTACCGGCGGAAGCTTGGTGTGGTGGCCGTCTTTGGCCGAAAGGAACATAGGCAGGGCAACCGCGCGAGGGACGGGGCCACAGGCGTAGCAGACGTCGAGTATGCCATCGCAGGGATCGGCATCGGGGCAGATGCGATAACCCGAGCCATACGTGGGGCCCAGCTGAATCGCCATGATGATCGCCCTCACGCGCTCGGCGGGCGCGCCGTCAAAGCTGACCGTCATGGGGTAGTTGCGATAGCGCAGGCCAAACTGCTCAAGTCCCGAGAGGGTGTAGAGCGGAGCGCCCGTCAGGCCGGTCTTTTTGCGCAACTCGGTGGTGCCCAGGCCGATGGCGGCATCGATGCCGACCGAGAGCGTCTGGTCGTAGTACTCAACCGAAGCCTCGCCGCTTCCGCTTGCGGGGTTCCATGAGCGAATGCGCCCGATATCCTGGTGCTGCAGCTCGCAGGTGAGCAGCGCGCCAAAATCCTTACCGGAGAAATCGTCGATTCCGAGCGTCTGGGCAAAATCGTTGCCGGAGCCCACGGGCAGGACGGCAAGGGCGGGACGGATGGCCTCTTCCTGCGCCATGAGCCCATTGACGACCTCGTGGATCACGCCGTCGCCGCCAAGGGCGATAACGGTGCGGTATCCCTGAGCCTGTGCGGCAAGCTCCTTGGCGTGCCCCATGCACTCGGTCAGCACTAGGTCAAACTGGGACGTGCGCGCCGTCATGTCCAAAAAGCGTTGCAGGCGCTCGGCAACCTCGCGCGCGGCGCCCGACTGGGCGACAGGATTGGCGATGATGATCGTGCGACCAAAGTCAGTTGCGTGCATGGGGCGACTCCCGGCGTGTGGCATGACGGTGCGGTCGCGCTCGGGTCGAATTGCCCCCGATTGTGGCTGCACGGCGATTACTTACGTCTACTCTATCAGGTCGTTGTGGCGCTCGATAGCCTCTGCCACCGTTCCGCCCTCGTCCACGATAAGCGAGCGGCGCTTGGGCGACACGATGCGCTGCGCGGGGTACACGCCACGGTGGCCGCCGACGAGATAGCTAATAAACGAGACGATGACAAAGAAGCCCGCGGCTGTTCCATGGAACAAGTCGATAGCCATCATGCAGGTGGTGATGGGCACGTTGAGGCCGGCACAGAAGACGCCGAGCATGCCGAGGGCCGCCATAAAGCTCGGATCGAGTCCAGCGAGGCAGCCAATCCATCCGCCGAGCGCCGCACCGATGCCAAACAGGGGCGTGACCTCGCCGCCTTGGAAGCCCGCGCCCAGGGTAAGCGCTGTGACGACCAACTTGATGACTGCGTCCGCCAGGGTGGTGTTGCCGGCAAATCCGGCGCCGGAAAGCCACGTGGAAAGGCCGGCGTAGTCCCAGGCGTCGAGGAGGGCATAGGCGGCCAAAACCACGAGTGCGCCTATGAGTGCGCGAATGAGGTAATTGGTGATAAAGCGACCGTACAGGCTCTTGACGGTTCGAACCGACCAGGCAAAGAGGCGTGCGGTGAGACCAAAGATGATGGCGCTGATAACAACGATGACAACCGTCTGTGGTGTCATGTTGGGAACGCTGGCGATGACATTCGCCTCGTACTCGGTTCCCAAGGCGAGCGACGTAAAGTAGCCGGTAAACGAGGCGACCAGGCAGTAGATGCCCGCGGTGTAGTCGATCTTGCCGATAAAGCACATCTCCATGCCAAAGAAAGCTCCGGCAAGGGGCGAACCGAATACGGCGCCAAAGGCCGACGAGATGCCGGCGAGCATGAGGTCGTGGTGGTCATGCTTTTTGAGGTGGGCGAGGCTCGAGATGTTGCTGGCGATGGTGCCACCAATCTGCACCGCAGCTCCCTCGCGACCGGCCGACCCGCCCGCTAGGTGCGTGAGCGTGGAACAGACGAAGGTGAGGACGGCCATGCGCATATGGATGAGGCGTGTGCCCAGAGCGGAGTCGATGACCAGGTTGTTACCACGTCTGGCGGCAAGGCCGTGGTTTTTGTACACCCATGCGGTGGCAACGCCCACAACGGGAAGCAGCGCGTAAATCCATGCATGGTGCTCGCGATAGTCGGTCGCGATATTCAGCGAGGCCAAAAACGCCCAAGCGGCAACGCCCATGGCAAGCGAGACGATAACGACGAGTACGAGCAACTTGGCGCTCGCGAGTAGGTTGCGGGCGTTGCGGCGCGTGTCGGCAGCCAAGAGATGCTCGGAGCGGGTGAGCTGTTGCCTGCCTGCCATGATGACGTCATTAAGGGAGAAAAAGCCGCCGTCGTCGAGCGACTGGGAATGATCCTGCGCCTCGTTTGCGCTTTCGGGTTTGTCGGTAAAAGCCATACGTTCCTCTTTTTGGTTGCAACAGGAGCATTATAGAACGTGCCAAACGTGACAAACCGGCAGGTTGATTTTCGGTTCTGTTTCGCCGTCCGTTACCGACAGGTGTATTCGCGGCCGCGGGCCAGATCTTGAGCAAGCGGCGAGGGATTATACTGAGATAAACATAAAGAATCGGCGCTTTTGTTGCGCGCCGCAGCATGCTAGAGGTGTATATGGCTGAGAAACTCATTCCGTTGGAGGACGCACAGGCGATCGTCTTGTCGCACGTGAATCGCACCGAAGTTGTCGAGATTCCCGTGTGGCAGGCCGTCGGTCTTCCCTTGGCCGAGGACGCGGTGGCCGATATCGACATCTCGCCGTTTGCCAACAGCGCTATGGACGGATATGCCGTGCGCTCGGCGGATTTGGCGCAGGCATCTGGCGAGGCGCCGGTGACGCTCGACGTTATCGGACACGAGGCCGCGGGCCGTGTGTTTGAGGGCGCAATCGGCGCGGGTGAGACGGTCCGCATCATGACAGGCGCGCCGGTGCCCGAGGGTGCGGATGCTGTGGTGAAATACGAGATCGTCGAGGTGCTTGACGGCGACGGCAACGAGGGCTCGCACGTGAGCTTTTCGGCGCCTGCTAAAGTGGGGGAGAACGTTCGCTCTGCCGCCGAGGAGGCCCATGCCGGCGACGTCGTGATGCGTGCCGGCGAGGTTGTGGCCCCGGCCGGCGCTGGCCTGCTGGCAAGCGCCGGTTACGCGAGCGTGAAGGTCCATGCCGCTCCGCGCGTGGGCATTATCTCGCTGGGCACGGAGCTGGTCGCGCCGAGCGAGCTGCCGGCACGCGGGCAGATTCGCGATTCCAACTCCTCGGCCTTGATGGCCGAAGCGCTCGATGCCGGCGCCGAGCCGGTGTTCTATGGCATTGCGCCCGATGATGAGCGGGCGATTGCCGAGCTGGTGCATCGCGCCGTGCAGGAGTGCGATTTTGTCATTACGAGCGGCGGCGCCTCTGCGGGCGATTACGACTACGTGACGGCGCTGGTCAAGCGCGAGGGCGAGGTGCTCTTCGACCGCATCTCGATGCGTCCTGGCAAAGCCATCACGTTTGGCCTGCTTGGGGGCAAGCCGTATTTGGGGCTTTCGGGCAATCCCGCGGCGGCGTATGTGGGCTTTGAGATGCTCGCCCGCCCCGCGATCCGCAAGATGCGCGGCTCTGCCGAGGGTACGCGTCCCGTGCAGCAGGCGATATTGACGCACGGCGTGAAGAAGCGCCAGGACCGACGCTTCTTCGATCGCGCCACGGTTTTGCGCGACCCCGAGACCGGTGAGCTGTTGGTGACCGAGGCCAAGACGCAGAATTCGGCGCTGCTCGGCACGATGCAGCGGGCCAACTGTCTGCTGCGTATTGACGAAGGGCCGTGTGAGCTCAAGCCGGGCGACGTCGTGGGCGTCGTGCGTGTCGATCTGCCTGAGGATGCCGTGTTGTAGGAGGAATGCTATGGAGCTGAAGATATCGATCGTGACGTGCTCGGACACGCGCGATCTTGCCCAGGATGAGGCCGGAGCCGCACTCGAGGAACTTATCGAGGCGCAGGGCTGGACGGTCGCCTCACATGTGGTTGTGCGCGACGACGTCAGCGAGATCGGTGATGCCATTGTGGAAGCCGCCGATGAGTGCCACGCCAATGTCGTGCTCACCTGCGGCGGCACGGGGCTTTCGATGCGCGATGTGACGCCCGAGGCGACGCGTGCCGTCTGCGACCGCGATGTGCCGGGTATTGCAGAGGCGATCCGTGCGTACTCCATGACCAAGACGCGCCGCGCCATGCTCTCGCGCGCCGTGTGCATGCAGCGTGGGTATACGCTTGTCATCAACTTTCCGGGATCCACGAAGGCCGCCCGCGAAAGCTGGGAGGCCGTGAGCGATCAGCTGGAGCATGCGGCTCAGATGACAGCAGGAGGCGGGCACGCCAAATAAGCGCACTACCTGCGGCGGAGTAACCTTACGGGCTGCTCCGCCTTTTTATGCAGCGACAGTGCGGGCCGTCCTGAGACTGTCAGCAGAAGATAATTATCAGACGAGAAATCTTTATCACTGATATTATTCGCACGAAAGTATAATCTGGTAACAGAATAAAGCCCGCGGCGGGGTGTCCGGGCGTAGTATTCGAAAGGATTGAACATGTTCGATATGGTTTCTCGCCGCGGATTCGTCTCTCTTTCTGCTGTCGTCGCTGCTGGCCTTGGGCTTGCTGGCTGCTCCGGCAACAAGACATCCGCGCCCGCTGGTTCCGATGCCGGCTCCGCCATGTCTTCCTCTAAGAAGAAAGCTGTCGAGCTTCAGGTCTTCGCTGCCAACTCTCTCGAGAAGGCTTTGCCCGAGGTTCAGAAGCTCTACACCGAGCAGACCGGCACCACCTTTGCCGACACGCAGTTTAAGGCTTCCGGCGACCTCGTTGAGCAGATGCGTGCCGGCGCCACGGTCGACGTGCTCATCACGGCCTCCAAGGGCACCATGGACGACGCCGAGGCCGCCGAGCTCGTCGACGCCGACACGCGTGAGGATATGTTCGTCAACGACCTCGTGATCATTCGCGCTGAGGGCTCCGACACCAAGATCGAGGCCATCGCCGACGTCGCGAATCTGGACGGCAAGATCGCCATTGGCGACGCCAAGACCGTCCCCGCCGGCAAGTACGCCAACCAGGCCCTGGCTTCCGTAGGCCTCTACACCGGCACCGAGGGCGACGACGGCGAGTATGCTCCCCAGATCGCCGACAAGGTAGCGCTGGCCGACAAAGTTGGTACCGCTGCCGCCTATGTGTCCACAGGCGACTGCGTGGCCGGTTTTGTCTACAGCTCCGATATCTTCCGCTACGACGGCGTCGAGGAGGCGTTCGTGTGTCCTGAGGACTCGCATAAGCCCATCGTGTATCCGGGTGCCGTTGCCGAGAGCTCCGAGCACGACGACGAGGCCAAGGCATTTATCGACTTCTGTCTGACCAACAAGAAGGCTCAGAAGATTTGGGCTAAGTACGGCTTTGAGCTTTCCGCGTAGTGCGGCTTGGCGCGATAATTCCATCGTTTTGTGTTTCACTCCGTCCTTGTACTCGCTTGGAGCTTTTCGTGCTTAATAGATTCCGCATGCTTGTCGCCTGTGCTTTGACCCTCGCGTTTTGCTGGGTGCCGGGATTTGCGTTTGCTGGGGACGCTGAGGACGGGGTCCAGGTTGCTGCGACCGCTCATGGGCTTTCCTATGGGATCGAGGGTTTTGAGCGGCTGTCCAAGGGGACCGCTCGTGCCATGGAGGGCCAGCCTGAGGGCTACCGGTTTCCCGTTGACGAGGACGTGGACCTTGTAGTGGCGCCTGCTGCCGATCGCGTTGTGGTGTGGATATCGCCCAGGGCGGTCGAGAAGTATGAATTGGATCCGCAGGATAACGAGTGCGTATCGGGTCTCAAGGCCCTCGTCTGTGAGCTCGACAGCGCAAACTGCATGGGAGGTGCGCAGCTGGGGGACGTGGATCTTCCTTGGTGTGTCACGGCGGAAACAACGTTTGATGCCGGCGGGTATACCTATGGCTTTGACGAGCGCGGTGCGGATGGGGACCGCTATGTGGTGATTGCATCAGCCTCGGGTGATGCCAAGGGCGGCGCGCGTTGGCTTGATAGCGCTCAAATGGTAGAAGCATCGTCTGTCGTGTTGCGGGATGATCAGGGGCCCTTGGCCTCTCTGGCCTCCTTTTTGGGCGACATCGACTATCGCCCGTTTTGGGTGTCCATTAAAACGAGCGGCCTTGCCCTGCTGATTTCCTTTGCGCTGGGCCTGTTCGCCGCGTGGAAGACTATGGGTACCTCGAGTCGCATCAAGGGCCTGCTCGATTCGGTCTTTACGATTCCTATGGTGCTGCCGCCCACGGTCTGCGGCTTTCTGCTTCTTATGCTGTTTGGCCGTTCGACCGGGGTTGGCCAGTGGCTTATTGCACACGGTATCTCGATCGTCTTTACGTGGCCCGCGGCGGTGATATCTGCCGTGGTGGTGTCGTTTCCCCTGGTCTACCGCACGGCGCTCGGTGCCTTTGAGAGCCTCGACACGCAGATGCTCGATGCCGCGCGAACCCTGGGATGGTCCGAGCGTCGTATCTTTACCAAGCTTATGATGCCGCTCGGCTGGCCCTCGATTGCCGCCGGCACGGTGCTTGCCTTCGCGCGTGCCATGGGCGAGTTTGGCTGCACCCTGTTCTTTGCGGGCAACTACGCCGGCATTACCCAGACCATCCCCATCGCCATCTACTTTGAGTGGATGGGCGGCAATACGTCGGTGGCCCTCTTTTGGGTCGTGGTCGTAATAGCGTTCAGCTTCCTGGTCATCCTGTTCATCAATATGTACACGGCGCATTCGCAAAAGTACCGCGAGCGCGGCCTGTCCCGCGCGGAGCGCAAGCAGACTAAGCAGCTGGGCAGCCAGACCGATTCGCTCGACCCGGTCGGCGGCGATGCCTTGCGCATCGATCGCGAGGCGCTGGCCGAGCTTATGCGCGATGACGCAGCACCGCAGGGAGGTCGATAAGCTATGTCGCTCGTTTTGGATATCAAAAAACGCTATCCCGGGTTTATGCTCGACATGCAGCTTGAGGCCGGCGAGGAGCGTGTGGCGCTGCTGGGCGCCTCGGGCTGCGGCAAGAGCTGCACGCTGCGCTGCATTGCCGGCGTGGAGACGCCCGACGAGGGCAAGATCGTCGTCAATGGCGTGACCTTTTTTGACTCGGCCGCGGGCATCAACCTTTCGCCCCAGGAGCGAAAATGCGCCCTGTTGTTCCAAAACTATCAGCTGTTCCCTAATATAACGGTGGCCGATAACGTGTGCGCCGGCGTTGAGGGTGCAGGTGACGCCGCAGCGCGCAGACAACTTGCCGAGCGCTACCTGGGTATCTTTGGACTGGCCGACTTTGCCGACCGTTATCCCGCGCGCCTCTCGGGCGGCCAGCAGCAGCGTGTGGCGCTTGCTCGCATGGTGGCGGCACACCCGGGCATTTTTATGTTCGACGAGCCCATGAGCGCGCTCGATGCGTATCTCAAGAGCGCGCTTGAGCAGAACATGCTCGACCTGTTCGACGTCTGTAACCGTACCGTGCTCTACGTGAGCCACGATATTGACGAGGCATGCCGCCTGTGCGAGCGCATTTGCGTGATGCATAACGGGCATGTGGAGGAGATCGGCTCCGTCGAGGACGTGGTCCGCCGGCCGCAAACCTTGGCTGCGCTGCGCCTGACGGGCTGCAAGAATACGAGCCGCGCGCGTAAGATCGGCGACGAGGAAGTTGAGGCCCTCGACTGGGGCATGACCTTCAACGTGGGCCGTGATGTTTCCGATAACGTGGCGTACCTCGGTATTCGTGCGAGCTACTTCCATATGGACAACCGCGCAGAGCGCGGTCGTAACAGCTACGACCTGCATGTGGCTCGTGTGAGCGATTCGCGTTTTGAGCGCTTGGTGCTGTTGGACGTGCCACGTGTCGATGCGCCGACGCGCCTGCAGTGGAAGGTCAACAAAGTGAACGTAGCTGCCGACGGGCTGCCGCAGGCCGACGAGACCCTGCGCATGCACTTCGATGCGAGTAAAATCCACTTGGTTTGTCGATAGCGCCGGGTAATGCCGTCGGGGATGTAAGCCTCGGCGGCTTTGTCTTGCCGTTCGCCGAATGAAGGATGACAAACTCTTATCAATCAAGATAATTATTTATTAGACGACGGCACACGAGGCTGTCGTACGAATGTCAACGGTGTTCGCATGGTCGATGACCGTTGATATAGTTGACCTTATCTTGTAAAGGAGGGTGCGCACATGCCGCAGACGACATATATTCGCCGCGTTGCCGCGCGCGCCCAGTATATGGCTCGGAGCCGCATATGAGCAGGTATGTTCACGGCTCCGGGAGAGACGACGCACAACTAAATAGTCAACCGCAAAGCAGGTTCCCCAAAATTCCGGGTTTGAGCACGGCCGGGCAATCGCCACCCGTCGTGCATCGATACCGCTGTTATCCGTTTTTGGTTCGAGAGGGGAACCTTTATGGCTGAAGAATTCGATTTCCATCCGATGTGGGAGAGCCTCGGCATGAATCTTGCCGACCACGACATGCTGCTGGGCGCCGTGGGCCAGATGTACGGCGATATGTTCTTGGCGCAGAACAATCGCCCCAAGTCCACGTCCTACCTGGACTTTGTGGCCACCAACATCCACAGCGGCCGTATTAAGGAGATGCTCGACAAGAAGGAGGCTGGCGAGGCCACCAAAATCGTGGGCTCGTTCTGCGTGTACGTGCCCGAGGAGATCGTGCTCGCCTGCGACGGTATTCCCGTGGGCCTGTGCTCGGGTGCCGATTGGGCAACCGATAAGGTCGAGGAGCATCTGCCGCGCAACACCTGTCCGCTTATCAAGAGCTTTGCCGGCTTTAAGCTGGGCGAGGTCTGCCCCTACATTGAGTCGAGTGACTTGGTGGTAGGCGAGAACACCTGCGATGGCAAGAAGAAGGCCTACGAGTTTTTTGCCACGCAAAAGAACATGTACGTCATGGATATTCCCAACGTACACGACGAGTCGACGCTCGTGACCTGGAAGGCCGAGGTCAAGAAGCTTGCCGCCAAGATCGAGGAAGAGTGCGGCGTCACGATTACGCCTGAGCGTCTGAAGGCCGCCGTCCACGCCGTCAATGAGAAGCGTCGCGCCCTGCAGCGCCTCGCTGCCACGCGCGCTGCCGACCCAGCGCCCATCAGCGGTCTCGACAGCCTGCTGACCGTTCAGGCCGCCTTTATGGACGACACGCCGCGTCTGACCGGAGCCATCAACGATATGGCGGCTGAGTGCGAGCAGCGCGTTGAGGCTGGCGAGGGTGTGGCGCCCAAGGGCACCAAGCGCATCCTGTACACCGGTACGCCCATGGCCGTGCCCAACTGGAAGCTGTTCAACCTCATCGAGAAGGCCGGCGGCGTGGTGGTAGGCGAGGAATCCTGCACGGGTTCACGCTACTACAAGGACCTGGTCGACGAATCCGGTGAGACGGTTGACGAGATGCTCGATGCCATCGCCGAGCGCTACTTTAAGATCAATTGCGCCGTCTTTACGCCCAACGACCAGCGTATGAAGGACATTGTCCAGATGGCCAAGGACCTTCACGCCGACGGCATCGTGGATGTGGCGCTGCAGTTCTGCACGCTCTACGAGATGGAGTCGTTTGCCGTGGAGAAGGCCGCCGAGGAGGCCGGCATTCCGTTTATGCACATCACGACCGACTACGCCGGTGAGGATGCAGGCCAACTGCAAACCAGGATCGAGGCCTTTTTGGAAACCATTTAGGGCTATCCGTCCCGGCGGCTTTCCCAGGCACCCGATCTTGCCGTTCAAACCGTCGCTTGCGTGCGAAAGTACGCGGCGCGTCTCTTTCACGGCAACCTCGGGCACCTGGGAAAGCCGTTCCCCCAGGTCGGTTAAAAGGTTTGTTAAGGAGTTATATGTCGGAAAATATTGAGCAGCCGTTGCCCAGCACGTTTGAGGAGTTCAACGAGCAGCGCAAGGCGGCGTTTATTAGCGTTAAGGATTATAAGCAGGCGGGTAATCGCCTGGTCGGCTTTTTGTGCAGCTATACGCCGCTCGAGATTATCGATGTCGCGGGCGCCTCGAGCGTGGCCCTGTGCGGTACGTCTGACGAGGTGATTCCCGAGGCCGAGAAGGTGCTGCCGGCAAATCTGTGTCCGCTCATCAAATCGACGTACGGCTTTGCCTACTCGCAAAAGTGCCCGTTTACGTACTTTAGCGACATGATCATCGGCGAGACCACCTGCGACGGCAAGAAGAAGATGTACGAGCTACTCAACGAGCTCAAGCGCACACACATTCTGCATCTTCCACAGGGTCGCGATCGCGCCTACGAGCGTGAAGGCTGGTACGAGGAATGCCGCCTGCTCAAGGAGGGGCTCGAGAACTTCTACGGCATTACGATTACTGATGACGACCTGCGCGCCGCCGTCCGACGCCGCAACCGTCTGCGTGCGGCACAGCTCGATATGTTCGCGCTGCAGGCCAACCAACCGGCGGCCATGAGCGGCGTCGACCTGATGAGCACCATGTTTGCCGGTACGTTCAGCTTTGATATCGAGGCCTATACACAGCAGCTGGAGCAAAAGGTTGCCAAGCTGCGCGAGGCCTACGACGCGGGCGAGCGCCCGGTTTCGGCGGATGCCAAGCGCATTCTGATCACCGGCTGCCCGGTGGGCGGCGTGATCAACAAGATCGGTCGCACCATCGAGTCCAACGGCGGCGTGGTCGTGTGCATGGACGACTGCTCGGGCGAGCGCACGGCGGCCATGATGATCGACCCGGAGGCTCCCGACATCCTGCGCGCCATCGCCGACCGCTACCTGGACATCAACTGCTCGGTCATGACGCCCAACGACGGTCGTATGGAAAACACGCTGGCTATGTGCGAGAAGTATCATGTCGATGGCGTGGTAGAGAGCGTGCTGCAGGCCTGCCACACCTTTAACGTTGAGAGCGCGCGCATGCAGGAGGCCGTCGAGGGTGCGGGTATTCCGTATATGAAGATCGAGACCGACTACAGCAACGGCGACATGGGCCAGATCGAGACGCGCATCGCCGCCTTTATCGAAACCCTCTGACGTCTGAGGCGCCCGACCTTCCGGCTCCAACCCTCCTCGCGTACCTTGAGTACGCTTCGTCGGGCTTGTCGCTCGGAATCTCGGGCACCTCAGACGCCAGAGGGCTGTTGTTGCAGCAGTGTCTGATCGTTTGATTTTCTTGCTGATTAGGAGAGAGCCATGATAGGGATCGGGATTGATATCGGGTCTACGGCGGCTAAGGCTGCTGTGGTCGACGGGGAGTGTTCATTGGCGTGGACGTGCGTGCAGCCAACCGGGTTCTCCTCGGTCGATGCTTCCGAGCGGCTGCGCGAGGCACTGGCAGCGGCCGGCTATGGCGTGACAGCCGACGACGTGCGCGTGATCGCGACCGGCTACGGTCGTGTCGCCGTGCCCTATGCGCACAAGGTCGTGACCGAGATCACCTGCCACGGTACCGGTGCCGTGCGTCTGTTTGGTGACCATGGCACCGTGATCGATGTGGGCGGCCAGGATACCAAGGTCATTCAGCTTAAAAGTGGCCGCGTGGCCAAGTTTGCCATGAACGACAAGTGCGCCGCCGGCACGGGGCGCTTTTTGGAGATCATGGCCGACCGCCTGGGCATTTCCCAGCAGCAGATGGCCGACCTGGCGCGTTCCGGCGAGCCTACCAAGATCAGCAGCATGTGCACGGTGTTTGCCGAAAGCGAGGTCATCAGCCTGATCGGTCGCGGTGAGCCGCGCGAGAACATCGCCCGTGGTGTGATCGACAGCGTGGTCTCGCGCGTGGCGACCATGGCCGGGCAGGCGGCGGGTGCTCCGTACTACCTGACGGGAGGCCTGTGCGAGAACGCCTACGTTGTGGAGCGGTTGGGCGAGCTACTGGGGTCGCCGGTGACCACCTCGCCCCAGGCTCGCTTTGCCGGTGCCATCGGCGCGGCGATTCGCGCACAGGCGCTCAATTAATGCATCCGCCTTGGGCTCGCATTCATGCGTATACTGAGAGAAAATGATTGACCGATGAGGGGAGGTATCGATGCCTGACGATCAGATTAAGCTCACGTCTATGACTGCCGCGAGCGGTTGAGCCGCTAAGTTGGCTCCTGGAGCCCTCGCCCAGGTCCTGGGCGACTTACCCAATGTGCATAACGACAACCTGCTCGTGGGGTTCGATACCTCCGACGATGCGAGCGTCTTCCGCGTAGGGGAGAACCTGGGGCTCGTGCAGTCCATCGACTTCTTCCCGCCGATGGTCGACGACCCGTTCCTGTTTGGCCAGATCGCCGCGGCCAACTCGCTGTCGGACATCTACGCCATGGGCGGGCGGCCGAGCCATGCCATGAACTTGCTGTGCATCCCGAGCTGCCTGGGCGTTGAGGTTGCCGGCAAGATTTTGGCAGGCGGTGCCGATAAGTGCGTCGAGGCCGGTTGCTCTATCGCGGGCGGCCATACCATCAACGACGACGAGCCCAAGTACGGCCTGTCCGTGAGCGGCTTTGTCTCGCTCGACCGCATGCTCGCCAACAGCGGCGCGCGCGCTGGCGATGTCCTGTTGCTGACCAAGGCGATCGGCTCTGGCATCATCACCACGGCCATTAAGGGCGAGCTCATCGAGCAGGACGAGGCCGCAGCCATGTTTGACTCGATGCGCACCCTCAACGAGGCGCCGATTCGTCTGGCCGAGGGACTTGAGCTTCACGGCTGCACCGATGTCACGGGCTTTGGCCTGATCGGGCACGCGTGCGAGATGGCCGAGGGCTCGGGCGTGCAGGTTGAGCTTGCGTCGGGGGCGGTGCCGCTCTTTAATCAGGTGCTCGACATGGCGCGTCTGGGCATTATCCCCGCGGGCTCCTACCGCAACCAGGACTTCTTTGGCCCGCGTGTGGCTGCCGACGATGACCTGGAGCCGGGCATGCTGGATGCGCTGTACGATCCGCAGACTTCGGGCGGTTTGCTTATTGCGGCGCCCGCGGCGGATGCGGATGAGCTTGCGCGTCGTTTACATGCCGAGGGGCGCGTTGCCGCTACAATCGGCCGCGTGTGCGAGCCGGTGCCGGGTGGTCCTGCCGTTCACGTTGTGCATTAAGGAAAACCGTTTATGCG
>CAUFWM010000012.1 GCA_959596505.1 uncultured Collinsella sp.
CGCGATTGGCGAAAATGCGTTGGTGGAAATGGTGAAAATTATATTGACGCTAACACCTCCGAGCACTCCAGCGGGGGAGAGCGACCGCAGGGGCGCGATCACCAAGGCTGGCAACAAGCACCTGAGGAAGACGCTGGTCGAGGCCGCGTGGCACTACCTGACGTGCTCGGGGCGGCCGAAGGACCTCGCCAAGGGCCAGGCCCCGGACCGGGGCGCCCGGAGGCATGCCGCCAAGGGCGTGCGGAGGCTGGTCGAGAGGCGGGAGGCGCTGCTCGCGCGCGGGGTCCACGGCAACAAGGCGAACGTGGCCACGGCGCGCGAGCTCGCCTGCTGGGTATGGGCGGTCGGCCTCATGGCCGAGGAGGCGTAGGGGGGGCGGTCCCCCGCACATAAGCCAGTCACCCCGGAAGCGGTTCGATCCGAAGCCGTTGAGGCGAACCTCAGGTCCCTTTTCTGCGAGCGCCCAGGGCGCCACACGCGTGCACAGACTGTCGGTTCGACGTAGAAGCCTCAGCCGTAGCAACGGATTGCCCAGCGAGAGATCGCCACGGGCGGATATTAAACTGCAAAGACGAGCGTCGGTAAGACACGCCGAGGTCGCCGCGGACGGGCTGATATAGGGAGAGGGCCTGACCCCATATCGTTGGGGCCAGGCCCGATTTTGCCTCTTGACAATGTCCTGCTCATATTAAAAAGGGATGGGCTTTCCCCGACGGCTGTCGAGAAAAGCCCATCCCATAGCTTACGACCGTTAGAACGTTCCGCCGCCGCCTCCGCCGACGCCGCCACCGCCGCCACCGGAAAAGCCGCCGCCGCTGCCGCCGCTCGAACTATCGGAACTCGAAGCCAGCTCGCGGATGGTCTCGTGGTACACATCGTTGAACGAATCGAGCGGGGACTCGTTGCCGTAGTGATGGTAATACCACCAGTAGCAGGGGTAGTTGTCGTAGAAATCGTCGCTGTTGCGCAGGTCCGCAGGCACGGCCTCGGCCAGCTGTCGCAGCACTTCTTTCGAAACGCCCAGGGCAACGCCCATCACCAGCAGTTTGTTCCACAAGATCAGGTCGCTGGGAATGGCCTCCTTCAGGCGCGTAAAGTCCTCAAGCCAATGCTTGAGCGCTTTACAGCGAGCCGCCACCTCGGCGCCCTCCGGCGTGTAGCGACGGAAGGTGCAGCTCAGGACAAAGCCCACGATCGTGACGGGGATCGAGATCATAGCGGCACCGACATTGGCATCCGCAAAGTCGGCATAGAACAGAGAGCCCAAAATGCCACAGACAATAATGATGCCGAGAACCAAGCCGGCAACCAGGGCGATGGTGCCGTCCGAGGCGATAAGCTCGCGCGCCTCCAGCTTGCCCTTAACCGTGCTCTGATAGTCCTCGAGCTTGTCGCCAACAGATGTGGTGCGCTCGCTAGCGTACTCCTCCAGCTCGCTAAACGTGCGCGAACGGACTCCGTCCTTATCGGGCTTAACGCCGGCGAAGAAGACCTTGAGCACATCGCGATCGATGCCGTCCTTCTTGGCAGCCTTCCAGGCCTCGTCGGTCACTGTGATGCGATACGTCTGCTCCTCTTTTTCGCGACGGAGCAGACCCTTCTTCTTGGTCTCGGTCGCTTCTTCCAGCTTGATCACGCGGTCGTCGGTAAGCTTCATAAGCGTGGCGATATATGCCTGATCGGGCACCTCGTTCCAGCTCATGAGGGCCGAAAGCACGGCGGGATGGTCGGCCGAAGGCACATCGCGGAAATATTCGTCCTGGAAAAGCGGCTTGGGCTTGCGGCGGCGCAGCTTGAGCACAACGATTGTGCCGGTAAAGGCCACCGCCGCGACAACACTTAGCACGGCAAGCGCATTGGCAATCATGCGAGCGTGAGCGCGGCGAGCGTTGGCCTCGTCGGCCCATTCCTTCTCTTCGCTCAGAATCGTCGACATGCGCTTTTCGCCCGAGACGGCAAGCTGCGGCACCCAGTCGCTGGGGAAGGCGATGCGTGCCTCGGCGAATTCGCCCTCATGCACGCAGGGAATGGTATAGGTGACCATGGGCTCGTCCGCATCGAGCGACACGTCGCCCGTCAGCGGGCCGTGGCCCCATGCGCGGAAGTTATCGCCCTTGACGGCAGCCGTCCCGGCAGCGGCATTTGCAAAGTAGACTTCCATCTCGACGTCATCGGAGTCCGCAGACCAGCCGTCACCCACAAATTTCCAGTAGAGCTCGGCGGTATCGGCCCAGTTCATAACCGCACCGGTCATGGAATAACTCACGTAGTAGATTGCGCTGTCGCCGCTTTCGTGAGGGCTGAACACCTTAATCTTTACGCCGTCGTCGGACTGCTCCACCGTGTAAACGCCGTCGTCGCCTTTATTTGCGCTGTCGACCTTGTTAAACGCAGTGTCGTCTTCCTCGACGCTCAGCACATTGACGACCACCGAGCCGCCTTGCTGGTTAGAGCCTGTATTGATATCCCAATACACGCCGTTAATGTCATCGTCGAAATCGAACTGGCGTCCCTCGACAACGGTCAGCGAGCCATCGGCCTCAACCGTGGCACCGATATAGGTTTGGCTCATGGAGTAGCCGTCGGCGTGCGCGACGGCAGGCAGCAGCAACAACGCAAGCGCGACGAGTGCGCAGACGGAAGCGAACCGCGCAAACAGGCGGCGCTGCCGACAGGGCTGGGCAACGGGGGCGTTCATAGGCACATCCTTTGTCTGTGGTACCAGTAGCGTCATTGTCCCACGTTTGCGAGTTCATGTGACGAACATCTAGGTCAGCGGAGCGTCAAAACGGGACAAAAGTCACGCCCGCCGCCGGCACCTGGGGACGTTCCTTATCTGCCGGCAATCTGGGACACTCCTTGGCATAGCCCGCTCCGGCAATAGATACCACTTCATAGCTCCATCACAGGTGTAGCGGCTTTGTGTGGGCGCGGCATGCGCTGATTGAGCCGCCAGTTGAGGGGCATAAAGCAGTTGAGCGAAAACGGTTTGCCCCTTTGCCGTCCGCTTGAGGATCATGTCCCCCTTTTCCGCGGAAACCCCGGCAGTTGCGAAGAGCTGCCGGGGTTTCTGTCGTTTGAGGGCTAGATTGATTGACGACGATTAAGGCGCCGAGCCGGTGGTCCGGCACGCGCAACGTGTGGCCTCAGCAACTTGCAGGCCACGGCAGCGTCTCCCCCACCACGCCCCGCGCTATACTCGTCCGCATGGACATCAACGCACGCAACATAGCAACAACCGCCGCCGACGCGCCAACGACGCCGGCCGCTCCCGCGCCGGTCGTGGGCCGCTTTGCCCCGTCGCCCTCGGGCCGCATGCACCTGGGCAACGTGTTCAGCTGCCTGTGCGCGTGGCTTTCGGCCCGCAGCCAGGGCGGCAGCATCGTGTTGCGCATCGAGGACCTGGACGATCGCTGCAAGCGCCCGGAACTTGCCGCCCAATTGATTGACGACCTAGCCTGGCTGGGGCTTGAGTGGGACGAAGGCCCCTACTACCAGCACGATCGCCTGGACTTGTACGAGGACGCCCTGCACCAGCTGCAAGACGCCGGCCTCACCTATCCCTGCTTTTGCACGCGCGCCGAGCTCCACACCGCAAGCGCGCCGCACGCCAGCGACGGCACGCCCATCTACCGCGGCGCCTGCCGAGGCCTTTCTGCCGAGGAGGTTGCCCGCCGCAGTGCCCTGCGCGCTCCGGCCACGCGCCTGCGCGTGCCCACCGTAGATGACCTCGCGGAAGACGTGATCGAATTCGTTGACCGCACGTACGGAGCCCAATGCGAAGCACTCGCCACCGAGTGCGGTGACTTTTTGGTGCGCCGCAGCGACGGCGTGTTTGCCTATCAGCTAGCCGTGGTGGTCGACGACGCTGCCATGGGCGTCACCGAGGTCGTGCGCGGATGCGACCTGCTGGGGTCCACGCCGCGCCAGATCTATCTGCAGCACCTGTTGGGACTGCCCACGCCGCACTACGCACATATTCCGCTGCTCATGGCACCGGACGGCCGCCGCCTTTCCAAACGAGACCGCGATCTGGACCTGGGCGAACTCCGCGCCCGCTTTGGCACGCCCGAAGCGCTGCTGGGCTGGCTCGCCGGACAAACAGGCATCGCGCCGGACACCACGCCGCGTACCGCCGAGCAGCTGGTCGAGCACTTTAGCTGGGACGTCATCCGCGCGCATCGGGAGAACATCACTGTAACGGTCGAGTAGCCAGCCACCCCGCCTCTACGCAACATCCCAGGGCTGGAGTTCGTCGCCCAAGCGAACGATGCAGTCGTAGAGCACGGTGTGACGCTCGGCCGGGTTGGTATCCCGATGAAAATGCCCGTAGTACCAGCGCTTGTAGTCCAAGCGGTCTTCCAGCTCATCGAAAAATGCCGTAAGCCGATCAACGGAGGGGCAATTCCAGCCGGGCGCTGGATAAAGCGTGGACGAAAGCATGCGCGTAGAGCAGGTGTGGGTGATCACGTAGTCGACCGTCCAGCCCACGCTGTCGAGCTTTGCCTGCGCCTCCTCAAAGTTGCGCTCGTCCGGCAGCTCCTGCGGCCACCAGCTGGAATACGGAATGCGGTATTCCTTGTCCACGCTCGTGGCGCCGCCCATGGTAAAGATCGTTGAGCCGTCGAGCTCAAAAACCTCGCCACGCGTCAGTCGCCGTATGGGCGAGGCATCCGACAGGCGCTGCGTCAGCCCACCGTGCCACAACTCCATGGGGCGCTCCGCCCAGTGATCGAAACGCTCGTGGTTGCCGTCGACGAACAACACGGTATAGGGACGCGATTCCAGCCAAGCAATATCGGCGCACTCCTCGGCAGAGAAATCCCAGGGAAAGCCAAAGTCGCCGGCGACGATGAGATAGTCGTCACTCGTCAGACTATCCCCAAGCTCCCAGTCGCGCAGCTTTTGCATGTCGAGCCCACCGTGAATGTCGCCCGTCACATAGACCGTCATCGGATCACCACTTCCCTCTTATAGACTTCGAGCTCGCGCTCGACCTGCTCGTCGCCCGTGGCGTTGACCCACCACGGCCACTTAACGCAACACGCCGGCTCGTCGACCTGCGCAAACCATGACTTGAGCTCCTCCAAGCTCACCGGAGCGTAGCCGCTGGCGTCCACGCCCACGTCATAGCGCAGCAGTCCCTGCCGAAGGTTGAACTTGTTGTACGCGCCGCCGCAGCTGTGGATATGTCCGTGCAGATGCCAGCCACCGTGCGACATGCCCTGCCAATCGACCATGGGATAGTGGCTCAGCACGATTTTTTGACGGTCGATCTTGAGCACGCAAATGGGCGGCTCGACGATAAAGGCATCCGCCACCGCAGGCTGCGTCCAGTCTTTGTCGTGATTGCCGGGCAGCAGGTGGACGCGCTTACATGCAATGCTTTTGCGCAGCTCGTAGGCCTCTTGGACCGTCATCTTAAAGCTAAAGTCGCCCAAGATGTAGAGCTCGTCATCCGCAGCGACCTTGCTGTTAATACTGGCGACCATGGCATCGTTCATCTGCGCAACAGTCGACCAAGGCCTATCGCATAGCCGTAGCATGTTCTCGTGTCCGAAGTGCGTATCGCTGGTAAACCAGATCACGGGGACCTCCTAACGCTCTTGCTCAAAATAGTCACTCGCCGTCTCATCCTGCCCATCGGCACATCGCGCTTCGATCGGCACAATATCTTGGTAGATAAGGCGATGCTTGTCATCGCGCCATTCATCGTCATGGTAATGGCCAAAGAACCAGGTGCGGTAGTCGAGCCGCCCGTCGAGCTCGCCCAAAAAGGCCTGCAGCGAATCGTCGTAGAACCCGCGATTGCACTCCATGCACAGCTCGTCAGCCAAATCGACCGGCGCCTCGTGCGTCACAACATAGTCGACCTTCCAGCCCGCGCGATCGAGCGAGGCGCGGCAATGGCTCATCTCGCGCTCGCTCGGCATCTCCTCGGGCCACCACGTCTTTCCCTCCTGACGCCACTGTTTGTCATGGCTCGCGGCGCCGCCCATGGCGAGCACCGTGGTCCCGACGATGTCGAACACCTCGCCGCGCATCAGGTGCAGCACATGCGGGCGAGCCTCGTGAACGAGACCCCCATTCCACTCTCGCATTGGCAGTCCCGCCAGCAGATGATGGTTCTCGTGATTGCCGTCGACAAAACACGTGGTCCAGGGCTTGGACTCAAACCAGTCGAGCCAGTATTTGTCGGTGTTCGAGCCGCTCCATATAAAGCCAAAGTCGCCGGCAACGATGACAACGTCATCGCGCGTCAGCGTTCGACCCAATGGCCAAACGCGCGACGAGAAGCGACTCGCCCCATACTCGGCAACACCGTGAACGTCTCCGGTAACGAAAATAGACATCAAACAACACCTCCGTGCTGTGCGACTCTGGACAAATCAATGGAAGAAATTGCAGGCCGGGCCGGCATCTGTATCCCTTAGGGCTTACCCTTCGTTCTTCCATCCAAACGGATCAAACACCCAAAAAACTAGATCGAGCACACTGTTGGCGGGCAGCATGTTGGGCAGGGCGTCTTGCCTCGCTTGAGTGCAGCCGCTAATGGTACGCTTGTTTTAATGGCGTTTTGAGGAAGGCTTTTGCACCCCGTAGAACGGTGGTAAATCTTGCCGTTCTTAGTGACGATTACCTTGATTTTTGAGGTATCCACGCTGCGGGGCTCGATGGGCGCAGCCACCTCTTGACGAGCTGGCGCTGTTTTCCAAGGCTTGCCTCTCGAAAAACCAAAATCGCAGAATCGATTGATATAGCTGTCGAAACATCCATCGAACAGCAACCCCGTTGCCAGACCCGCCATGAATCCGCAGGCGATCGCGGCCTCTCCTCTTATTTGCATATATCCCTCCTTAATCAATCTTGAAGAAAAAGGCGGCGCGCGCCGCAGAGCCCATGCCCCTGCGGTGCGCGCCAAAAACAGCGCGCTTCCCTGTCCCTAACGGATCAGCTGGCGGCGCTTATCGGACAGGAATACGCCGGCGGCCACCAGGACCGTGCCGCCGATCACGAAGGTCTCACCCAGCAGCTCGGACGCATCGCCCGTGGCGGGCATCGCCGTCTGCCAAGTCGTGGCCTCGGTCTTTGCCTCCGCATGCTTGGCCTGGTACGTCACTTGCGTGACGGGCTGGGTCTGCTCGCCGTTTCCGCGGTCGGCGGCCTCTTGGCGAGCGATCTCGGCGTTAAGCTCGGCAATAGCCTGGTCGAGCTCGACCTTGGCGGCGGTGTAGTTGGCGAGCGCCTCCAAGTATGCCGGCGCCACGGCATCCGTCGCAGCCACGGCGTCATCGAGTTCGGCCTTGGCGGTCGCGGCACGCTCGGCGGCATCGTGGGCCGCAGCGATCTTGGCGTTAAGTACCTCGTCCGCATCGTCAGTGCTGCCGTTGACAATGGCTTCGGCAATATTGATTCTGCGCAGGCGGGCAACCGCGGCGGCAGAGGCGTCGCGCGCGACAGTCGCATCCACCACGGCATCGTCAGCCTCCACCACGTCATACTCGGCATCGCTCACGGCCATCGCCGCTGCATCGAGCGCGGCATCGGCAGTCGCTTTGTCCCCAGTGGCCTTGGCAAGTGCTGCGGCGGCATTCTTAAGCTGAGAGGCGCGGGCGGCAGCTGCATCAGATTTTGCCTGAGCCGTTGCCACGACGGCGTCGGCATCGCTTGCAGCCCGCTGCGCCATATCGAGCTCCACCTGAGTGGCAGCAGCATCGATGCCTGCCTGATCGGCATCGCCTTGGGTGGCAAGAAGTTCGGCCTCCGCCTCGCGCTGATTGGCACGCGCGCTTTCGAGTGCAGACGACGCCGCATCAAACGCACGCTGAGCAGCGGCGATATCGGCTGAGTACGCCGCTAGCTCATCCTGGGCCGCGGCAAGTGCATCCCGTTTGTCGCCAACACCGGCACGAGCGGCGTCCAGTGCGCGCTTGGCAGCAGCCACCTTGCCCTTGGCAATGTCGAGCTCGCCAGACTTGGCGGCCACGGCGTCCTGCGCTGCCGCAACAGCGGCGTTGGCAGCGCTCAAATCGGCGCGGGCATCGCTGACGGCACGCGCGGCGGCGTCAGCTGCAGCCTGCTTTTGCGCCACGGCAGCCTGGGCCTCCGAGGCCTTGGTTGCCGCGACATCAACGTTAGCGGCAGCGCGCTCAACCTGGGTTTGCTTTGCTGCAACGGCCTGCGATGCTGCACTCACCTTGCTGCCGGCATCGTCGGCAACGCCCTGCGCCACAGCAAGCTCCTTGCGTGCCGCATCCACGCCCTGCTCGGGATTTGCCAACGAGTCACACCACGCATTCAACGCAGCCTCATACTCTGCAACCGTCATCGGATTGAGGTTATACGGCTTATACCATTGACCAGAATATACAAATGTTTGCGCCTGTGTACTCCCGTACAGCGTCCCTCGCGTGCAAACGCCCATGCCCGTCACGGTGTAATCGGGGTTGATCACGTTGATGTAATGTCCGACCGAAGGGTTTGGTCCACCGTGCAGTGCGGCGTAGTTATCAATCTGGGAGCTATGCGCTGTATAGAAATCGTAAGCGGCCTTTCCCGTAAGGCCCGACGCGCCCAGCGAGGCGGCGGCAGCATCAAAGATGGCCTTCTCCTGATCGACCCACTGCTTAAACGGATTGCTTCCGTAGTTCCACGCCACATTCTCGCCCACGTTAAACTGCTGAGCGTGCGCGACCTTCGTATCGGAGAAGTTCGCGTCGGCGATGGCGGTCGCCATCATGGCATATGTCACCTTGAGCTCGCCTAGGCCAACGCTTGCGCGATACTCGTTGCACGCTTTGAGCCACACAACCGCCTGCTTCATATTGGTCAGGCTCGTCGCGTCGACTTCCTCGCCCACCTTGTTGTAGCCAGCGAGTTTGCAGTTGAGGATGATATCCGCCGCATCGTCGGCACCCACACTCTTAAAGAATGCGATGGCACCCTGGCGGTAGTTCTCCGCCGATGCATTCGCCGTTGCCTGAGCGGCATCGAGCTTTGCCTGGGCCTGAGCCACAGCCTGGTCGGCCTGCTGCTTTTGGGCCTTCGCCTGATCGAGCGCCTTGTCGGCAGCGTCTTTCTCGTCCTTGGCCGCCGAAAGCTTGGCCTGGGCATCGGCCAGCTCCGTGAGCGCACTGGCATGATCGGTCTTGGCCTGGTCAAGAGCGGCGTCGGCAGCGGTCTTGGCAGCAGCGGCGGCATCCAGCTTTGACTGGGCATCGGCAGCGGCCTGCTGCTGATCGGCAACTGCCTGCTGAGCAGTCTGAACCTCGCCCTCGGCGGCGGCAACGTCCTGCTCAGCGGCAGCAAGCTCGCTCTCGCACTTCGACTGCGCGGCCTTGGCGGCCGTCAGCGCTTCGGACGCAGCAGCCACCTTTGCCTTGGCGGCCTCGTACTCCGGGCCCGCGGCGCCCTGCTCGGCTCGATCCAGATCGGCCTTGGCCGCGTCATAGCTCGTCTGCGCGGCATCCACGTCCGCATCTGCCGCGGCCTTTGCCTGCTGAGCTGCCGAAAGCTTGCCCTGCGCGTCCTGCTGCTTGGCAGCGGCGGCAGTGGCAGCGTCTTGAGCATCCGAGAGCTTGGCCTGCGCATCAACGACCTGCTGCTTCGCCTGTTCCAGGTCACTCGCAGCCTGCCCTGCGGCAGCCTGGGCGGCAGCTACAGCCTCGGGCGTAGCATCGGATGCAGCAGCCTGTGCGGCCTCAAGCGCAGACTGGGCATCACGGGATGCCCTCTGGGCAGCAGTCAGGGCTTCATCCTTGTCCGCCAGCTCCTTCTTGGCAGCATCGAGCGCAGCCTGAGCGTCCTCAAACGCCTTGACATCCTGATCGGCCTTGTCCTGCGCAGCGCCCAGCTGCTTTTCCAGCTCGGCCGAAGCAGCGGAGGCCGCGCTATCGCTCGCACCGCGGGCCGCGTCATAGGCGCCCCGCGCCTGCTGCTGGTTGACGGCGGCAGCATCGTAGGGAGCGGCAGCCGCTTCCAGATCGGCCTTGGCGGTAGCAGCTTTAGCGCGCGCCGCATCAACTGCAGCCTGCAGGTCGGCGACCTTTTGCGCTGCAGACACGGCACCCGCGCCAGTACCGGCGGCCGCAGCGCTCGTCAGCGGCGACATCACCGCAGCCGTTGCGCCCGCGGCGCCAATGCCATCCGCACCCTGCGCCGCCGCGGTCAGAGGCGACAGCAGCGAGCCGCCCGTCATGGCAATCGTCGCCGCAGCAACCGTCGCCACGCGCCCAGCCGCCCTGGCCTTACCCAAGGCCTTGCCGTTCATGTCCTTGTTCATGTTCTTGCTCATTGCCGATTCCTTCCCACGGTGAGCCGTTGTTTGACACAGATAGTCGATCTAACTTGCCCCGCTAAAAAGAGGTGATAACGGGGTAATTAAATTGAGCGAATTGAATCGTGATGAAACTAATCTCCGCAAAAGCCAAACTCATAGTTCCGCTCGCGCTCAATCTCATCTAAATACTCGAGTTCTTCGCCGCATGGCTTCTCTTCATCTAGAAATACAAGCCCGTTCTCTGCGCGAGAACCGACAGTGCAACCAAGGATAGTCTCGAGATTAATGTAACTACTATTATCGTTGTTAAAGGAGAAACTGCTGGTGCTCATGCTCAAGTCCCGTCTACATAAACTCAAATTGCTGTGCTTGGCCTCTTTTAGAGACCCCATCTCATACGCTATGACTGCAGTATATGCGCTCCGCTTGTATGTTGCAAGAACAATTTTATTTTTCTAACGCATATAACGGATGCCTTGATTATCAACTTTATCCGAACACCTCCCACATTCATCCGCACATGTGCGGGTGAATGCGGGAATCCGATACCCTGAGGGCCGGACCGGCCGGCCCCGGGAGATCGGAGGACGGCATGTCCGGAAAGAGGAAGAAGGGGGCCGGGAAGGCGGCCCCGAGGGCCTACGGCAGGCTCACCAGGCACGAGCGGGACACGGTCCAGAGGATGCTGGAGCGAGGGGCCTCGTGCAGGCAGATCGCGAGGGAGCTGGGCAGGTCGCCCTCGACGGTGAGCGCCGAGGTGGCGTCTCACAGGTTCGTGACGGCGCCGAAGGCCAGGCGCGGCGAGCGCGTGGACGCCTCCGCCGACCTGTCGGCGGCCTGCCCGCGCCTGGCGGCGTGGCCGCGATGCTGCAACGGCTGCGGCCGGTACCGCGCAATCGGCTGCAAGCGCCGCCCCCACGTCTTCTACGAGGCCCGGGCCGCGCAGCTGTGCGCCGACTCGGTCCTCGTCTCGTCCAGGCGCGGGATAGACGCCGACGAGCCCGCCGCGGCGGCCAGGCTGGAGGCGATAAGGGACTGCCTGCGCCGGGGGCTGTCGCCCGAGCAGATGGCGGCGCGCAACGGCGGCCCGGTGGACCTGTCGCCGTCGACCATCTACCGCTGGGTCTCGGCGGGCTACGACGGCATGACCAACATGGAGCTCAGGCGCAAGGTCGGCTACAGGCCGAGGAAGCGCGCCGCGTGCCGGGCGGCGACCCGCCACTCCGCCCGCAGGTCACATGCCGCGTTCCTCGCCCTCGGGGAGGACGCGTGCGCCGCGGCCTGGGAGATGGACACCGTCGAGGGGGCCCGGGAGGACTCCGCCTGCCTGCTCACGCTGCTGCACCGCCCCAGCAGGCTCCAGCTCGCGCTGCCGCTGGAGGAGAAGACCGCCGGGTGCGTCGCGGGCGCCCTGGAGGGCGTCCGGGCGGTCCTCGGCGCCGACGGGACGCGCCGCGTGTTCCGCGCCGTGCTCACCGACAACGGCGCCGAGTTCTCCGACGAGGGCGCGATCGCCGCGCTCATCGGCGAGGGGCCCGGCGAGACGAGGCTGTTCTACTGCGACCCTAGGCGCAGCGACCAGAAGGGCGCCTGCGAGCGCAACCACGTCGAGATCAGGAAGCTGCTGCCCAAGGGCGCCGGAATCAGATTCGACCGGCTCGCCCCGGCCGACCTGGCGCTGGCCATGTCGCACGTGAACTCCGAGCCCCGCGGCGCGCTCGGCTTCGCGACGCCCGCGCGCGCCTTCAGGGCGATGCTCGGGGAGGACGCGGCGGCGCTGCTGGACGCCTACGGCGTGGGGGACGTGCCCATCGGCGGGCTCGACCTGACGCCGGGGCTCATCGAGAGGGCGCGCGCAGAGAGGGGCGATGCCCCGCTGGCCTAGCCTAGGAGAAAAACGGAATAGACGGACCGACCGTCCGGCTGAGTCTGGGAAGAGGTGCCGGGCGGCGGGCGGAGCATGGCCACCGGACCCATCGAAACACATCTCCACCATTCCTTCAACTGGGAAAATGGCGCCCCCGGGGCCCGAGAGGGGCCGCGGGGGCGTTCGGTTAACTGCGGGAGCGTGCCGTCAGCTCAATGTGTTCGGTTGAGATCGGAAATCAACCCATATAACGGATGTTCATTTCTGTAAACCGCCTCGCTCTCCCCCGCCGCTCCCTCACTTGTTTTGTTACATGTGTTGAATACCATCCCGTACGGACAAAATCTCACGCAGGGCGGTTAAGACAGTGGCGTCCATGCCACCAGAGAAAATAGAAGAAAGGAAAGAGAAGCAGTCGGCGATTACTCGCACGAAGCGAGCAGCTTCTCAAGATCACACTCCAATGCCTCACGCTCCTCAACGTCCATCACTGCAAGGGCGACACGCATCAGGGACACCTCGGCGGCAAGCTCCTTAACCTGGTCGGGGCGTTTGCTAAAGTGGTCGTAAATCCGCAGGGCCTCCCCGGCCGCCAAGTACTGCCACTTTTCCAACGAAGGCTTTTCGGACCTGCTCATGGCATCGACCCACTCGCCAAGACCCTGAAAACCGTTGCCCGTAGTCGTGCCGTTCATAACCACATCGAGCGGGCTCAGCAAGCAATCGGGCGTTTTTTTGTACACCAATTTGGTGAGCGTAAGCACCTGGGCAAGGTTGCGATACTGTTCCTTGTCGGCATAGAGCACGTCGTTGTAGCAGGCGCAGGCCTTAAGCAGCTCGTGGGCGGCAATGCGCTCCGGCCCATCAAACGGAACGCCGCGCAACAACACCCCAGCAAGATCGAATGCCTTGCCGCCCTGCACGATCTTGTCGAGCGCCGAGCCGTCCACCAAATCCGCCAGCCAAGCAAACTCAGGCTGATACGGCTTATGCTCGTCCTCGTCCTCATGCTCCATCCAGTTGCTCACCAGCGCAAGGGCTTCAATCTCTCTCCCGTTCAGAAAGGGCGAATTCTTCCCCATCTCTTCCCGCAAAAATCCCCGCGGCTCATGAGAGTGCTCGTACGCAACCGCAAGCTCCCCGTCGCTCACGACCAAGGTCGCACGGGAAATATAGGTATCTTCCCGCATGTCCCTCCAGGCGTACATCATAAGGGGACGCAGCTGACGGAGCATGCCGCGCGCGCCGGCACCTTCCTTAACCGCGCGCTTCGCCGCAAGGCGAGCAGCATCTGCCATCAGCTCCATCTTGGCGCCATTTCCCATCATGTTGTTGTACTTGGGCAGGTACTGTTCATACGCAATCTGGACCAGATCGTCCACGCTCAAGGCGTTAAAGTTAATCACCGAGCCAATGCGCCCGCACAGCTCGGACATAATACCCCAAGTCTCAACATCCTCGATGGTCGCACTGTCTCGCAGCTCGTTTGCCGATTTTGCGGCGGTGCGCACGGCGGCATACGAGGATCCGAAGCCGACCGTGGTGCCAGACTTGTCACTCAGGCGCTTGCGCACCAGAGCATCCAAGCCCATAAAGGCGCCGCCCAAAATGCAAACAACCTGATCGAGGTTGAGCGTCTTAATAGCCGCACTCTTGGAGGTATCACATTCAAACGGCATCTCCCCGCCTTCCAAGAGCTTAAGGAACGACTGCGATGGACTAAAGCTCGATGCAACTTCGCCCCCATCGGGCTCGGCACGAACCGCCTTGTCAAACTCGTCAAAGAGCACCAAGCAAATTTCGCCGGGATTGGCAGCCTGATAGTCCGCGACCTGCGACAGGCAGTTGCTCATGCTGGCACCGCGCCAGCCCTCGCCCGTCATGGTGGAGACATCGAACACGAACAGTTTGAGCCCCGCGGCATCTGCCACGGCCTTGATGGTGTGGGTTTTTCCCGTGCCGGTGGAACCCATCACCAAAATGGCAGCGGGCGAAAGAACGTCGCGCGGGTCGGCGCCGCGTGCCAACATCACGCAGCGGTTGACCTCAAAGCTCAGCGCCGTCACAAAGGCCTCCAAGCTTCCTTCGTGGCCAATAACACTCTGGCGCGTCTGCTCCACCAGACGCGTAGGCGCAATTCGATTGAGCAAGTCCTGGTAGCGATCGATGTTTCGATACTGCTTCTGAGTCATGGGCGCCTTCCTTTCCATATTGGTTTTCTTTCCTTCGATGTGGGCCGAGCCCTTAAACCACTACAGTGCCAGCGATGTCGCCGACTCCAGATAGATCACGTTGCCCGGCTGGGTAAAGACCGGAATGTGGTAGAGCAGCTGCAAAATGCCCTGCTTGAGCAGCGGAAACAGTGTGGGATGCAACACTTCGTACATCAGGGCACCAGCCATAAGAGCGGTAAGTACGGCAAGCAGCAGAAGCTTTTGAGCGTTAGAGAATACCGACATGGTCGTTCCTTTCTTTATGCGAGATATTTGGATTGCGTTGTGGGTTAGCGACTCATAGCGATGGCAATGCCAATAACCGTGATAACCACGGGGATCGCAAGCGATGCGAACACAATCCCGGCAAAAAGGCCTACCACCACCGCGCACACGACGATGACCAGTGCTGTGGGCACAAGCGCGAGCAGAGGAGTAACCACGCAGGCAGATGCAAAGCGAAGCCCGTGGAACAAGCACTCATGAGGGAATAAAGCCTTGAGAACTCCTTCGACAATTCGCCACTCGACAATCGTTCCGACTGTTAAGACAACAGCCCAAAGCAGATAATCATTGGCGCGGGAATCCGAAGCCATCTTTCCGGTAACGCCAGCCCACCAATCAAATGCGGCGGCACAGCCCAGCAAACAGACGATCGCGCAGACGACGGATGCAAATGCGCCCGCACCCTCAATTGCACCGAGCAGCTCGCACATGTCGGATTCGCGCTCTCCCGTTAACAGCACAATCCATTTGTGGGCAAGCGCCGCAACGACCGCCACGCCCAGCACAACCCAGTACGCCCTAAACGCCACCAGGCGCCACGAATGGAGCGGAATCACCGTGTTGCCCTCGCCAATCTCGAACATAAAGCCGCCGAGCCACGTCGTCAGCAAGCACATCATGTCGACGGCGACAACGTACAGCACAACCGCAAAGAGGGTTTGCAGAATCATGCCGAAAATATTCATCGCCGTTGGCTTCTTGGGGGCGTCCGGCTCGATTCTGTACATGTCGCATCCGTTCATTAGCTGTCCTTTCATTGCTGATGACATATTGGTCCGAAAGCCCGTTCATTTTTAGAATTTTATTTCTAAAAGCTTAATGCAGTTGATACCCCCGTGGGTTAAGCTATAAACACTCAATTTCAAATTCATCGGAGTTGGGCTGATAATATGAATTGACCGCGTCGTGCCATTGCCAACAACGACGCACTCCATATCGCACAACGCATGTCCGAGGAGGCAATCGTGCTTCTGTCTCGCGCAGAACAAGCAAAGCTAGGCCTTTATCATGCCTACAATCAGGATCCAGAGCCTCATAGCAGCGCATTTCTTGCAAACCTGGTTTCCTTTATGGTCTCAAAACTCCAGCCAACGCTAAAAACTCATACGCTTATCGAGCTGTGCTGCCGAGATTTTGAGTTTGCCCAAGATTATGCAAATGGACCCGCATGGTCTATCTGGGGCATCGACCTTAAGGACCCCGAAAGCACCGACTTTAGAACTCGCGGCACATCCGCTGATCCGTCTTTTACATTTACCAAAGCCGATGTCTTTGCCTCAACGCCAGAATCGGGTGCCGTGCCCCGTACCGATGAGCCCACGCTCATCTACTGCAGACCCCCCGAGCAAATCCCCCTCACTCAATTTGAGCCCTCGCTCGAAATTGCAGATGAGCATGTTCGGGATTTCCTTACGTCGAGGGCCCGTCAACTGCAAACACTTGTCGATGTACCAAGCCCGCTTTCGGTCAGCGAATGGTATTACGTTTTTCTCGCTGCTTCCCTTGCGTGTGAACGCCCGGATTCCATTGCGGTCGTACAAGTCTCCAACCGATTGCTCAACCTGGCACGCGCCGCAGACGGGCGCCGCCTGCTCTGCCAGCTTGGACTATTGACAGCGATAGTGTTACTTCCCAATACGATCGCCGCCAATAGCGATGGCTACGCCTTACTATTTCTGAGCGACCGTAAACCCAACGAGCCATATTTCCTCTTTGATGGGCGGTCATTTGACAACAAGCCCATGACAAGCGAGCTCATGCATCAGATCCAAGACTCGATTAGTTATGCTTACGCCAAGACAACCGATGTGACGCATTGGCGTCTCGGCGATCGAGGTGCCGAAAAAATCTGGCCTTTACTTCCCAGTGCTAAAAGCACCTCTTTTGCAGAGGAGTCCTTCGTTCGCTTTGGCAGCGTAGCGGACATACGCCGCGGCATTCCCCGTAGCACTCTTTTAAAGATGCCACAGATGGGTCTTAGCAGAACGGACCGACGAATTGACTGCTACTACCTATCGCTTAAACACTTAGTCGATGGAACGGTTATCGGTTTCGAAGATCTACCCGAGCGCGTATCCGACACGGATATTTACGATATGGGCGATACGGATCCAGGTCTTTTCTATCGTCTCAAACCGCTGGGCGAGTATGAAACCTGCATACTGATCTCACGCTTCGGACCACCATTTAAGCTGGCCCTCGTAGTGCCGGGAAGCATGAGGCGCGAGCCGGTGCCTCAGAAACCTCAGTTATGCCCTAAACTCATTGTCCCCTGCGATGTCGTCTTCTGCGCATCCTTTAAAGATGAACTACTAGCACGATTCTTCTTAGCCTACCTGTCATCCGATGAAGGACAGCAGAAACTCTTAGCCTCCTCACACGGAGACTCGCTTGCGCAGCTATCTCCTAAAGACCTGCGAAGCATGACCGTGCCTGTTCCCGGGCAAGCAGAACAGGAGCGCTGCGCGCAAGAGTACGAAGCAAAACAGCGCGCCTACGAGGATGCCCTTAAGCAGGCGGGACATTACGCCGCGAGTAAGGGGACGATGTAACGGCCGGGGTTGACAGGCTGTCCGGACTTTTCCGACAGCCTGTCAATCAGGCGCGCCGATCAGCGCGGCGGCTAAAGATTCTCATCGGACTTTGCGCTGGCTTTGCCCGCCTCTTCGCCCGCGATCAAGTCCCTAACCGTTATATGCGCACCGTACGTAGCATCCTCGATCTTTTCCATAACATCAGGGTCGCAAGTTCCCCAAACATCTTTGAGGACTCGAGCCAATCCCCAAGCGGCGCTGAGCAGGACGTCAACATCCTTTAGATCTAAATGATCGACCGTAAAGGGACAGTACTCGCGCTCCAGCAGATAGGTGTCAACAGCCTCAATTGCCTCAGCCACATACTGCTCAAGATCGGGATGGGGATGGAAGGCACACAGAGCCTTGTGCGGATCGGTCGGCTCGATCCAATACAGCGTTGTCGCATCCTCGCATTTCTCGAGCGGATAACGCTCGACTGCCTTCTCCCAGCTTTCATACCAGGGATCGGCATCACCGTCCGTCATCGACCTGCAAAGATCAATCGCCGCAGAAACAGTCGCACACGAATATCTATAGCTGGCGTCTTTCTTAAACTCATCATTGAGCTCGACGTCGCCAGACAGCTCCGCCTCCATGACCAGGAACGGACCGTCCTCATCCGTAATGCTCATGGGATTGTTGTTGCACTCATAGTCCGGATACATTTTGTCTCCAATCACTCATATTGGTTTGTTAGCTTATGCTGCCGTACGGACACATTAACAAGCGATATCGAAACCGCGCTCGCGCGGAAAGTTGTCGCCCTCGCGCCAATCTGCAAGTTTTTCTCATCGCGTGACAAGAGCTTGCGATTTCTGCAAGTTTTTCTCACGCCGCGATAAGAACTCGCATGGTCGCCCCGCTACCTACGCCACGAGGCAGCAAGGATAATGGGAATCCCGGCAAGGCACACCACCAAGGCTACGGCTGCGAACGCAAGCGCGATGGCCACGCTCACGACGACATAGGCCACGGCAATGAAGGCCAGCGCCAGCAGGCAGGCAAGCAGCTCGGCCACGTAGCACAACACCAGGTTCGAGCTCGCGCGCTTCAGCAGGACGTCGGCGAGGCGGACAAGCTCGACGGCAAAGCCGCTGCCGAAATTACGGCCAGGGCCCTTGGCAAGGAACCACTTGAACAGGCACATCAGGGCGCAGCCCAGCATGATCATGATGGAAACGGCCCATGCATTGTGCCCCGACTCAACAAGGCCCTGGTCACCCATCGCGCTGCCGTTGATGAGCCAACTCGTCCCATAGCCCATGAACGGCATCGCCAGCAGCAGGCAGGCGCTCACCGCGGCGAGAAGGCGCGACACGCGCTTGCTGAAAACCGGAGCCTCGCAGATGAGTCCAAGTCCCTCGCGAACGCGCCAGGCGGCATGGTAGGCGGGGTACGCCGCGATGAGCGCAGCCACGAGCAGCGACGCCCAATCGGACCCGGGCGCCGCCGACGCGTACTCCGCGATCGCAGAAACTGAGCAGTTGGTGTGGAACGACTCGTTCAGGAACAGCGCGACCTCGCCCTTCCAAACGCAAAACGGGGCGGCGACGGAGGCGATGCCGACAACGGCAATCGCGGCGGCGGCAATAAGCGGCGCGCCCTGCACGAGCTTGACGACCTCGCCCTTGGCGGTGCGGGGCGCGGTCTCAACGGCGCTGGATGGAATTTGGATAGAAGTGTTCACGATTTTCCTTTCAACAGAGATCAAACCGGAAACGCCGGCAACTAGGATGCAGCCTCTAGTCGGCTCCGATTAGAGATTGTTCGCCCACATTGATACCAAGTCGTGCGGACACATTAACAAGCGATATCGAAACCGCGTCCACGTGGAGAGTTGTCGTCCTCAATCCATTCGAGCCCGACGCACTCATCGATCCCTGCATCGGGGACTGACGACCATCTAAACTCGAAACCAAGCTGGTCAAGCTCATCGACTCGCCCACGGATCACTCCGTAAACATCCAACGCATTCTCGAAATCCTCCGAAGACGCGTAGCCTCGCTCGCACTGCTTGCGCATCTGATGCAAGCGACCCATGGCGGCGGCGATAATCTCGCGAAGAGCGATAACCTCGCGCTCGCACACATCGATGTTTCCTTCGTTGAGCTTGATGCAATCGGGCATAACGGCCTCCCTGGTTTTAAGCCTTTTCGCTTGACTCCATTGAACAGCCGCGAACAGCCGCGTAATATGACTTTTATCGCGTTTTAAATTTTGGCTGTTTGGAGCATCGATGCTTGAGTCCGAAAAAGAACCATTTAGCTGGGGTTTTGAGGCTGGCTTTCTTCGCTCCCCCGTCAATCCCCGTATGCTTCTTCTTAACAGGACGCCAGAGATTGATTGCGCCGGTGACGGAAGCACATCCGGCAATGCAAGCGCATGGAGTCTCGTCTCCATAGCCAACGATCTATTACGCGTCGACTTAAGCTCGCTTTTCAACGAGATTGGGAACCACTTTCGTGAGCGAGCAGAACTTCGCTTTTATATCGATTTGCAGAACGCCATTCGACAGCCTCCTGCCGCTCCTCACCATGTGCAACACACCTCGATAGACTCCGCATCCGAGCCAGACCATGACGACTGGCTCGATCCAGACGATCCCGACCAAGAGCCCACCCAAGCAGAATTGAACGAAGCTGAAATCGCTATCAACCTTCAAAAACAAAAGGAACGCGACCTCGATTTCTTTGCTCCGATATTCGACGAAGCCATTACAAGCCATGCACACGGAGAGATTTCCGGCATGGCCAGATATCTCCTTGAAAATGTCTGTAGACAGTGTGTCATGAACATCACGGCGATTCCCGACTATCGCTATTACAGCTGCTGGATGTACAACAACGCTATTGAGTGCGACGAGATCAACCGCCTGTACCGCGCGGTGATTACAACATCGGACCAACTCAACAAGCAAGAAATGGCGTCCCTCTTCAGCTCCTATCTCCAGCTCGAGTCGAACGACATGAGCATTAACGCTACCAACGGCGAGACTGATCTAACAGCACCAGTGCCGTATGACCGCGACAATCCTATACGCAACTTTCCCAAGGCGAAATCTCAGATAGAAACAGCTTGCGTCTGCACCAATATCGATCTCTTTCGAGCGCTTCTCATTGTTTTTTATCAGGAATGTCTGGAGCTTACCCCGCTGCTTAAAAACACCGAGGCACCTAGCCTGCTCGCGCAAAACGAAGAGTTTTTCCCAGCCGCCATCAAAACAAGCGACCCGCGACAATTCCGATTATTCGATGAGCAGCTGCAAGCAATCATCCGCTTTGGCGAAGCTTTTGTATACGCAGCCAAAAAACACTTGCCCGGAAACGAAACGGCTCAAAAGCTCGAAGAGCATTTGAATGGAATAAAGCGCATGAATAGCGCCCCCTTTATGCAGGCGTTTCGTAAAAACTATCTCGAGGCTATGCGCGAGAACCAGATCTTCGCAAATGGAGACTTCCATACGCATGCAGAGCTTAACGACCAGGAAAACCTCAATAGGCTCGTTGGGCTTCAAGCCGTTATTTCAAAGGCAGGAGAGCTCTACTTCACCGAAGAGGAATGGTCCTTTGCAAGCCTTTATGCCCGCATCCTTCACGAGCTGCTGCTGTGCGGCATTATGCCGATAGCATGCCAAACCTGCGGTTCGCTCTTTTTTCCAACTGGTCCCAACAGCAAGTACTGCGACCGATATAGCGAGGAGACCAAGCTCTACTGCAACCCGCGATATAACGCCAAAAAACATCTTGGTCGCAAATCGCCCCGCGATGTCGCGCTCAATATGCAGAGAAAAGCCGATACGGCGTATAAAAATGGCCTAGCGGATTGTGCCCACTATTTTGAGCGTCTTGGCAACTTTGTCCTCAATGGCATTGGTCCAACATACCAAGCGAGTGACCTTATTTCCGACGAGCTCTATTCAACATGGCTGTCTATCGTCAACCAGCCCAATTGCAGGACAGAAATCAAACGACCGGATAGAATCGGCTTTCCATACTCTGTAATGTGGTACGGAGTCGTCCGCGATGGCAATCGTTATGTTCGAGTCGAGTTTTCCGGAGCCGAGTACCCAGCGCTTTTTGAACGTTTGGGCCAACTTGCCGAAAGCCGACAATCAAAATGCACGTTGGATTTCAAGGGGCCCGGCGAGCACCCATACAGCTCCTGGCATATCAAGTTGTACAAGTTGCTGGAGATCATTGCGCAGATAAATAACGCCGATCAGATGACAAAACCCATTCCATTGCTTGGAATTGATGAGCCCGAGCGTGTCTCAACCGACCTGACGGTTCAGGACACTTGGAACACGCCCGACGCATGTGTCTGCAGTACCGGCATGATCGATGACCTCAGCTTTACCGTGTATACAAAGGGATATGACCCGGAAAAGCAGGGCTAAGGCTGATGCCGCCGTTTCTAGCGGAGACGAAGGCCACAGGGCAAGGCCGGTTCGCGGACGGCGCGGGCCATTGGGAGAAAATCTCCTCCCATCGTCTATCCATGCGACAAGGCGGCGATCATGAGGGGAAGCCCGGCAAAGCACAGCACCAAGGCCACGACTGCAAATGCAAGCGAGATCAAGGCACAATGAATCGCGAGCCCATCCGGGCATCTCTCGGGACGATGAGCCTAACGTATGTAGCAAAAGGCCGTCTGCCGCCCTATAATCCCTGGAACAGACTAAAGAAATAGCTGTTTGATAAAATTTTCAATTATGAATAATTGGAGGGGTTGGGAGGAGCTGCAAGTGCGAGAATTCCACATCCATGGCGACAACGTTATCGAATGTGAGCGCATGATTGAGTATATCGAGAAAGGTCTCAATGGGGCACATGTGACTTATTCTTTCGCATCGCCCGCATGCCCCCAGGTCACAATGTCTTTTCCTAGGGACGACACTAACCAATCCGTAAAATTCCTTCTGTATCCAGGATTCAACAAAACGAACGGTTCTCGCTGGAAAAGCGATATTTATGAGCCACTTAAGAAAAATGGCAGCATATTGGATGAAACTCCCGATGCCCTCATCACCAGAATTAATAATTCTGGTGATGAGGAAGTGCTTGTAGCGATTGAGTTCTGCAGCGCCCTCCAGGCAGGAAATCAGGCATGGCAAAGAAGCGGAAGGGCTTTTTCCACATCTAGAAGCGGCTGTCCTTATTTGTACATTGTCGATTTCGTAAAATATGAACTAGACAAACAAACTAGGCAACGTAAAGCCCTGCGCTTCCCCAATCCTGCTGTTGTCTACAGCTATATTAATCATTCAAACAATTCAGGCGTATTTTGTACCCAGGTATACGTCAGAGCCGAGGAGTTCCAGCCTTCCTTTGATTCTGATTTGTCTGGTTTTTCAGATGATTATTTTGGGGACGAAGCATTTTCTCAATATCTGGTTGCCAAGCTTTTGGGAGAACCTACGCATCAGATTGAATGCCTCCTACTCGAGAAGAATATGAAGGTGGTTGATTTTTTAACGTCACGCTCCGGTGACACCAATTGCTTCAAAAAGAGCGACTGGGATTTTCTCTATCGGTCCAAGCGGGATGTAATTGAATACGCGGCAGTAAATGGAAGCTTCTCATGCTCAAAGAAAATAGCAAACAAATCAGTTAGTTCAGAATCCGTCTTAGAATTTCGTGACCTTGTAAAAGAAATGAGTGTAGGTATAGGGTCACAGGATCTTCCGATCGGCATCATCTCAAAAAATAATCTGGATTTATTTAAACACCGGGCAAAAGCTATTTATCCAGAAAAACCAAATATTGATTCCATACCATGCGATTCGAACTTGATTGTTTGCCTCATTAAGGGATTTAAGCCCAGAGGCGACGACAACCGACCCGATCGTGGCCTTCTCCCCCTTGTTGCAATGTTATCCAATACGCGCCAGAATGTGCTTACTTTCATATATGGTCCGTTATTAGATACCAGCTATAAGCAGCTGCTTACGGATCCTAAAAAACTTGCTGGAAGAAATGGTTTATGGAAGGCCGTCCTTTCTTTGAGTGATTACATCTTGCTGGATTGTCCCGTTCTTCACGGAGCAACGAACTCCACACAACAATTTCTGTGCAACACGGGCTTAAAAGACCAATTGCTTAAGGTGCCCAAAAGCCATACTCTAAGTATGAGCAAAATACCCTCGGAGCCATGTGCATATTCCGAGGACGATGTAGATACCGCGCTTCATGTCCTCTTTAGCAAATCATTAAAGATTGGGTCTTTCGAGTGTATGTGCAATCCTCCAGGAGGAGATTGGAGTGGTTTCTCTGTTAAACGTAATAATATCGAATATCGATGGTTATCTCTTCCGCGAGTAAGTAACGGAGGAAAGAGGCCGGACCATATTGCAGAAATTTTTGGCTTGGGTGATAAGCCAATTCTGCTTGTTGTCGAATCAAAGGGTCAGGCTAAAGACCTAGAAGCCAGTGTCGGCACTCAACTCATTAAATATATTGACTGGCTTATGAAAAGCACTCCAAGCGCAGAAAGGGCCGATAGCCATACTGGAGAGTGGACGATATCCCATTCCCGCGTCTCACCGGGTGACTATACGTTCATTTCCGCAGGCGCATTTCTTAGGAATGCCAATAACGACTATCAAAGCATTCTCTCCAAAAGTTCTTGCGACATCCTGTTTGACGTCGATCCGATCCCGACTGCTGCAAAATGGTCGATTCAAGCTATATCCAAAAATGAAACAGCATTAAAAATTGCTAAAGAAATTGGTAAATCCCTCGCGATTGAGTCATTTGATTATCGCGTAATAGACCTCTAGTAGTTTAGGTACAACGATTCGTAAACCTGTTCCGATATTTTATCCTGAACCTTCTTAAATGCGGAATTGCCAGACGCAAGCATCTCCTTACGTTTGTACAATTCTTTGGGAATAGGAGCCGAGTAATCTTTGTCGCCTCGGTATCCATCAAAGGACAGAGCGTATTTAACGCCGCGCATGTTGAGGTCTTCGAGACAGGACAAGAATTCCGAGAACTCAATTCCTCCGTAATACCTGCCTTTCGTGTTGAGATAAGGAGGGTCAAGGTAGACGAAGTCTCCCTTTGAGGCATCCGCGATCGTAATTCGATAATCGGCATTAAGGAATTCCACTCCTTGAATTCTCTCGGACCAGGAATCAACGATCGGCTTAAGCCGATCCGGATTTATGCCTGGGCGGGAGTGATGAAGTGAATTGTTGAATTCGCCTTTTGCATTGAATCGAATTAATCCGTTGACGCAAGTTCTAGAAAGAAAAAACAAACTTCTAGGGTCCTGCGTTTTATTAAAATGATCCCTTATTTCATAGAAAACGGGATGTCCTTCTTCTTGTAGTCGCAACCAATCTTTTCGATATTGATCGATTAGGGAATCGGGGGCGGATTGTATGACCTTCCATAGATCAATCAGTGGAGAACAGATATCGCCACATATTGCAGCGGGAGGATTTAGCGCATAAAGAATCGAACCACCTCCAATGAATGGTTCGAAATACGTACGATAAGAGTCTGGAGCGAGCGAGACAATAGTCGAAGCCTGAGAGCGTTTGCTTCCGCTCCATTTAATGACCGGCTTAAAATTCATTATTTCCTTTCTTGAAAAAGAGTCGGATTAATCCTGGAAGAATCTTCTTTTGGAGGAAGCTTCGAACCTCGCTCGGCATTTTCTAGACGCTTCTCTGCAAGCTCAACATATTCATCTTCAATTTCGAATCCAATATAGTCTCTTCCGGCAATCTTTGCGGCAACGCACTCGCTTCCGCTTCCGCAAAATGGAGTTAACATCAAATCGCCCTCTTTTGATGTGAGGCCGACGATTCTTTCTAGCAACCGCAGGGGCTTCTGAGTCGGATGCTTTCCAAACTTGAGCTCAACTTTCGTCTTGTTGTTCGGCACATCCCAAACCGTACGCATTTGTTTACCAGGTTTTTTTATCAGATCGCTTTCGAATACTCCGTTTTTGGAATAATCATAGTCGAAGTAATACTGTCTCTTCTTACCTCCGGAATGGCACCATAATAGAGTTTCGTGACTCGCGGTTAAACGACGGCCGGATAGATTTGGAAATGAATTTCGCTTGAACCAAACAACTTCATTGATGATTTCAATTTCAAGCATCTGACAAACCACGTTAATAATCCCAATATTGTGGTAAGTGCCAAATATCCACATTGAACCTGAAGGCTTCAGTATCCGCTTTGCTTCGGAAATCCACGCGAGGGTAAATTTCCAATACTCTTCGAGCGGCATAGCATCCCAGGATTCCATGACTTTATTCCAGTTGCCGCCCAAGCCTTTCAGGACAACGCTATTATCCCAGCTCCAGTTGCCTCCTTTTGATAGGTTGTAAGGAGGATCGGCGATAATCAAGTCAACGGAATTATCCGGTAACGAGGTCATTCCCTCGATGCAATCCATTTTGTAAACGTGATTTAACTCAACCGCCATTACCCCTCCTTATCTCAAATTAAAGGATTATATCAACAACGTTTCTCATTAACTACTGGAAATCCTTGTCTAGTCTCTTGCAGCAGACAAGCGTGCTGTCCAAAATTACCGGCAGCTAGCTGCCTATGGTATGTACCAAGTACCCATCCGTAGTGCTTCCGGGATCCGGCTGACCTCAACGCTGCCCAGAGCTGTGTTAGGGCATCGGGCGAGCTTCCGGCTCCTCGGGCTTAACCGCAGCAGACGCGCTCCGAATCTCGCAAGCGGCTATGGCTGAAGCGTCTTTATGTGACCCAATGCACACAACAGTATTGTTCTCTTTTGCTCAAAGTAAGATCGAAGCAACGCATATATTCCCAAGACAATCAAGAATAGCGCCACAATAATCCGCGCAGCAATTGGATTGCTGGCTATCAGCGCAGACAAATATGCTCCGACCGTAAGAGAAATAATGATGCCAATCAGACTGAGGGCCCAGCTCGTATAATGCGTTTCAGCAACCGCCTGTTCGATTATTTCACATTTCTTTTTCAGACTGATGTCCTCGTCAGCTCCAGCGAGAGAGAAATCAATTCTTGAAATCAAATCGATTAATTCTGCCTCACTGTATTCGCTCTTCTTGAATCTTTTAATGAAGAAACCTCCCGGTCCAGGACCATAGATGAGATGGTTTACACGAAACAGGTCCCTATAGACAATTCCCATTGCAATCTCCCTAAATTCCAGTCAGATATGTTCTATCATTTCGTGTGGACAGATTTTTATCGGACTGCTGGCAACCATTCACTGGGTCATCCCGTTCAGCAAATCCTCGTTCAATTGCGCCCCGTGTCTTACATACCCACGCTCGAGCTTGCCTCCAAGCCTCGAGGCGTTGCGCTTTGCAAAGCGGAAATCGAATTCTCGACGGAAATGGAGCAGATTCACATTCCCCATGTCCAGAGACATGGCCCTCGTGATTACCCGCCCAACCATCAATGACCACGATGTTCAAAAGCGGTGACTATTCGGAGCGCTTCTTAGTGAGCATCAAGAGGCACCCACGCAGAAGGAGCGCATAGCCTCAGCACTGGAGGTGACTGGCGCTGGCATCCGGATCGACCGCATTGACGAGATTTTAATGTCCGGGCGATGGGTTAGAATCCGATTGGGGACTAGAGAAAGACAGCGCCATGGATGAAAGCAACAACAAACACCAGAACGAGCGGGATCAGGACCCCGGTTTCGCTCCCACTGTAAGCGGCGGCAGCACAACGCCCCTGAAGCGAAAGGCCACCATCGGCGCGGCAGTCGCGCTCGTCGTCGCGGGGCTCGGGCTCGGCGGCGCATGGGTGGCCGGCGCCTTCGCCCCCAAACCCGAGGCCACCGAAGCCGGTGGCACGCTCGCGGGAGACGACGGCAAGGACGTGGCGGACAAGGCCGCCGACAACGCCTCCAAGGCACCTGCCGCCGATAAGGAGAAGGTGGTGGAGGCGGACGCCGTGGCCGATGGTACCGCGAGGGCTGAGGACAAGGGGGCCGATGCGGAGAAGCCGTCGACGGGCTCGGACTCCTCGCCGTCCAAGTCGGACTCAAAGCCCTCTTCCGGCTCCACCAATAAGCCCAACCATGAGCATGAGTGGCAGGCTCCGTACCGCACTGAACCGGTATACACCACCGAAACCTATACCCTTGTCGACCAGAAGGCGTGGGACGAACAGGTTCGTAGCGGTAGCCATTTCCTGTTCTCGGACGGCCACATTTGCTATGACGGTATAGAAGCAATGAATTATCAGTTTGATACTGGCTGTTCTTATTCTGTAGTGGATGACTACAAGACAATCCACCATGAGGCGATTACGCATCAGGAGACGCGTCAGGTAGAGACCGGGACCAAGCAGGTCCTCACGGGCTACCGCTGCCCCGGGTGCGGCGCCGTGAAATAGCCCGTAGACACGCGTCCCATGCGTGATTTCGACGGGGACTGGGCTCGGAGACGCCCCACCCCATACGCCTGCTCCGTCGACCCCAGCAGGGCCCCGTGCGATTCGGCCGCTGCCTTCAAAGGCGATGGGAACAGCACTCGCCGCCTTTCCTCATTCGTCGGTGAACGGTTGAAACAGCGGCACTTCCCCGCGCTTCTCATACCCGCGCTCGAGCTTCATCCCAAGCTCCGCAGCGCAGCGCTTCGTTTCCTCGGTAAACAGGTCATCGATTGCCCTGTCAATTCGCACGCAGGTCTCGAAATGCTCGTCCTTCCAGGGCAGATTGAGCCCCAGGCTCGTATCCCAATAGCCGCCGAGCTTTGCGTTGATTACCTCCTCGGGATACAGCACGTCTTGGCGAATACCTTCGATCGCCTCGTCCTCGTCCATGTCGCAGGCTGCATCGTCCTTCTTGAGACACTTGCGCAGCTCCTTTTGCTCGCGGATGCGATGCAGCGCGCTGGCGCACACCACAGCCAAAAAGCGATAACGTTCGCATAGGTCCCATTCGCCGCCGAGCCATACGCGATAGCCCAGAACGACGCTTGTGGGCTCCTCGTTGAGCAGGAACAGGTCCCACGGATACACTTCAGCGCACGCGTCCTCTCCCAGCTTTTGCGCGCCACCGCGCGTAAAAGCGCACGGCTCTACGTCGTAATAGCCAAAGCCGTGGTCCGCATTGCGACGATTGATGACATGCTTGGGCAACAGGACGATCTTGTCGCTGGGCTCGGGATCTATCTTCCGCAGCTTTTTGATCTTGCGGCGGGCGCGCTTTAGGTCGCGCTCGTTATCGACACGGCCACGGTCATCCGGCTTGCCGCCGTATCGCAGGGCAACCTCGGGTGCCAGGATCTTTGTGTCAGCAGCGCACAGCAGGTCGCTCACGGTGGGCAGATCTTCCCACTCAATACCGTCGACATCCCAAATCCTACTCATGTTCAACCTCTTTCTGGCTGTTCAACTACGTGCTCATTCGCCCTGTTTAACGTGCTTGTAGGGCATATGCCCCGCTAGAGCGCCTTCTTACTCGGAGCAATCACCTCGTCCACCAGGCCCAGCTCCAGGGCGCGCTTGGCGTTGCACCAGCAGTCGCGCTCGGTGAGCTCGTGGAACTCCTGCGCGCTCAGGTTGCCATGCTCGGCCAGCAGCTCGTCCAGCTCGGCGCGCATGGCCGCTGTATGCTGGGCCACAATCTCGATATCGGTCTGCTGCGCCATGCCTGTGCCGCCCATCAGTTGGTGGATGAGCACCTGCGTGTGGCGGTACACCTGGCGGTGGTCGCCGCAGGCCAGGATCACCGCGGCCATCGAGGCCACGACGCCCTCGCCCACCGTGATCACGGGGCAGTCGAGCGACTGCATGGTGTCGATGAGCGCCAGCCCCGCCGTAACGCTGCCGCCCGGGCTGTTGATGATGAGGGTGATGGGCTCGGCCGCGCTTTGATGTTCCAGCACCAGCATGGACTTAATGAGGCCGTTGCAGGTTAGGTCGTTGACCTCGCCCTCCAGCAGCAGCACGCGACTGTTGAGCAGCTCGCTTGCCATATCTACGGCGGCAACGCGACCGTCCTTAGACTTCTTGATGATGCTGGGTTCACGATACATAACGGACATGGTAATTCCCTTCTAAACGGAATCGGTAAGGAGGCAAAACGGGGCCGCACGGTTTACGGCTAATGGAAGCCATGCGGCCAAATAAGCAAGATGGAGCACGCGAAGCCGCAAGGACTAATCCCTCAGCCACTTGGCCGCATTGGGATGATCACCGCAAAAATACTTCTTGGCACGGAAGGGGCGCATGCCGGTCACTTTGACCAGACAATCGGCGCGCGGCATAAGCCCCACCTCGCCCGGGGTTATCACGCAACCGCGCACATCGACGGCAGTGCGCTCGGCGCCCACATAGTTGGTGCCCAAAACCGACTCGCCACACAGCTCGCTTATGTAGTTCTGCGTCGCGATGTTGCTGCCGCCGCCCATGTAGACCAAGCTGTCGCAGTTATCGAGGATGGTATGAGCTGTGGTTTCGCCATACACACCATCGAGCTGGCTCAACGACTGCGCGCACATCAAAAAGCTCATGCCACGGCTGCGCACGGTCGCAATACTCCGCTCAAAATCGGGGATGCGGCCCACGTTGGGAAACTCATCCAGAATAAACTGCACGCGGCGCTGCAAATGCCCACTAGGGCTGGCGTCGGCGCGGCGCTGGGCCAGGTTAAACAGCTGCTTAAGGGCAACGTTGGCAAGCCATGCATTGGTCGAGTCGTTGTCGCTCACCTTAAGATCGATTACGCGCTTGCCCTCGTCGATACGGTCAAGACGCATTTCATCTTTCTCATAGACGCGCATGAGCTGGGGAGTCTTAAGCCGCGAGATGGTCGCATTGAGTGTGATCAGAATACTCTTAAGCGTCCTATCGGCTGCTCCGCGAAAATCGCGGTACTGCTCAACGCCATACAGGTCCGCGTTCGCCGACTCATACCTGCCAAGAAATTCCTTGGACTCCACCTGCCCCACAAGGTAGTCCAACGGAAATCGGCCCTCGCCATCTCCCGTGACCTTGATGAGCGCGGCCAGCTTAAAGACGTTGTTCATCTTAAGGTAGCGGCGCGGAGCCGTGGGATCCCCACCCGGCGCAAATGTGCCGGCAAGGCACTCCAAAAGGAACAGGATTCCAATAATCGCTCGGAGCAGCAGATCGCTCGCGTTGTCCCAAAACGGGTCGTTCCTAAAGCTGCGCCCATCAGGATCGACCCCCTCCATGATTGCCGCCACTGTGGTGGGGATATCCTCGACATCCATCACGTAACGCAGAGGGTCGTATCCGGCCGACCGCTCGGGATTAACAGTATCGAGAACCGTTACCTCGTAGCCGTCCTCTTCAAAGCCTTTCCCCGTACGGCGCAGCAGCTCACCCTTGGTGTCTGTGACCACATAACAGCATTCGTGGTGATTGAGCAGGTTGGGCAAAACGAAACTCGCCGTTTTGCCGCTGCCGGTTCCGCCAAAGACAAACACGTTGTTGGACACGCTCGTCTCCCAGTGCTTATCGCCCTCGTAAAAAGCAACCGTGGCACCGTGCGCCAAGATCACATCGCGCTGCTCATCGCCGGACGACAGCGCCTGCATTTCCTCCTTGGTCGCCCACTTCTTGGCTTGATACTCCGTTTGCTGTGCGGCCTCGTAGCCGTACATCTTAATGACCGACATGTCACGGCCCCTTTCTTGTCGATGGTTCTGCGTAGTTGCTAGGAAGTACGGCCGATGCCTTCGCCCTCCTTGGGGCTTGTCGCGCATGGCAACTTGACCGCGCCGTCAATCAGTCGCTCGGCCTGCGCCACATAGCTCTCGCGCGCCACGGTTGAGACCGTCCCGTCGCGCAGATACGCAAGCAACGACTCGATCATCAGCTTGTCGAGCAGGTCGTATCCCTTGGCCTGAGCGTAGTTGAGGGTGTAGCGGTCCCGAAGCCTCTGTACCTTGGTTGCCAAATCGGTTTCCATCTTTTCCTCCCTGTAATAAAAGTTCTGCCGATTGTCCGAAAGCGCCTCAAACGGGCGTTTGACACATAGCTCGAAGTTGAAACGCGAACTCGCATCGAATACGCGTTGCTGAATCACGCGGTAACGTTCGAAAAACATGACGGCATCGTCTTCGTCCGCCGTAAATCCATGCGATCCATCGCGATGCACGTGGTCGCTGGGTCTTTTGTAGTCGATGCTTCGCACAAAGCGAGACGGAATGCGTCCCCCTTTTTCGGACGAGTACTTCATACCTGTCGAAACCTGCTCAAACATGAGCACGCCGCTCGATTTAAAGCGCGGATTGCTTCCGTGCCGAAACAGGCTAATTAAGATGGCCATGCAGCGCATACAGTTATCGCGCTGGGGAAAGTACAGCGACAGCAAAGCGAGCGCCGCCGCGGCCAAAAGCTCGCGAGCCTCGTGCACATCGTCTCGATACTGCTCGGGCACCAGCCCGGGAATATCGGGTGAATGCTTTTCCAGTACGCCAACAAGCGCCTTAGCGAGGCGTTCAACGTTCTCCTCACCGCAGTACGGATACGGAAACGGCTTCTCTGCCTTCACGTTCTTTTCGCACATGCCACGGAGGTCTTCGTCGAGCGTGTTGAGGAATACCTCATAAATGTTGTCTTCGTTCTTCATGGATGCTTCTTCCTGTCCAGTTGCAAATGTTTGTCGGTAAGTTTGTTCTAAGTTTTAGAATGTTCTGAGGCATAGGTAGTAGTTATTGACCTAACCTGCTGCTTCGTAAGTGAAATTGCCCTGCTCGATAGCGCAGTTTGCCTAAAGGCTGTATAGCGGTTGTATCAAGCAGTTAATATTGAGTTGGCTTTGGATTGCTTCGAGGATAGCACAGTGCACTGTTCTCGTCATTAGAAATTTTCATTTTTTTCTGCTAATATAAACCCACTAAGAAGAAAGGGCTCTATACATGCGTGAAACTACATCATCATTGCCACGCCTCACCGCCGCCGCCCTCTCGCGCGCGCTTAACCTGGAACAAGGCAGTCGCCTGCTCACTGTCCGTCTGCCTGGCGCTGTGGATGCCGAAGATCTCGCTAAGTGCTTTACCCTAAACGGTAACGGCGTGCCCGATATTTGTGAGCTTGAACCCGGCAAGCAGAATGCAAGCGATGATGATGCAGCGCCGGTGTTTGTCGATGCATCAAACTACTACCGCGCAAATAAGCACGATATCGAAAAAGACAGTGCCGCGCTCATCGATTATTTAGAGCCTGGCTACCTTGATTTTTGCGACTGGGGTCCTTTTATTTGGTGCCTGTATGCTCTCGCCCTTTCGGGCCGCACTCGAGCAGCCGTGGTACTTCCCGCCGATTTACTTGATAAAGCTGAACAAGCACGCACGATTTTGATACGCGAAGGGCTCATCGAGAGCGTCGTTTATTTGCCACTTTCCGAGCCCAGGCCCTACATGACAAGCGCGCTCCTCATACTGTCTTCAGGAAATCGCAGCGTTGCATTTCGCAGCGCAATTGAGCCCGGACCGCGTTTTCAATATGTGACTAAAACATCGTATTACTCTGATATCACCTTTTCTATCTCTCCTGACTGGGCCCGCATTGATACCAATACGCCAAGATCGACGCCAATCGAAACGTCCACTTTTGCCACGCGCGAGCTGCTCCAACACCACGCCGCTCTCTCAAAAGGCAAAATCAGCCTCATCGCCATCACCCGAAACTACAGCGCCACACTCGGTGACTCTTTTACGCGAGTCGCGCCATTCATGCCCCGCGAGAGCACGACATCGAACGACATTGACGCAGTCGAGGTGCGCCGAATCTCATCTCAAGATTTTCAAGACGGCAACCTTCTACCCGCAGATGCTGTAGAGAGTGCAAATGGCTCGGATTCCAAAATCGTAAAGGTGAACCCCAGCGTTCTCGATCGATATGAGCTCCGCGCTGGAGATATCGTCATGCCACGCATGCTGGGTCGCTACGGCGCGTCCAACCTGCTCGTCGTCAGCGCCGATGACGCGAAGCAACACCTGGTTGCTTCGCATAACACCACCGTCATTCGCCCGTTGTTCCAAACGATGACCGAAGAGGAGCGCGTAGTGTTTTCGGAGATAATCGTTGGATACCTTACCGAAGGCCATGGGGCGAAGCTGATTCAAGCATTAACTGAAGCAGCCAGCATCCGCGCCATCCGCCCTACCGACCTGTTCGAGATCGAAGTCCCGCCAGCGCTCGACCCGCGCACGCGCGAGTACAGCGAATCCATCAATCGCTTTGCCGAGGTCGTAGAAGCAAAGAAACAAGCCGAGACCGCTGTCGCCCAAGCCCAGCGCAACCTCGAAACCGCAAAGAAGGCCGTCACTCAGGTGGTCGACCAGGCCTGCGAATAGCGCATAGGCAGTAGAAACGTCTTAAGCCGGCGTCAGGAACTGGTCCTGCCGCCGGCTAAACTATCTAGACTATTCCCATCCCGTGGTCTGAGGATTCCATTTGCACATATTCGCCGAACGGTCAAAGCACGGTACGTACAACCGATTGACGATCTCTTCTGCTCCAGTGATACTCCCCGCGAGATCAAGTACCCCCGCCTGCCTAGCCATCTTTACATACTGCGCAGAACCATTTTGTTTCCACCAGAGAGGCGCCACGAACTCTTCCGGCA